>JANPFJ010000176.1:0-3433 GCA_031423355.1 Gemmatimonadaceae bacterium | reverse complement strand
CGGTTCGCCCGTCACGCGATCGAGCACGAAGACGAACCCCTGCTTCGTCATCTGCGCGACGAGCCGTCGCGCTCGGCCGGCGATCGTCAGGTCGGCGAGGATCGGCGCGTTGGGGTTGTCCCAGTCCCAGATGTCGTGATGGATGGTCTGGTAGTGCCACACCCGCTTGCCGGTGCGCGCGTCGAGCGTGAGGATGCTCGTCGAGAAGAGGTTGTTGCCCGGTCGGTGCCCACCGTAGTAGTCGCCCGTCGCCGCCTCGGTTGGGAGATACACGTAGCCGAGCGCCGCGTCCCACGAGATCTGCGCCCACACGGCGGTGTTGCCCGAATAGGCGGCCGAACCTTCGAGCCAGGTGTCGTGCCCGAACTCGCCCGGCTCCGGAATGGTGTGGAAGGTCCAGAGCAGGCGTCCCGTGCGCGCGTCGAACCCGCGCACGTCGCCGGGCGTATTCGTCTTCGACGGTGGCCGCATGCCCACGTGGAGCGCGGCGCCCACGACCAGCACGTTACCGATGACGGCCGCCGGCGAGCTCGCACCGATCAAGCCGTTCATCACCACACCGGCGCGCGTCCGGAGATTCAGCTGGAGGTCGACGACGCCGTTGCGCCCGAAGCCGGTGATCGGCCGACCGGTGGCGGCATTGAGTGCGACGAGGTGATAGCCGGGCGTCACGACATAGATGCGATCGTCACCGCGGCCGTCCGACCAGTACGACACGCCGCGTCCCGAGTTCACACGTGGCGCGTTCTCGAGCCGCGCACTCTCGTCCATGCGATAGGTCCAGATGGTCTCACCAGTCGCCGGATCGATGGCGACGACGTTGCGCGTCATGCCGGCGTTCGCGTAGAGCAGACCCTTCACGTAGATGGGCGTCGTCTGGCTCGCGGCGAGCGGATTCGGCCCGTGGTTGCGCGCGCTCCATCGCCACGCGACCTCGAGCTTCGCCGCATTGGACGAGTCGATCTGATCGAGGGACGAGTACCGGGTGTGGCCTGGATCTCCGCCGTAGACTGGCCACTCTGTGCCGGTTCCGCGCTGTGCGGTCGCGAGGGCAGGGAAGGCCAGCGCGGCGAAGAGCAAGGCCGCACTCGGCCGGATCGCACAGGGTCGACGCAATCGATGCTCCAGGGTACGAAAGAGTGATCCGACGACAACACAGCCCTGCCCGCATGGTGACCTGCCCGCGCGGGCGAGCAGATTCCGCTTCATGCGCCGCCGCACTCGACTCGGCCCAGCCGCGAGCGGCACGCCGGCGTCGGCGGGCGCAGGATCACGGACAGCTGCGCCTCCGACAACTTCGACTTTTGCTTGCGACCTTCGGTCTGGTCGAGCCGGGAGTCAAATTCTCCGCTCTGGCCTCGCAGGGGAAGCGTACGAGTTGGGTTGCGCAGGCGGCTCGCGTCACCCGCTTACCGCAAGCGCACCTGTTCAGTCATCGCGCCGAAACAGTCCTCGGGCGTCAGCACCTCCCCGTCGACGGGCCGTGTCTGCGCCGCCAGTTGCACGATCACCACCTGCTCCCGCGGGTTGATGTAAATCGACTGACCGAAGATGCCCTGCGCGGAGAAGGCGTTCGCGTTCACCGTTCCAGCAGGCGCCTCCACCGGCCACCACATGTAGCCGTATTGTACCGTGCGACCACTGGTGAGGGTCTTCGGCGATCCAGCTTCCGTCATCCAACCTTCCGGCAACAGTCTACGTCCGGCCACCACCCCGCCCGTCAGGAAGAACTGACCGAACCGCGCATAATCCCGCAACGATGCCGAGATTCCGCTGCCCGCGATCTCGTGTCCATCCGGTGCATCAAGCCACCAGCTCGCATCGCTCTCCATGCCGAGTGGTTTCCAGAGCTTCTCGCTCAGATATTCCGATAGCGACGTGCCCACGGCACCTCGCACCACCTCGCCGGCGATGAGTGTCTCGCCGGTGCTGTAGTTGAAAGCTGACCCGGCGGCGACTGCGCGCGGCAGCGCGGCCATCAGCGCCAGCGCGGCCCCTGGCGTCTGCGCGATCTGCGCCTCGAGCAGCCGTCGACGGTCCGACGCCGGATCGGTATACGTCTCATTCCATTTGACACCCGACGCCATCATCAGGATCTGTCGGACCGTGACACCATCGTAGGCGCTGCCGGCCAGTGACGGCACGTACTTCGTCACTGGATCCTGGATCGATGCGATCTTCCCCTCGTGCAGCGCAACTCCGATCAGCGTCGACGTGATCGACTTGGCGACGGACATCGACATCCAATGCGTCTCCGGCGTCGCCCCCAGTGCGTATCGCTCGAGCACAATGCGACCGTTCTTCAGCATCAGCAGGCCGCTCACCCGATTGAGCCGAATGTACTCATCCAGTGTGACCACCTGGCCGCGCGACGTGCACGTCACGGTGGTGAGTGGCGAGCTCGCCGGCAGGAGCGGGACCACCGTCGGACCGCTCGCGATGACCCGCGTCGGGAAGAGCCGGTCGATGTTCCGGAAGGTGGTGGCGGCGAGCGCCGGTGTCAGCCGGCCGTCGTACATCTCTCGGACGGTACCGATCGCCTCCCCGGCGTGTGGGTTGACCCACGTGGGCTGCCGCTGGCGCCCCGCACAGGCACCGAGGGAGAACAGGGCGATCGGGAGCCAGCGCATGGAGACTCACTTGCTGAAGTTGGTGCCGGCGGGCATTCTGGCCCTATGACAACAACATTCTATCTCACGCCGCCAGCGGCGCTGCGTCGGGCGCTTTTCGTCCTCCTGCTGGCTGCAGCACCGTCACTGCAGGCTCAGGTGGGATTCGCGGCTCCTGACACGCGTGCGCCGAACGCTACCAGGGCACGGCTCGCGAGAATCGATTCGCTGCTCGAACGGGCGGTCGCCGACAGCACGATCACCGGTGCCGTCGCGCTCGTCCTGCGTGATGGCAAGGTCTACTACGAACGCGCAGTTGGGTGGGCCGACCGCGCCAGCGCCCGACGTATGGCGCCCGACGCGATCTTCCGCATCGCGTCGCAGACGAAGGCGCTGACCAGCGTTGCGATTTTGGCGCTGGTGGAGCAGGGCAAGCTGTCGCTCGATGATCGCGTGAGTGACTACATGCCCTCGTTCGCAAAGACGACGGTGCAACTCGCCGGAACGACGACTCCCGTCGCCGCACGGCGCCAGATCACGATTCGCGACCTGCTCACCCACACCTCTGGCATCTCGTACGGAACGGATGCCCAGGTGTCGGAGCAGTACCGTGCAGTGGGGCTCGGTCCTGCGGCGGGCCGGGGGTGGTACACCGCCGACAAGGACGAGCCGATCTGCACCTCGATGGACCGGCTCGGCGCATTGCCGTTTGTCCAGCAGCCGGGCGCGGCATTCGTGTACGGTTACAACACGGACATCCTCGGCTGCGTCGTGGAGCGCGCGTCGGGACTGTCGCTCGATGAGTTCTTCCGCACGCGCATCAC
>JANPFJ010000175.1:0-3004 GCA_031423355.1 Gemmatimonadaceae bacterium | reverse complement strand
CCAGCTCTCGAATGACCGGCTGGAGTCATAGCGCGGCAGGGCGCGGTAGGTGCGCACCCAGGCGTCCTGCACGATGTCATCGACGTCGTCGCGGCTGGCGCCGGTCATCTGTGCCGCAAAGCGGATCGCGCGGGGCTGCATATGCTCCACCAGCGCCGTGAACGCCCCGGCCTCGCCATCGCGAGCACGCAGTGCCAGCACGTCGGCGGCAGCCGGCGCGGTCTCGGAGGTCGTGCGGTCCAGATGCAGGGTGCGAAGTGGCTGGGGCATTCGGCTGACGACGGGTCTGATGCAGTGTCCTGAGTACTTTCCCAACCGGACTTCGGTCACCAGCAAGCGGCCGCTGCGACAGACATCCCGCCAGCGGCCACACATAACGGGGCGCAACCCGCGTTGCCCGGTTCCCCAACCGAAGGTAACCTTGACCCGCTCTCCCCACCGAGCGGCGACTCGCGCCGTCGGCACCGGGGTCTTCTGCTCTGTTCGTCCGGAGGACGTGCATGACCGCTCTCTTTGTTCGCCGTGCGTGGTGCGCCGTGGGGATGCTGTTCGCAGCCCCGCTGGCGCTGAACGCACAAGCCGCTACCGGCACAATTCGAGGCAAGGTCACCGAGGCCTCATCGGGCCGCGGGTTGGCCGATGCCCAGATACAGGTCGTGGGGACACGCGTCGGAACCCTCAGCCAGGCCTCTGGCGAATACGTGCTCACCGCCGTCCCCGTGGGGGCGAGGGTGGTCCAGATCCGCCGCATCGGGTTCCAGCCCGTGAACAAGACCGTGCAGGTGCTCGCCGGCGGCAGCGCCACGGTCGATGCCGCCTTGTCCGTCAGCGCCATCAACCTCTCCGAGGTGGTGGTGACGGGAACGGCGTCGCCGACGGAAAAGCGCCGTGTCGGCACCAGCATTGCGACCGTCGATTCCACCGTGGTGTCGCGGGCGCAGGCCGTCACGGTCGATCAAGCCCTGCAAGGGAAGATCGCGGGTGCCCAGATCTCGCAGAACTCCGGCGGCCCGGGCGGCGGCGGCATTTCGGTGCGACTTCGCGGCACCAACAGCTTCATCGCCGGTTCCGATCCGCTCTACATCATCGATGGCGTGATCGTCGACAACGGCTCGGCGCAGCTCGCGGATCTTGGTGGTCGCTCGAACCCGCAGAACCGCCTCGCCGACATCAATCCCAACGATATCGATCGCATCGAGATCATCCGTGGTGCCGCCGCGGCAGCCCTGTACGGTTCGCGAGCGAACAACGGAGTCGTGCAGATCTTCACCAAGAAGGGCGTGATCGGCAAGCCGCGCGTGACCTTTTCGACGCGCGTCGGCTCGAACGAACTGCGTGAGCAGCAGCCGTTCAACTTCTATCCGTATGATGTGAACGGAAACGCGATCGCGCGCTACAACCTGCAGGACAACATCTTCCGCCGTTCCCCCACCTACGAACAGAACCTGACGGTCGAAGGTGGCAATGATCAGACGCGCTACTTCGTGAGCGTCAACAGCACCGAAGACCAGGGCATCATCCGCTCCACGGAGTCGCGTCGTCAGGGCGCGCGACTGAACCTGCAGCAACAGTTGTCACCGACGCTGATCGCCAACGTGAGCACCAACTTCGTCAACACGCGCAATCAGTTTCAGGCGTTCGGCGAGCAGAACGACTACGGGATCATGGGGTCGTTGTTCTTCGCCCCGACGCAGACCGACTTCCGCCCGGTGAACGGCATCTACCCGCTGCCGCCGGCGCTTGGGACGAATCCGCTCCTGGCGATTGCGCGGATCCGCAATCCACAGACGATCAACCGATTCATCGGTTCCGCCAAGCTCACCTGGACGCCGGTGCCGAAGCTGCTGGTGGACTACACGGCCGGCCTCGACAACTCCGCCTTCGAGCAGCGGCAGTTCATTCCGCGCAACTCGGTGCTCGGCACTGGACCGCTGTCCACAGGCCAGTCGCAGTCCGTGTTCCAGAACACGCGTGTGCTCAACCAGGACCTCGTGGCTGGCTACGACTGGAATCCCGCTGGCGAGTTCCAGTGGAAGACCACGGCGGGGCTGAACTACACGCAGCAGACGATCAACGTCACGCAGTCGGGTGCCAATGCGCTGGCGCCCGTCGGTGAGCTCGTCAATGCAGGCTCGATCAAGTTCGGCACGCAGTTGCTGACGCAGTTGCGCACGCTCGGCTTCTTCGGTCAGCAGGAACTGGCGGCGTGGAACAAGTTGTTCCTGACCGCCGCGGTCCGCTACGACGCTTCGTCCACCTTCGCTCCGGCAGAGCGGTGGCAGGCCTTCCCGAAGCTCTCGGCGTCGTACGTGCTGCTCGAGAATCGGGCTGGGCTGCTCAACAGTGTGCGGCTTCGCAGTGCGCTGGGTTGGGCCGGCAGCCAGCCGGGCGCGGGCAATGCGTATTCACAGTTTGTGCTCTACGGCAACACCGCGTTCGGTGGCCGTCCCGGCTTCCAGAACGACGTCACCTTCGGCAACGAATCGCTCAAGAACGAACGCGCCCGTGAGTGGGAACTTGGCGCTGAAGTTGGTGCACTTGGCGGCCGCGTCGGCCTCGAGGCGACCTACTATGATCGCCTCGTGTCCGATCTGCTGTTCTTCCGCCCGCTGCCCACGAGTACCGGTTTCTCGCGACAGTTCTCGCCGATCGGCACGATGTCCAACAAGGGTATCGAGTTGCTGGTGCGCACGGTGAACGTGGATCGCAAGAATCTGCGATGGGAATCCACCGTGACCTACACGCGGAACCGGAACAACGTCGAGAGCCTCAGTATTCTCGACTTCCAGTCCGCCGGTGGGTATCCAAACCGGATCCGGACCGGTGAACCAGTCGGCGTGTTCTACGGCTCGTATGCGGCCCGGAATTGCGTGACAGGTGCGCTGCTGCTGGACTCGCTCGGTCGGTACCGTCGCAGCAATCAGACCGCAGACATGGGCGCCACGCTGGCTGCCCGTCGCGCAATCAGCGGTGGGACGTGCAACGACTCGTTGAACGCCGTCAT
>JANPFJ010000174.1:0-16280 GCA_031423355.1 Gemmatimonadaceae bacterium | reverse complement strand
ACTGTGGGTCTCCCGATTCAGCCAGCTCGACGCCATTCTCACCGAACACCGTCCAGGAACGGAGTAACCATGCCGATCACGTCCGTCTCGTCTGATGCTGCAGCGCTGACACTCACTGTCGTTGCAGACTATCCCGTGCCGGTCGAGCGGCTCTGGGATGCCTATGCAGACCCGCGGCAGCTGGAGCGATTCTGGGGCCCAGCGGAATGGCCTGCGACGTTCACGCGTCATGACATGTCAGTGGGCGGCTACTCGCACTACTACATGACCGGACCCGATGGCACCATGTCGCGCGGGTGGTTCCGTTTCCTGAAGGTTCAGCCGTGCGCGGCGATCGAGGTCGAGGATGGATTCGCCGATGACTCAGGTGTGCCGAATGCGCAGATGCCCACCATGCGGATGGTGTTCGGCTTCGAGCCGACCAGGGCCGGCTCGCGCTGCACGACGGTGACCACGTTCCACAGCATCGACGCGATGGAAGAACTGGTGAAGATGGGGACGCTCGAAGGCATGAAGTCCGCAATGGGGCAGATCGACGCAGTGCTTGTGGATCTCGCGAGTTTTGCGGCCGGCCGCGATACGGAAGCGAAGCTCCTCAGCGATACGCAGATCCGGGTGAGTCGTGTGGTGCGCGGCACCGTTGAACAGGTCTGGCGCGCGCATCACGATCCGGAGTTGATGACGCGCTGGATGCTTGGCCCCGACGGCTGGACGATGCCGGTGTGCGACGTGGCGACGCAGGTCGGTGACCGGTACCGCTATGAGTGGGCGTCCGACGACGGCGCGCAACGCTTTGGTTTCGAAGGTGAGCTGCTGGAGTCCGCCGCGCCCACGCGGTCGGTGACGACGGAGCAGATGGTCGGCATGGAGGGCCCTGGAACACGGAACGAGCTCACTCTGGTACCGGTGCAGGGTGGCACGTTGCTGAGCCTCGTCATCACCTATCCGAGCAAGGAGCTGCGCGACATGATCCTCGGCACCGGCATGACCACGGGTATGGAAGCGAGTTACGCGAGGCTGGAGCGGGAGGTGCTGGCGGCGGGTGCACGGTGACGTGGCTCTCGTTGCGCGTACAGCGCCCCGACGGCATACTCTGCATGTCGAGTCCTGCCTGAGTTTCCGTTTGCCACACCACCGGACGTATCGCGCCACAGCAGTTGGAACTGCTGCGCTGGTCGGCGTCCTCCAATGTCGTTCTTGAGGAGCACGAATGCGGATTACCGCAATCAGGGCGTACCGCGTGGAACTGCCACTCCATGAGGGCAGCTACAAGTGGTCCGGCGGCAACTCGGTGGATGTCTTCGATTCCACCATCGTCGCCATCGACACCGACGCCGGCATCACTGGCTACGGTGAGGTGTGCCCGCTGGGACCGGCGTATCTCCCCGCCTACGCGGCTGGTGCGCGCACGGGCATCGCGGAACTGGCGCCAAACCTGCTTGGGCAGAACCCGACTGAGCTCGCGAGCATCAACCGACGCATGGATCAGCTCCTGCGCGGCCATCCGTACGTCAAGACCGCAATCGACATGGCCTGCTGGGATATTCTCGGCCATGCCACCGGTCAGTCGGTCGCGACGCTGCTCGGTGGCCGGGTGGGGAACGACGTCGCCCTGTACCGCGCCATCTCGCAGGACACGCCGGAGAAGATGGCAGCCAAGGTCGGCGTCTATCGGGCCGAGGGCTACACCAAGTTCCAGCTGAAGGTCGGGGGTGATCCCGATACCGATATCGAACGGATCCGTGCCGCCGCCGCACAGCTGCAGTCAGGTGACGTGCTGATCGCCGATGCCAACACCGGCTGGACGCAGCACCAGGCGATCCGTGTCGCAGATGCGGTGCGCAGCGTCGACGTGTACATCGAGCAACCGTGCATGCGCTATGAGGAATGCCTCGCGGTGCGGCGGCACACCGATCGGCCCTTCGTGCTCGACGAAGTCATCGATGACATCATGATGGTTCTGCGTGGACATCACGATCAGGCGATGGACGTGATCAATCTCAAGATCTCGAAAGTCGGCGGGCTCACGCGGGCGCGGCAGATCCGGGACCTCTGCCTGTCGCTCGGTATCGCGATGACGATCGAGGATTCGTGGGGTGGTGACATCATCACCGCAGCCATTGCTCATCTGGCGCACAGCACGCCGCCCGATTTGCTTTTCTCCACAACGGACTTCAACAGCTACGTCACGGTCAGTACGGCCGCCGGCGCACCGCAGCGGGTGAAGGGCAGGATGGCCGCGTCCACCGGGCCTGGGCTGGGCATCACGCCGCGGATGGACGTGCTGGGGCATCCGGTGTTTACCGTTGGCTGACCGCTCGCACTCAGGCTACGACATCGGGCGTGGTGTCGTGACGATGGTCCCCCAGAATCCCCGAGGCAATTGAATGACTGCACCATCCCGCCCGAGCGGACAGGCTCCGATGGCCGCACTGCTCGGCATCGGCGCATTCGCGAACTTCTTCGATGCGCTGGGCGTCGGCTCCTTCGCAACTACCACCGCCGCGCTCCGCATCGGCCGGTTGATGGACGACGAGAACATCCCGGGCACGATGAATGTGGGGCACTCGGTGCCCTCGATCCTCGAGGCGGTGCTCTTCATCATCGCACTTGGCGGGTTGATCGACCAACCGACGATCATCAGCATGGTACTGGCTGGCGGCATCGGCGCGTGGTTCGGTGCCGGAATCGTTTCGAGTTGGCCACGGCAGAAGATCCAGCGGGCGATGGCCATTGCGCTGGTCGTGACCGCTGGATTCATGGCGCTGCGCATGACGGCCAGCCTGTCGCTGAGCGAAGGGACGATCGGATTGCGCGGGATCGCGCTCGTGATCGGAATCGTCGCCAGTCTCGTCATCGGATCACTGACGAGCCTCGGCATCGGCAACTATGCACCGACGATGGCCGTCACGTACATGCTTGGCATGAACGAGAAGGCGGTATTCCCGATCATGGCCAGCTCGGCGGCAGTGATCCTGCCAGCCGCCGCGATCCGGTTCTATAAATCGGGTCGATTCGACCGGCGTGCCGCGGTCGCATTCACGCTGGGCGGCATTCCGGGCGTGCTGGTGGCGGTGTACGTGGTCAAGAGCCTGCCCCTCGACATCATGCGGTGGATCATCGTGGCGGTGTTGCTCTATACTTCGGCGACGTTGTGGCGGTCGTCGCGGAGTTGACTTTGGCAACGTCTTCCGCGGCATCGCGGAATCTCTCGGAGTGGCAGTCCGACCTCTGCCGTCCAGAGCCGCCCATCACCCTCCGAGTGGCGGCTCCCAGAGTTCCACCTTGTTGCCTTCCGGATCGATGACCCAGCCGAACTTCCCATATTCGGACTCGTCGATCTTTTCGAGCACCTGACATCCTGCGCTTCGCAATGCATTGACGAGCGCGTGCAGATCGTCCACCCGATAGTTGACCATGAACGGCGCGGTGCTGGGCGCAAACTGGTCACCCTGCGCCGGAAAGACAGACCATGCGGTGGTGCCACCGACTGGCGTCCCGTCGGCGTCGGTCCAGTCGAACGCGGCGCCACCCCACGGCTTGACATCGACGCCGAGGTGCTGCTTGTACCAGGCCTGCAGCGCCGGCGCATCATTGGCCTTGAAGAAGATGCCGCCAATTCCAGTGACTCGCGCCATGGGACCTCCGATGTCGGGTGGTGGTGCTCAACGAGCGGGAATCTCTCCTCGGACGGCCGCGCGCATCCGCCGAAACCGAACCGGCGGATGCTTCGCAATACGATAGTCACTGGTCGGCACGCGCTGCATCTGGCACCGTTTCCGATCCTGGAACCCGGCGCCGGGCGGTGCCGGTCGCGTCCGCCGCGCGCGCCGGCGCCCGCTACCCGACCGGATGCGATCAAGACGGCCATCCGGACCGACCGGGCACGTTGCGCATCCTGGTGCGCACGATCACTTTTGACGAATTCCGCACCTCGATGGGGCCGTGGCGCGCGTTTCGCTCACCGTCCCGCCCGAACACTTCAGCACGGTGCCTCATGCACGCGACCGCACGCAACGCAACCCGCGTCCTGATGCTGTCAGTTGGCCTCGCGACCACCGGCGCAGTCGCGCCCGCCCGCGCGCAGGACCCGATCACCGACCCGCGCCCGGCGCCGGCGCGCGCCGAAGGTGAAGGGCCCTTCGACCGGCTCACGATCCGCAACGCGACGCTGATTGACGGCACGGGCGCACCGCCGCGCGGCCCGGTCGACATCGTCATCGAGCGGAACCGGATCGTCGCCATCCACACCGTGGGTGCCACCGCCGGTGACATGAAGCCTGCCGAACGACCGACGAGCGGGGGACGGGAACTCGACGCCACCGGCATGTTCGTGCTGCCCGGCTTCGTGGACCTGCACCTCCACTCCGGCGACACGCCGAAGGCGCCCGAGGCCGAGTACGTCTACAAGCTCTGGCTGGCGCACGGGATCACCACCGGTCGTGGAGTGCCGTTCGCATCGCCCGTCTGGTCGGCGAGCGAAAAGGCGCGAAGTGCGCGCAACGAGATCACCGCACCGCGCATGTTCAACTACCGGCTGCCCTTCGACGAATGGGACGGCTACATCGAGACGCCGGAGAAGGCCCGCGAGTGGGTGCGTACGGCGGCGAAGACGGGGATAGATGGCCTGAAGCTCACCGCGTATCCGCCCGAGATCATGGCGGCGTTGATTGACGAGGCGAAGAAGCTGGGCCTTGGCACGACTGCCCACCTCGCGCAGACCGGTGTCGCCAGCATGAACGCCATTGACGCCGCGCGGCTTGGCCTCGGCACCGTCACGCACTTCTATGGCATCTTCGAGGCGCTGTACAACGGGCGCGATGTGCAGCCCTATCCGCCGGGCTACAACTACGCCGATGAGCAGTGGCGCTTCGGGCAGGTGGCGCGCCAGTGGGAGCTGGTCCACAAGCAGGGGAGCCCGGAGTGGATCGCGCTGCTGACGGAGCTCCGGAAGCTCAACGTGATCCTCGACCCGACGATGACGGCCTACCTCGCCGGCCGCAATGTCATGTACCGTGCCAACGCCGACTGGCACGAGAAATACACGCTGCCGTCACTCTGGGACTTCTACCAGCCGAACCGCACCAATCACGGCGCCTACTTCTTCGACTGGACGAGTTTCGACGAAATCGCGTGGCGGAACTTCTACCGCGTGTGGATGGCGTTCCTGAACGACTTCAAGAACATGGGTGGCCGGGTCACGGTCAGTTCGGATGCCGGGTACATCTACAATACCTTCGGCTTCTCGACCATCGAAGAGATGGAGCTGCTGCAGGAGGCGGGCTTCCATCCGCTCGAGGTGATCCGCGGCGCCACGATGCACGCTGCGCAGGCGCTGTTCGAACCCAAGGGCAAGCCGATCGAGTTTGGCGTGGTGCGCCCCGGGCTGCTGGCCGACCTGGTGATCGTGACCGAGAATCCGGTGGCCAACCTCAAGGTGCTCTACGGCACCGGTACGATCCGCCTGAACGACAAGACGGGCAAGGCAGAGCGCGTGGGCGGCATCAGGTACACGATCAAGGACGGCATCATCTATGATGCACGGAAGCTGCTGGAGGACGTGGCGCGGATGGTGGCGAAGCAGAAGGCGGAGCGCGGAATCACCACCTTGCCGCGGGTTGGGTTCGGGGCTGAACGGCGGTAGGCGCAGTGACGAGTGCGTCGGTACGCGGTCGTCTGGCGTGGCGCCGTTAGCCCCGATCCGCTGGGGACGTCACGAACACTGACGTCCCAGCCTCAACTCGCCCATACATTTGCCGCACTGCGCTCGCCGAAGACAGCGTCGGAGTCCGGCGCCCCAACGGATCGCCGTCCACCCGAGCCGCGCAGTTGAACCGCCTTCACCCCTGCTCCCGAGGTACCACGTGGCGATGATCACCCTGCTGGCCAGATGCGCCGCTCAAGTCGTCCTCATCACCACCGTCGCCGCAAGCACGACGCACGCCCAGCCCTCAGCGGCGCCCGCTTCGCCGCAGACGATCTGGTTCCGCCAACCAGCCACCGAATGGAACCGCGCCCTCCCCGTCGGCAACGGCCGACTCGGTGCGATGATCTTCGGCGGCACCCGCGAAGAACACATCCAGCTCAACGAAGAAACCCTCTGGACCGGCGGCCCGTACAACCCCGTCGTCAAAGGCGCCGGCAAGGCACTGCCGGAAATCCAGCGATTGCTCTTTGCCGGTGATGTGCCAAAGGCGCACGATCTCTTCGGACGCACCATGATGGGCAAGCCGTACGAACAGATGAAATACCAATCACTCGGCGATCTGCTGATCGAGTTTCCCTCGCACGACAGCGTCACCAGCTATCGCCGCGAGCTGTTGCTCGACTCGGCAGTCTCGCGCGTGTCGTACGTCGTCAAGGGCGTAACCTTCACCCGCGACGTGTTCGCCAGCGCGCCGGATCAGGCGATCATCATCCGCCTCACCGCCAGCCGCCCCGGCGCACTCACCTTCGCGGCCACGCTGCGCGGCACGCGCAATCCCGCGCACTCGAACTACGGCACTGACTACTTCCAGATGGACGGCGTCGCGCCCAACGGTCTGCGCGTGATGGGCAAGAACTCCGACTATCTGGGCATCACAGGCAAGCTGACCTACGAGGCGCGTCTGCAGGCCCGCAACGAAAACTCGCGCGGCACCATCGCGGTGGACTATCGCACCCTCCGCGTGACTGGTGCCGATACGGTGACGATCGTGCTCGCTGCGGCCACCAGCTTCGTGAACTACAAGGACGTCAGCGGAAACCCGGCTGACAAGGTGCGCGCGGTGCTCGATCGAACCGCCAGACGCGCGTACAACACGATGCTGCGCGAGCATGTGGCCGAGCATACGCAATGGTTCGGACGCGTGCATCTGACGCTGAACGGGACGAGTGCCGACGCGCTGGCGCTACCCACCGATGAACGCATCAAGCGCTTCGCAAACGCGCCCGATCCGGGACTCGCGGCCCTCTTCTATCAGTTTGGCCGTTATCTGCTGATCGGGAGTTCACGACCGGGCACCGAAGCCGCCAACCTGCAGGGTATCTGGAACGACAACCCGAACCCGTGGTGGGATTCGAAGTACACCATCAACATCAACACTCCCATGAACTACTGGCCTGCGGAAACGGCCAATCTGGGCGAGTTGCTGCAGCCGCTGGAATCGCTGGTGCGTGACGTGGCGCAGACCGGCACCGAGATCGCGCGTGAACACTGGAATGCCCGCGGTTGGGTGTTGCATCAGAATACCGACATCTGGCGCGCGGCAGCGCCGATGGACGGCCCGTCGTGGGGCGCCTGGCCGGTGGGCGGCGCGTGGTTGATGACGAATCTCTTCGAACACTACCGCTTCTCCGGCGACACGACGGATCTGCGACGCATCTATCCGTTGCTGCGCGATCAGGTGCGCTTCCTGGTGGACATCCTGGTGCCGTATCCGGGCAAGGGCTGGCTGGTGACGGCGCCGTCCAACTCCCCCGAGAACTATCCGGCCTGGCCAGGCAACGGCGAGTTCTTCGACGAAGTCAGCGGCATCTCGCTTACCGCGCGTACGATGGCCGCCGGCCCGACGATGGACATGCACATCATCCGCGACCTCTTCGGCGCCTTCAGCGATGCCGCTGCGGTACTCAACACCGACAGTGTGTTCGCGGCCGAGGTGCGCGCCGCACGCGCCCGACTGGCGCCGAATCAGATCGGCAAGGGTGGGCAGCTGCAGGAATGGATCGAGGACTGGGATGATCTCGAACCGCAGCACCGGCATCTGTCGGGATTGTGGGGCCTCTATCCGGGCAGCGAGATCACACCCGAGCGGACGCCCGCACTCGCCAAGGCCGCCACCGTCACCATCGACCGGCGCGGTACGGGTGGATGCGGCTGGTCGTACGCCTGGAAGATGGGGCTGCGCGCACGACTGTACGATGGCGACAAGTCGCTCGAGCAGCTGCGCGCGCTGCTCACGAAGTCATCACTGCCGAATCTGTTCTCGTTGTGCGGGCGCGCACTGCAGGTGGACGGCAACCTGGGTGGAACGGCCGCCATTGCGGAAATGCTGGTGCAGTCGCATCAGGATGTGATCCGGCTGTTGCCGGCATTGCCGGCCGAATGGCGTGACGGCAGCGTGAAGGGACTGCGCGCGCGTGGTGGATTCGAGGTGGACGTGGCGTGGTCGAATTCGCGCGCAACGAGCGCTACCATCCGCGCCAGCCACACGGGGCGCAGTCGCGTGCAGGCGAAGGGCAGGGCAACGGTCACGTCGGGCGGGCAGCGTGTCCGCGTCGTAGAACGCGATGGGGAGACGATCGAGTTCGCCGTGACCGCGGGCCGGAGCTACGAGCTGACGTTCAGTCGCTGACGTTCAGTCGCTGAATGCAAACGACTCCGCCGTCCGCTTAGAGAGCCGGACGGCGGAGTCGTGTCCTTCAGGGAGAGAACGATCCGTCAGACGAAGCGCACTCCGCCATCCTCGAGCGGCGTGCTGCGAATTCGCTTGCCCGTCAGCGCAAACACGGCGTTCGCCAACGCCGGTGCAACCAGCGGCGTGCCGACTTCGCCGATGCCGCCGGGCGCTTCACCCGACGCGATCAGTTCCACCTTGATCGCCGGCACTTCGGAACCACGCGGCAGGCGGTAGTTGTCGAAGTTGCTCTGCTCCACACGGCCGTTCTTGAACGTGACCTTCGATCGCAGGGCCTGAATCAGCCCGGTCACGACGCCACCCTGTAGCTGGTGGACCACCTGATCGGGATGCACCGCAATGCCGCAGTCGGCCGCGATGGTGATCTTCTCCAGCTTGATGGCGTCCGCCGTGCCTGACACCTCGCAGACCACCGCGGCGTGTGTGCCGTAGCACTCCATCGACGCGAGGCCAAACGCACGACCGGCAGGCGGCGTCGCGGTGTAGCCGGATGCCTGGACAGCGCGTTCGATGGCGACTCGCTGCCGCGGCATCTTCTGCAGCAGCGCCAACCGGAACGCCACCGGAGTCTGCCCCGCGTCCATCGCCATCTCGTCCATGAAGCTCTCGACTGCAAATGCGTTGAGCGCATGACTCACCGAGCGCCAGAAGCCGACACGAACCCCAACCTCTTCGATGACCGTGCGCATTTCGAGGTTCGGGATGTCGTAGGTCACGTTCGCCAACCCCTCGGTCATGAACGGATCGTTGCCATTCACCACGAATGAAGGGAACGCGCGTGCGGTCACGGAGGGCGAGATCAGCTTGCCGCTCAGCGCTTCGAGGCGCCCATTTGCGATGAGGCCGCGCATCACATGCAGGCTCGGCGGACGATAGAAATCCTGCTGTGTGTCCTGCGGCCGGGTCCAGATCATCTGCACCGGAATCCCTGGCACCGCCTTCGCGATCGCGACTGCCTGTCCGACGAAGTCATTCTCCAGCCGTCGGCCAAAACCGCCGCCGATGAACTGCGAATGCACCTTGACCATTTCGGGCTTCACACCAGCCACTGCAGCCGCGGTCCCCTGTGCACCCTGCGGGAACTGCATGCTGGCCCAGACTTCCACGCCAGCCGGTGTCACCTTCGCGGTGCAGTTCTGGGGCTCCAGCGTTGCGTGCGCCAGCATCTGACAGCGGTACTCGGCGGTCTTGCCACCTGCGGCGAGTGCGGTCGCAACGTTGCCCGCCGTCTTGGCGACAAAACCCGGGCGACCCTTCGCCGCATCGAGTGCGGCGAAAACCGATGCGGTGTCGACCTTGGCGCTGCTGCCCTCATCCCAGTTGATCGTCAGCGAGTCCGCCGCGCCGCGCGCGATCCAGTAGTGGTTCGCCACCACTGCGACCGCCTCGCCGATGTTCACCACCGCCTTCACTCCTGGGCGCTTCGCGACCGCTGCGCCATCGAACGACGCCACCTTGCCGCCGATCACCGGGCAGGGAACGATGGCGGCGTAGAGCATTCCCGGCAGCTTGATATCGAGCCCGTACGTTGTGCGGCCACGCGCCTTCGCCGCACCGTCGAGCCGCGGGAGGGGCTTGCCGATCACCGTGAACGCCGCCGGCTCCTTGAGCGTGACGTTCGTCGGCGGCGTGAGCAGCGCGGCGGCGGAGGCTAGGCTGCCATAGCTGGCGCTGTGCGGACCGTGGGTCACCATGCCGTTCGCGGCTTTGCAATCTGCGACGGGTGCACCCCACTTGGCCGCTGCTGCTGCGATCAGCATTTCCCGCGTCGTCGCGCCTGCCTTCCGCAGCGGTCCCCATCCTTCTCGAATGCTCGTGCTGCCACCGGTGATCTGTGCGCCCATTGCTGTATTGACATACGCCGGATCAGCGGGCGCATGCAGCACCGTGACCTTGCGCGGGTCGACGCCCAGTTCCTCGGCCAGAATCATGCTCAGAGAGGTGTAGACGTCCTGGCCCATCTCGCTTCGGCCGCAGGTGAAGGTCACTGCGCCGTCGGGTGCGATGCGGATCCACGCGTTGGCCGTCAGCCCCGCCGCCGCTGCCGGTTCAGCCGAAGCGTCCGAGAACCGGAAGCCAACCAGCAATCCGCCGCCGACGACCGCTGACACCCGGATGAAATCGCGTCGAGTCACTGTGGAGTCGATCATGACCGACCCTCCAGCGACTTCGCGGCATCGCGTATCGCATCGGCGATGCGGCCGTAAGTGCCGCAGCGACAGATGTTTCCATTCATCGCCTCACCGATTTGCGCGTCGGTTGGCTTCGGATTCTTCGCAAGCAGCGCTGTCGCCGACATGACCTGCCCCGACTGGCAGTAGCCGCACTGCGGAACCTGATGCTTGTCCCATGCAGCCTGTACGGCGGTGCCGATGGGGCTGGTCAGGCCTTCGATCGAGGTCACCTTCTTGCCGGCCAGCGCCGAGAGCGGCGTGACGCAGGAGCGGGTGGCGACCCCGTCAACGTGCACAGTGCAGGCGCCGCAGAGTGCAGCGCCGCAGCCGAACTTCGTGCCGGTCATCTGCAGATGGTCTCGCAGGACCCAGAGGAGCGGCGTGTCGGGTGCGGCATCAACCGTGACGGCTTTGCCATTCAGCATGATCGCGGGCATAGCTACGATCCTCGTGTGACTGGAAGTACGGCGCGGGAATCAGGGGCCGATCCCAGCTGTGGCGAATGTGCCATGCGGCGATGAGAAGTCAACAATTCAGGGCGTGGTGGGTTCGCGGGCACCGAGCTGAACTTTGGCGCCGCCGGGGCCCGCTTGGTGCGCCATCCTGCTGTGGTTCGCCTCGAGGCGTTGGATCCACGGTGTACCTCAAAGCCCCGACATCATGTCGGCCGTGACCGCCACGTCGCGCAACGGCATCACGGCCGCCCTCGACCATGGCGACACGCACAGTCGTTCCTGTGAGGGCGTTCACGGCGCCATGAGTGCACGATCCGGTGTCGCGAACGCACCGGTTCGCGTGCGTGAAAACATGATCTTGACGCGGTGGCACGCAACAGCAATGCTGTGTGACGCAGCGCACGCCGCGTCATCGGCAAAAGCTGATGCAGCAATATGATGATGACGACAGGAGGACGTGATGAAGTACGAAAGTGTGAACATGACTGCCACCGAGTTGCTGGAACACCAGCCGCTGCACATGCGATCGGAACTGGTGCGCGGCACCCTGCGCGTCCGCGAGCCTGCTGCATATCACCACGGCAAGCTCGCCATCATCGTCGGTGCCGCACTGCACGCCTGGGTTGCGCCTCGCTGCCTGGGCGACGTCGTTGGTGCCGAGACCGGGTTCACACTGCGTCGGCATCCCGATACGGTGCGTGCCGCGGATGCCGCGTTCATCATTGCGGCGCGCGTTCCTCCGGAGACGACTTCCGGTTTCGCGGAGATGGCGCCGGATCTGGTGGTCGAGGTGTTGTCGCCATCCGATCGCCAGGCTGACGTGCTCGAGAAGATCGAAGACTGGCTCAGCGCGGGCGTCCGGCTCGTCTGGCTGATCGACCCGCGGACACGAGGTGCGACCGTCCATCGGCTGGACGGGACGGTCGTCGCGAGGTCGTTCGGAGAATCGCTCGACGGCGAGACGGTACTCCCGGGGTTCGTCCTGCCGCTCACCGGGCTGTTCCCGCCATGAGTGGCTGAACCGCGCCGGGCGACGGACTCCGTGGCATTGGGCGGGCTGTGGCTGCATACTCCAGCTACGCCGCTCCTGCCGACCCCTGACTCGCTCGCACATGCCCCACCTCTCCCGCCGCACACCGCTGCTTGCCGTTCTGGCGATCAGCCTGCCGCTTGCCGTCGCCGGCCCCGCCGCCGCGCAGCGCACCGAACGCCCGCCCCTTCACGGCAGCCACTGGGTGGCCGTCACCGGGAAGCCCCTCGGCGCCACCGCCGGTGCGATGATCTTCCAGCAGGGTGGCAATGCTGTCGATGCCTCTGCCGCGATGCTCGCCGCCGTCTGCACGATGTGGGACACCCTCGGCTGCGGCGGTGAAACGCAGGCGCTGATCTACAACCCGAAGCTGAAGAAGGTGATCGGCATCAACGCCCTCGGTGTCGCGCCGACCGGTGCCACGCCGGCGTTCTATCGCTCGAAGGGAATGTCATTCCCGCCCGAGTTCGGTCCGCTCGCTGCCGTCACGCCGGGTACACCGGGCGGACTGATGGTGATGCTGGCGGAGTATGGCACGATGTCACTGGCGCAGGTGCTGGCGCCGGCGATCCAGATGGCGGAGCAGGGGTATGCCATCGAAGCGCAGGCGGCCAACGCCATGCAGGCGAATGCGGCGCGGTTCCGGCAATGGAAGTATTCGCCAGCGGTGTTTCTGCCGCACACCGGCGCCGCACGGGAAGCGCCGGCGGCTGGCGAAATTTTCCGTCAGGCCGATCTGGCAGCGACCTTCCGCAAGCTGGTCGAAGCGGAACGCATCGCGCTGCGCGCAGGCAAGACGCGCAAGCAGGCGATCATGGCGGCCTACGATCGCTTCTACAAGGGTGACATCGCGGCGGAACTGGTGCGCGGCGTGCAGGAAGATGGTGGGCTGTTCACAATGGACGATCTCGCGAAGTGGAGTGTCCGAATCGAGGAGCCGTATACCACCAACTATCGCGGCTACGACGTGTACAAGTTGCCGATCTGGCAGCAGGGGCCAGTGCTGCTGCAGGCGCTCAACATTCTCGAGAACACCGACGTGAAGGCGCTTGGCTACAACAGCGCGCAGTACATCCACACGATCTATCAGGCGATGAATCTGGCCTACGCCGATCGCGACTTCTACTACGGTGACCCGTCCGTCGGCCCCGAGGAGCCCGTCGCTGGACTGATCAGCAAGGACTACGCCAAGGCACGATTCGCGCTGATGAGCCCCACGCTCAACGACGCTGCCGTCAAGCCGGGCGATCCGTATCCCTTCCAGAAGGGCGTGAATCCGTTTGCCGAGTATCTGGCGCGGTGGTCCACCACGGGGCCGCGCTCAACTGCCGCGCGTCGAACCGCAGAGCAGTCGGGCGATAACTATGCGTCGACTGACAGCGCGTTTCACGACGCGTTCACGCGCGGCACGACGAGTATTCAGGCGGCTGACTCCGCCGGGTGGATGGTGTCGATCACGCCCAGTGGCGGCTGGATCCCTGCCGTGATCGCGGGCCGCACCGGCATCGGGTTGTCGCAGCGCATGCAGTCGTTCGTGCTCGATGCGGAGGACGGACCGTTCAATGTGCTGGAGCCGGGCAAGCGACCGCGCGTGACGCTGACGCCGACGCTGGCGCTGAAGGATGGCGAGCCGTGGATGGCGTTCTCGGTGCAGGGCGGGGACACGCAGGATCAGGACCTGCTCCAGTTCTTCCTGGCGATGGTCGAGTTCGGGCAGACCGTCCAGCAGGCGGCAGAACATCCGGGCTTCCACAGCTATCAGATGCGTTCGAGCTTTGGCGATCACGAAGCCAAGCCGGGTCGCATGCAGCTCAACGAGCAGGTGCCGCAGTGGGTGCGTGACGACCTGCGGCGGCGAGGCTACTCACTCGAATACGCGAAGTACACGTCAGGGCCGATCACGGCCATCTGGCGTGACCGGAAGCACGGCTCGCTCTGGGGTGCGGCGAGCAACTTCGGAGAGGACTACGGTATCGCGTGGTGAGTGGGTCGTGGTATGGTTGCGTATTGCGACCAGCCCTCAGTGCTTGTGGATTGTTGCTCCTCGCACTGGCCGCACCGCTCGAGGCGCAGAACGCCGACTCGCTCACGCGCCGCGACACCACCGGCCGGTGCCGCGTGCAGCCGCTGCCGTCGATCGGATCGGCGCCGGAGACGGGATTGCAGTACGGCGCATCAGTGCTGACGGTCTGCGATCCACCCAGCTCGCGTGCCGCGCGGCCGTCGACACTCGTGTTCTATGCGCTGCGATCGGCGAAGAACCAGACGCGCATCGGCGTCGAGGCGGAACGCTGGACGACAGGCAACGCGCGCAGAATCGCCGGCTCGTTCGTCTGGAAGGAGTTCCCGCTCCCGTACTTCGGTATCGGCGATCGCGCGTCGGAGAGCGCACGAGAACTGTTCACTCCACGCGGTATCGAGGCCTCGGCACAGCTGCAGCAGCGAGTGGCGAGAGCCCTGTATGTTACGGGTGTCGTTCGTCATGTCCGTCGCACCATCACGACCGATACCGGCGGCGCGCTGCGACGGAATGCGGTGCCTGGTACCCAGAAGGGGCCAATCACCGAGCTGTCCTTCGCTGTCGAGCACGATACGCGCGAGAATCTGTTTGCGCCGCGTGGGGGCCATTGGTTGCAGCTGAGCTACGCGCGCAGTTTCGACGGTCTGGCGTCCGGGTATGACTACGGCCGCATCCGCGCCGATGCGCGGGCCTACCGAGCGCTGCGTGGGGAACACGTGCTTGCAGTGCACGCACAAGTGATCGGATTTGATGGCGATGTGCCATTTGATCAGCGTGCGCTGGTCGGTGGGGGCGACATTTTTCGAGGGTATGAGCGCGGGCGCTACCGCGACCAGTGGCTGGCGGGAGCTCAGGGTGAGTACCGTACTCCCATCGTTCGACGTCTGGGCGGCGTGGCATTTGCCGGCGGCGGGATCGTCGCGCCGTCGGCCAGCGCGATCGACGGCAGGGTATTCCTGCCGACGTATGGCGTTGGCCTGAGGGCTCAGCTGGATGCGCGGCAGCGGACCGGAATCCGTGCCGACTATGGTCGCGGACGTGATGGCGCGTCCGGGATCTACCTCGGATTCAACCAGGCGTTCTGAGCGCGCGGCTTCGTTCGGGGCCACTCTTGCGCAGCGACGTCACGTCCACGGCGCATTCCTTCGGGCCCTCCCTGCTGATCGTCCTCGCGCCATCGTGCGAATCGGGACAGATTTGAGGATGCTGATGTTTCGGCGCAATGTGGCCCTCGGCCGGTCGGTGCGCGCTCCGTTTCACTGACCGGCACAATCTCGTCTGGCGTCGTTTCGCAACACTCTCCTCGATTCGGACGAAACCCGAATGATCGTACCGCTGTTGCGATACCGTTGGCTGCCTGGGGTGTGTGCGCTCGCGCTGCTTGCGACACCACTCGCGGCGCAGGGTGTGCTCGATACCAGTGGGTCGGCGGCGGCCGACGCGGTCGTGACCCGTGCGCGCCGCGCGTTTGATGCGAGAACGGTTGTCGCCCAGCGCGCGCAGTGGCATGCGGCGCTTGCTCGCAATCCTTCCGATCGAGCGGCGCGACTCGGCCTGGCGACGCTCGATGTCCTGCAGGCCCGCTTTGGTCGCGCCGATTCGCTGTTCGCCGGATTGGTCGCCGATGCACAACCGGCCGATGCCATCACGACGCAGGCCTGGCTCGGTCGCGCGACGGTGGCGGGGCAACAGGGGCAGCTGGCGCCGGCGGATTCCTTCGCCAGCATTGCGCTCGTCCTCGCGCGCCGATCCGGCGATGCAATCGCAACCGGTAGTGCACACCTTCGGCTGGCCCAGTTCCGTGTGCGGACGATGGGCGCCTCGGCGGCGCTTGCTCAGCTGACGGCGGCCGATTCTTTCGTCACCAGCGCGCGCCCCGAAGCCGCCGCCAGTGTCGCCTGCGTCAGGGCGCAGATCTACAACATCACGTCGGACACGCTCGCGTATGCTGAGGCGTCGCGAGGCCTTGCGCTGCTGACCAGTGGAGCGGCCGCGCGCACGCGCTCCATCTGTCTCTTCATCCTCGGTCAGGCGTTCTATAATCGCGGCGGGCGTTTCGCTGACTCGAGCGCGAAGTACTTCCGCCTCGCGGCGGCCGAGCAGGCGGCACTGGGCGATGGACCTGGTCGCGCCGGATCGCTTCAGTGGCTCGGCGCCACGTTGAAACAATCAGGCCGCTATTCAGCGGCGCGGCGTGCCTAT
>JANPFJ010000173.1:0-8162 GCA_031423355.1 Gemmatimonadaceae bacterium | reverse complement strand
CAGGCGGGGATATTGGCGGTAGCCGAGGCCGGCGAGCGGGCGCGCCAGCACCGAATCGCGGAAGTGACGCAGGTCCTTCATCGTGCCATCGACTTCGGTGAGCGCCGGCGCCAGTGCGTCGGTGCGCGTGGAGCGCAGCGTCGTCTGCATGGCGGTCAGCTGACGCATCAGGTCATCGATGTTCGAGATCACACGGGTCACGCGGCCCTGCGTCGCTTCGATCGCCTTGGCGGCGTCGTGTTGTGCGACCACCTGCGTCGGTGTCATCTCGATGCGAGGGTCATTGCTCACGGCTACCGACTTCGTGTATCGCTTGCCGCTGACGATCAACGTCACCTGATACGTACCAGGGAGCACCGCAGCCGATGACGGTCCGAAGAAGTTTTCCTCTTCACCGGCTCCGCCCGGTCCGCGATCAGCCGCCGCCCGACGACGCTCGCGCAACCCCTTCAGCGACGTATCGGTGGGTGCGGCGGTGGGTGCGGCGGTGGGTGCAGCAGCGCGCGCACCGCGGCCAGCCGCGGCACCGAGAGGTGCATCGTACCGCAGATCCCACGTGATGCGACTCACCCCCGCTTCGTCCGGCACGCGACGGAAGCGGCGCACCAGTTTCCCACTGGCGTCGGCGACCTCGATGTTCACTTCGCCGGCGGGTTGTGACTTCAGATAGTACGAGATCATCGCGCCGTTGGCCGGATTCTCGCCAGCATACCGCCGCTGCCCGAGGTTGCCATCACGATTCCAGATGTTCCACCGGATCGCCGGACGCAGATCGAACAGCTCGGCCTCGTTCGCCTGCGCTTCCGCCAGTTTCTGGAGTGGGGTGAGGTCATCGAGGATGTAGAGCCCGCGACCGTGGGTGGCCAGCAGCAGATCATTCTCGCGTGGATGGATCTGCATGTCACGGACTGGTGTGATCGGCAGATCACCGCGCAGCGACACCCAGTTCACGCCACGGTTCCACGACGCCCAGACCCCGGCTTCGGTGCCGACGTAGAGCAGGTTCCGGTTGCGTGGATCTTCGCGGATCACGTGTGTCCACCAGGCGCGATCCGGCAGGTCACCACGGATGCTCTTCCACGTCTTGCCGAAATCGGTCGTCATGTAGACGAACGGCGAATAGTCGTCGTCCTGATGGTGATCGGCGGTCACGTACGCGGTGCCCACCTCGAAGTGTGACGCCTCGATCGTCGCCAGCCACGCATTCGGCTTGAGGCCAGCGATGTTGTTGAACACGTTGCTCCACGTCTTGCCGCCGTCACGCGTGACCTGCACCAGCCCGTCATCGGACGCGGTCCAGATCACATTCGAGTCGAGTGGTGACGGTGCGATGCTCAGCAGTGACGAATGGAACTCGGCCGCCGTGTTGTCGACCACGATCTCACCACCGGATGAGACCTGCTTCTTCGGGTCGTTGGTGGTGAGATCTGGGCTGATCACGTCCCAGCTCAAGCCGTAGTCCTTCGACTTGAAGAGCACGTTGCCACCCCAGTACACGATGCCGGGATTCTGCGGCGACAGCGCAATGGGGGCGTTCCAGTTGAAGCGATACTTGTGGCCGAGCATCGCGTCGCCCACCGAGCCGACACGGTTGGGGTAGGGATAGATCGTCTTTTGCACGCCGCTGCGCATATCGGTGATGTTGAGCATGCCGCCCTGCGAGTTGCTGTACACCAGCCACGGCTTGTCAAGCACGGGCACGGTGAAGAACCCGTCGCCGCCGGAGACGTTGCGCCAGTCGGCCTGCCGGATGCCCTGCCCGCTCAGCGAGTTGCTGGCGCCACACCAGTTGCCGTTGTCCTGCAAGCCGCCGCAGACCTGGTACGGGGTCTGCATGTCGTAGTTGATGTGGTAGAACTGGGTGAAGGCGAAGGTGTTGACCACGTCCCAGTTCTTGCCGCCATCGCGACTCACCTGCCAGCCACCGTCGCTGCCGCTCAGGATGTAGCGCGGGTCGACGGGATCGATCCACATGGCCTGATGATCGCCGTGCACGTCGCGGGCGATGGTGCGGAAGTTCTGGCCGCCATCCTCAGAGAAGTAGAGGCCACCCGAGAGCGTGAAAACCCGGTTCGGATTCTTCGGATCGACGCGAATGTCGGCGTAGTAGAACGGCCGGAAGTTGATGTTCGGATCGCGGTTGACCGTCCGCCACGACTTGCCGGCATCATCACTGCGCCAGAGTTCCCCTTCATCCTTCGTTTCGCTGAGGACGTAGACGATGTTCGGCTCGCTGGGTGCCACGGCAACCCCGATGCGATCCATCGGGGTGCGCGGCAGGCCGAGCATGCGATCCGCGCCCGACAGCCGCTCCCAGGTGTTGCCGCCATTGACTGACTTCCAGACGGCGGTGTTGCCCGAGCCTGATTCGAGGTGCCAGGCCCAGCGCCGGTAGGTGTACATGCCGGCGTATAGAATGTTGCTGTTGGTTGGATCGGCGGTGATGTCGGAGCAGGCGGTCTGCGGATCGACGTAGAGCACCTTTTTCCAGGTGGCGCCGCCGTCGGTGGTGCGGAAGACACCGCGTTCCTCGCTCGGCCCCCACTCCCGGCCCAGCACACAGGCGAAGACGATGTCAGGATTGCGCGAGTCGATGACGAGGCGCGCAATCTTGTCCGACTTGGCGAGACCGATCTGCGTCCAGGTCGCCCCCGCGTCGACGGACTTGTACATGCCATCGCCAACCGAGGCGTTGTTGCGCGGGTTCCCCTCGCCGGTGCCGACGTAAACGATGCTCGGATCGCTCGGCGCGACCGCGATGGCGCCGATCGACCCGGAGCTCTGCTCGTCAAAGATCGGTGTGAATGTGTTGCCGCCGTTGGTGGTCTTGATGATCGCGCCATTGGCGCCGGCGACGTAGTACGTGAGCGGGTCGCCCGGCACACCGGTCACTACCGAGATGCGGCCGGCGTTGTTGGCCGGACCGACCGACCGCCATTCGATTCGCTTGAGCAGTTCGGCTGGACTTGGCGCCGTTGGCGCGGCACCGGCTCGTGCGGTGGATTGCTGGGCGGTGAGGACGCTGACGCCGAGGGCGGCGAGGGCGAGCTGTCGAGCCGCGGTGCGCGGGGGGAGGCGCGTCATGTGCGGGGGGCAAGGCGATGGGTGGAACGGCGCGTCGGGCACCCGGTCGTCGGCAGCCGACGGTGAGCGGCTGCAGCCGCTCGAGGGGAGTACGCGGAGCCACCGCCTGTCGCTGTCGCGTCCTCGAACACTCTGGCTGTCCACTTCGCGGTTCGTCAACCACCTCGGCTGGTTACCGGTGTCCCGGCGACCGGCTGATCGTCCTTTGTTGTAGCTGCACCCCTGGCAGGGACCAGCATCTGGCGCCGGTGACTTGGGGCGCGCTGGCGTCGGCCGTTACACTGCATCACGTTTCCGGTGAAGGATTGTGTGGTACCGCACCGAAGGTGCGGAGGCTGTGATCGCTTCTCTCTGCGCAGAAGGACAAATGTCAGTCAGACTCCGCTGCTCGCACGTGGGTGTTTTCGTCGCCGTTCTGTTGTCGACTGGTTGCGCGTCGGGGAGGGCGACTGCCCCGTTCCGGCCGAACGCCCCGGTTGTGACCGATCGGCAGGTCCTGCCACGCGACGAGATCCTCGGCACGCAGTACACCAACATGTACGATGTCGTGCTTGCCCTGCGCGGCAACTGGCTCCGACTGCGGACTGCGGAAAGCTTCGAGAAATCGTCAGTGGTGCAGGTCTACCTCGACTCGCAGCGCGTGGGAAGTGCCGTCGAGCTGAGGACCATCGTTCCCTCAACGGTCTACTCCGTCCGGTTCCTCGATCCGATCACCGCCACGGGGCGCTACGGTATGGATCACGGGGCGGGAGCCATCATCGTGACGACGGCGAGGAACTGACGCCCGGCGCGTGAGAGCGGCATTGGCTGCTGAAGTGTTCTGATAGTCGCCGATCGCTCGCACTCAGTCGGCGGTCGGCAAACCCCGTTCCCGGAGCTTTCGTGCCACCAGTTTCAACTGCGTACCGTGGTATCCGTGCGCTCGTCATCGTGACGCTGACTGCCTGTGCTTCCGGTGGGGCGCCGGGCGCCGCGCCGGGCGCCCCTGCCACGGCCGCCGCGGCAGCCCCCAAGGCGCGGCAGGACCAGCAGCTGATCACACGTGACGTGATTCTGGGGACGCAGTACACCAACCTGTACGATGTGGTGCAGTCTCTCCGCAGCAACTGGTTGCGCCAACGGGTCAGTTCGAGCGCGAGCGGCAAGGTCGAGGTTCTGGTCGTCTATCTCGACAATCAGCGCATCGGCGGTGTGGAAGAGCTCAGACGGATCGTGCCATCCAGTGTGTCCACCGCGCGGTACTTCGATCCCATCACCGCCTCGGCGCGATGGGGGCTGGACCATGGCGCTGGCGCGATCTACATCGTGACGCAGAAGTAGATCAGGGGCAGTCATCGCCCTCGCGCAACGCGAATTCTGATTCTAAGGTTGACCGATGACAGACCAGCCTGGCTCCCACCCATCAGCCGCCGCAGACGGCGACATCGCAGCACGCGCTGATCGCCTCCTGTACGAACTGCCCTTCATTGGCATGGCCGTCACGTCAGCGGCGACAGGACGCTGGGTGCAGGTCAATCAGGTGCTCTGCGACATGCTGGGATACTCGCGTGAGGAGCTGATCGAGAAATCGTGGGTGGCGGTGTCGCACGCGGAGACTGTCGACGCCGATGTGGCCGAGTTCGATCGTGCACTCCGTCAACAGAGCGACGGCTACAGGCGGGACAAGCGTTACGTCCGCTCCGATGGGACGACCATTGATGTCAGTGTCGATGTCAAGGCTGTCCGGGCGCTGGACGGTGCGATCGACTGCTTCGTGGCGACGATCTACGACATCACTGCGCGCGTCGTGGCCGAAGCGGCCGCCCGCCGGTCTTCGGCGCTGCTCGACAATCTGAGCCGACAAGTCCCTGGGGTCATCTATCAGTTTCTGTTGCGGCCCGACGGTTCCTCGTCGTTTCCGTTCGCAAGCGATGCGATTCGCGAGATCTACGAGGTGGAGCCGGAGGAAGTTGCGCACAGTGCTGCCGTGGTCTTCGCGCGGTTGCATCCGGACGATCTGGCGATGGTCGCAGAGACGATCGCAGCATCGGCACTGACCCTCGAGCCGTGGAGCTGTGACTACCGCGTGGTGCTGCCTCGACAAGGCCTCCGCTGGCTGCGAGGCGAGGCACGTCCTGAGCGCCTCCCGGACGGGAGCACATTGTGGCACGGCTACATCAAGGACAGCACCGAGCGACAGCTTCAGCGTGAAGCACTCGAGGCGAGCGAGGAACGGTATCGGGTCCAGATCGAACATGCGCCGGAGGCGATCGTCGTCTACGACGTCGAACGACAGCGATTCGTGGATGCCAACACCAAGGCCGAGCAGCTCCTTGGGCTGCAGCGGGAGGAACTGCTCGCACGCGGTTCCGCAGAGCTGGTGCCTATGACGCAGACTGACGGCAGCTCGAGTGCTGCTGTCGGCGAAGCGCACCTCCGCGAGGTGCTGGCTGGTGGCACGCCAGTGTTCGAGTGGGTATTCCGGCATTCGTCCGGACGAGAAGTTACGTGTGAAGTGCGACTGGTCAGACTGCCGTCGGTCAGCGGAACGCTGGTGCGCGGCAGTATCACCGACATCACGGAACGGACGCGCGCGGCAGAAGAGTTGACGCGGCTCGACGCGGCGATCACGTCGTCCATCAACGGTGTCGCGATCGCCGACCTGAGCGGCACGCTCCTCTTCGCCAATCGAGCGCTGCTCGAGCTTTGGGGCTACGAGCGCCTCGAGGATGTGCTCGGGAAGAGCGTGGAACGCTTCTGGTCGAGTCCTGTCGAAACGGCGCAGACGATGGTCGAGCTGGAGCGATCAGGGCGATGGATGGGCGAGATGACGGCGGTACGCGCGGATGGCGTGCGTCGGCTGTTTCAGGTGAATGCGAGCCTGTTTCCTGACGCCGCAGGCCAACCGGTCGGCATGCTGGCGTCGTTTGCTGATATCACGGACGCGCGCAACACCGAGAGTGCGCTTCGTGTGCGTGATGAGGCGATTCGCACGGCGATCACGGCCATCGCCATCGGCGACCCGACGGGCAAGCCCGTCTATGTGAATCCGGCGTTCATGCAACTCTGGGGCTACGCGCATGAAAGTGAGGTGTATGGTCGCGATCTGATGGATTTCCTTGCGACCGGTGTCTCGTTGCCGAAAGTCAATATAGAACGACTGCTTGTCGACGGATCCTGGCAGGGTGAACTGAGGGCGCGCCGCAAGGATGGTTCGCAGTTCGACATACTCGTTGCGGCGAATCTGGTGCGCGATGAGCGTGGCGACATCATCCACCTGATGGGATCATTTCTCGATATCACGGAGTCAAAGCGGCTGCAATCCGAAGTGCTGCAGGCACAGAAGATGGAGTCTGTAGGCCGATTGGCTGGTGGCGTGGCACACGATTTCAACAATCTGCTGACCGTCATGAAGGGGTGTCTCGATCTTGCACTCGAATCGAAAGACCTGAACGCTGCGCTGCGCGCTGACTTGGCTGTGGTCAATCGTGCTGCGAACTCCGCCGCTGACCTCACCCGTCAGTTGCTGGCATTCTCACGAAAGCAGATCATTGCGCCGGTCGTTCTCGACCTGAACGACGTCGTTCACCGTGTCCACGGCATGTTGATGCGCCTGCTTGGTGAAAATATCCGTCTGGAGGTGGTCACGATGCCGAACCTGGGATCGATCCGATTCGATCCCGGGCAAGCGGAACAGATTCTGGTGAACCTCGCCGTCAATGCGCGCGATGCGATGCCGGACGGCGGGTCACTGACGCTGGAGACGAGCCATGTCCAGCTCGATGCGGAGTCCGCGCGTTCGCACCCCGGGACTGCGCCCGGTGACTACGTGTTGCTGACCGTGTCGGATACGGGCGTGGGTATGTCGCCCGAAATCACGGCGCACGCATTCGAGCCATTCTTCACCACCAAGGAGCTGGGAGGTGGCACGGGCCTTGGACTGGCGATGATCCACGGCGCCGTGTCACAGAATGGCGGCCGGGTGGAGGTCGACTCGGAGGTTGGCCGCGGCTCGCGATTCAGGATCTTTCTGCCGCGTGTGGAAATTGCGCCGGCGAACACCGCGGTATCCAGCGGCCCGGCTGCCCTCGCGCGAGGCACCGAGACACTCCTGCTGGTCGAAGATGATGAGGCAGTGCGTCAGTTGATGGTGCGGCAACTGGAGCGTCAGGGGTATCGGGTGTTCAGCTTTCCGAGCGGGGCCGCGGTGCTCAAGTGGCTCCGCGACGGGACGGAATCCGTGCACCTGCTGATCACGGATGTGATCATGCCAGGCATGAACGGCCGGCTGCTGGTCGAGCGTCTGCACGTGTTGCGACCCGAAATAAAGGTCCTCTACGCCTCGGGGTATACGGCGGATGTGATCGCGCAGCATGGTGTGCTCTCACCGGGCGTCGAGTTCATTGCGAAACCCTTCACGGCAGCGTCGCTGGCCACCACCGTGCGCGAGCTGCTGGACCGCCCGTGAGGGGAACCGGTTGTTGAACGGTGGTTATCGCCCGGTGAGCGCAGGCGTGGAGGCTGGTGCCCGACGGTGGCGCGTGGCTTGCTCGAAACCATAGGCCAGTGTGATCAAGCGGCCTTCGCTCCACGGGCGTCCGAAGAAGGTCATGCCAGCTGGCAGCGTGTTGTCGCGCGTATATCCCATCGGTACCGTGATCGCCGGAAAGCCGGTGGTCGGTGAGAAGAGCTGACTGTTGTCACCATGTGGCGTGTTCAGGTCACCGATCAGGCGCGGCGGGTTGCTCCACGTCGGATAGACCAGCGCATCCAGCCGCAGTGAGTCCATCAGCTGCACGACGGCGGTCCGGAACCGGACTCGCATGGCTTCACGTGCTTGACATCCCGGATGGTCTTCCGGTGGCAGCGCCACGGTATCCGCGGCTTGCAGTCGCAATTGTGCCGCGGGATGGAAGTTGCCACTGCGCAGAATATCCCGAATCGTCTTGACTGGGGCATTCTCTCCGCGAGCGGCGAGATAGCGTTCCAGGTCGTACTTGAACGAATTGCACCCTGGACCCGGCACACGCAGTACTGCGGCGAGAGAATCGATGCCGGCAGGATCCACGATGATCGCGCCTTCGCGTTGCAGCACGTCA
>JANPFJ010000172.1:0-5703 GCA_031423355.1 Gemmatimonadaceae bacterium | reverse complement strand
GCCTGCGATCACGCCCGATGTGACGGTCCTGCACGCGCAGCAGGCCGATAGTGCAGGGAACGTGCTGCTCCGTGGCATCGTCGGTGCAAGCCGCGAGGCGGCCATGGCCGCACGGTGCCTCGTGGTCACCGTCGAGGAAGTCGTGGAAGAGCTGGACGCACCGATGAACGCATTCGTCATTCCGGCGTGGCAGGTGCACGCAATTGCCGAGGTTCCCGGCGGCGCCTACCCGTCGTACGCACTTGGGTGCTACTCGCGCGACAATGCGTTCTATCAGGCGTGGGACGAGATCGCACGCTCGCGCGCGGACTTCCTGGCCTGGATGGAGCGGTACGTGCTTGGCACCGCCGACCATACGGAGTTCCTGCGCAGTGTCGGGGCCGCCGAATGACGTCGTCCGCGTACACGCCAGATGAGATGATGACCGTCGCCGCGGCGCGACGACTGCGCGACGGCGCGGTGTGTTTCGTCGGCATCGGGCTGCCGAGCGCCGCATGCAACCTCGCGCGAATGACGCATGCGCCGGATCTGGTGCTGATCTATGAGTCCGGCACGGTTGGCGCCCGCCCAACGGTGTTGCCCCTTTCGATCGGTGACGGAGAACTGGCGGAGACCGCCCGGAGCGTGATTCCATTGCCGGAGATCTTCACGCACTATCTGCAGCGGGGACGAGTCGACATCGGTTTCCTCGGTGCCGCGCAGATCGATCGCTTCGGGAACCTGAACAGCACGGTGATCGGCTCGTACGCGCAACCGACGGTGCGCCTGCCGGGCGCCGGCGGCGCGCCGGAGATCGCTGCGCATGCGCGCGAGGTGCTGGTCGTGATGAAACAGTCGGCCCGCACCTTTGTCGAGCAGCTCGATTTCTGCACGACGAAGGCGAGTCCGAGCGCCCTGATCACCGACCTCGGTGTGCTGGAGCCCGACGTGGCGACGCGCGAGCTGACATTGGTTGCGCTGTTCGATGGTGTCACCACCGAGGACGTGGTCGCCGCCTGTGGCTGGTCGCTACGGGTGGCTGACCGTCTCGTCACGATCGCGGCGCCGACGGTCATCGAACTGGAAATTCTGCGAGACCTGCAGGCGCGCACGCGTGATGCACACGCCGCGCGAGTGCGAATCCGGCTACCATTCTGAGCCATCATCGCCCCATCGAGCCAATGAAGAATCCGCACATCACGACTGAACTGCCCGGACCGAAGGCGCGCGCGATGATCACCCGCGATGCCGCCGTGGTATCACCGTCGTATCCGCGCGACTACCCGTTCGTGATGTCGCACGGCAGGGGAGCCGAGGTGTGGGATGTGGACGGGAACCGGTTCCTCGACTTTGCGGCGGGAATTGCCGTCTGTGCCACAGGGCATTCACATCCGCATGTCGTCGCCGCGATCACTGAGGCCGCGAAGGGGTTCCTGCACATCTCCAGTGATTACTGGCACGAGGGGCAGATCCGACTCGGCGAACGCATCCGCGACCTCAAGCCGATGGGCGATGAACCGGTGATGAGCTTCATGTGCCAGAGCGGCACGGAATCGGTGGAAGGTGCACTGAAGCTGGCGCGCTACGTGACGGGTCGGTCACGGTTCATCGGATTTCTCGGTGGATTTCACGGTCGGACGATGGGATCCCTCGCGTTCACGTCGAGCAAATACACGCAGCAGCAGGGATTCTTCCCAACCATGCCGGGTGTGACGCACGTGCCGTATCCGAACAACTACCGGCCGATCTTCGCGGGGGATGATCAGGGCAAGGCGGTGCTCGACTACATCGAGCAGGTGCTGTTCGCGCACAACGTGCCGGCGAAGGAAGTGGCGGGCATTCTGGTCGAGCCGATCCAGGGTGAAGGCGGGTACCTCGTGCCACCGGCGGGATTCCTGGCAGGACTGCGTGCGCTCTGCGATCGCCACGGCATCATGCTCATCTTCGACGAAGTGCAATCGGGCATCGGGCGCACGGGGCAGATGTTCGCCGCGCATCATGTTGGTGTCGTGCCAGACATCATGACGCTGGCGAAGGGACTCGGTTCGGGGATGCCGATCGGCCTGGTGGTCGCGAAGAAGACGCACATGGAGCAGTGGAAGCGCGGCGCCCACGGCAACACGTACGGTGGGAATCCGCTCTGCTGTGCCGCCGCACTCGCCACGCTCGATCTGGTGGAAGGTGGGTTCATGGCGAACGCCGCTGATGTCGGCGAGTACTTCATGGAACGCCTGCGCGAGTGGCAGTCGCGCACGCCGCAGATCGGCGAGGTGCGAGGGCAGGGGCTGATGATCGGGATGGAGCTGATCGTCGGCAGTGGTGACAAGACGCCAGCGCGGACGCTCTGCGACAACCTGATCACTCGGGCATATCACAACGGGCTGATACTCCTGTCGTGTGGCGTCAGCACGGTGCGCTTCATGCCGCCGCTGCTGATCACCCGGGCCGACGTCGATGAAGCGATGGCGATGCTCGAGGCGAGTCTGGCCGACGTGCTCGCATGACCGGAGGTTCGGTGGGTGCCGATGTCAGTGCGTCACGGCTCAAAAGGAAACGCATGGGTTTCTGGGGGGCGACGGCGCTCGTCTTCGGCAATATGGTGGGCGCGGCGATCTTCATCCTGCCGGCATCGATCGCGCCGTACGGTTGGAATGCCGTCATCGCCTGGGTGATCTCACTTGCGGGTGGGCTCTGTCTGGCCTGGGTGTTTGCGATGCTCGCCGCGCGCCATCCACGGGCAGGAGGCGCGCACGGCTTCATGCAGATGGGCGTCGGCGAGGATGCCGCGTTTCTCGGATCATGGGGCTACCTGGTCTCGGTCTGGGCCGCCAATGCGGCCATCACCGTTACCGGCGTGAGCTACCTCGGGCGGCTCGTCCCGGCCATTCCGGCAACGCCGGGCGCCGAAGCTGTGACGGCCATGCTCATGATCTCGCTCTTCACGTGGGGCAACGCCCGCGCCTTGGGCAGTGCCGTGCAGATGGTGTCATCGGTGATCAAACTGCTGCCGTTCGCGGCCGTCATCGGACTTGCCGCATGGAGCCTCTTCCGGAACGGCATGATGGTGCTGGCGCCGGTGCACTCGGTTCCGCTCTCGCTGAGCACCACCGTCTCGGCCATCGGCATCACGTTCTACGCGATGCTGGGCCTGGAGAGCGCGACCGTGCCGTCGGATGCGGTGGAGGATGCCGAGCGAACCGTGCCGCGCGCAACGATGTTCGGCACCACGCTGAGCGGTGTGGTCACGATCCTCTCCACCTGTGCCGTGGCGTTGATGATGCCGCTGGCGGTGGTGTCGGTGTCGAAGGCGCCGGTGGCGGACTTCATCGCTGGCTTCTGGGGGAGCTGGGCCGGAATGTTCGTCGCGTTCTGTGGCGTGATCAGCTGCCTGGGGTGCTTGAACGGCTGGTTGCTGGTGGGCGCCGAGCTTCCGGCCGCGATGTGTGAACGGGGGTCGCTGCCGCCGTGGTTCGGTGTTCGGAATACACATGGCGTGCCGATCCGCTCGCTCCTCATCGGAGCGCTCGTGACTGCCGCGCTCACATTGCTGGCGAGTTCGCGGGTTGGCGTTGCCGCGTTCAATTTCGCGGCGCTGCTCTCGACTGCCACGAATCTGGTGATGTACCTGTTCTGCGCCATCACGGCGATCCGCTTCCTCCGTGACGGTCGCTTGCCGCGAAACCCTGGATTGATTGTCGCGGCCATTGGCGCTGCCGGGTTCTCGGTCTGGGCGATGTATGCCTCCGGCTGGGAAGCACTGGGCTGGGGTGCGGTACTGATCGCCGCCGGCTGGCCACTGCATATTGTGGCACGGCGCATGGCCCGCGCCGCCGTCATTGCTCCTGCTCCGACCTGACCCATGCCTCGCGATCCCAGATACGACATTCTCTTCGAGCCGGTGAAGATCGGCCCCGTGACTGCGCGGAACCGCTTCTTTCAGGTACCGCACTGCAACGGCATGGGCCACCAGATGCCGGCAGCGCATGCGGCCATGCGCGAAGCGAAGGCGGAAGGCGGGTGGGCGGTGGTCTCAACGGAAGAGTGCGAGATCCACCCCAGCGGCGACGTGACGCCATACGTCGAAGCACGGCTCTGGGACGATGCGGACATTCCAGCGCTGGCGATGATGTGTGATCGTGTGCATGCGCACGGGTCACTGGCCGCGGTCGAGCTGACGCACAACGGACCGACGTCGAGCAATCTCTATTCGCGCGAGGTGGCCCTGGCGCCATCGCATCAGCCGCTCAAGTACGGCTATCCGCATCAGGCGCGGGCGATGACGAAGCATGACATCCGGGAGTACCGGCGCTGGCATCGGGAGGCCGCAGTGCGCGGGCGCACCGCCGGCTTCGATCTGATCTATGTCTACGCCGGGCACGATCTGAGTCTGGCGATGCACTTCCTGCAGCGGCGGCGCAATCATCGCACCGATGAATACGGGGGGTCGCTCGAGAATCGTGTGCGGCTGTTCCGCGAGATCATCGAGGACACCAAGGACGCGGTCGGCGACACCTGTGGCGTAGTGGTCCGCTTCGCGGTCGAAGAGTTGCTCGGCGATGATGGTGTGACGGTGGCCGAGGCGAAGGAAGTGGTGCACATGCTGGCCGAGCTGCCGGATCTGTGGGATGTGAACGTCGCGGCCTGGTACAACGATTCAATCCCGTCGCGGTTCGCGAAGGAAGGGGCGCAGGAGCCGTTCACGCACTGGGTCAAGCAATACACGACCAAGCCGGTGGTGGGTGTGGGTCGATTCACCAATCCGGACACGATGGTCGATCAGATCCGGCGCGGCGTGCTGGACATGATAGGTGCTGCACGGCCGAGCATCGCTGATCCGTTTTTGCCGAAGAAGATCGAGGAGGGGCGGATCGAGGACATCCGCGAGTGCATCGGCTGCAACATCTGTGTGACGGGCGACATGACGATCACGCCGATCCGCTGCACACAGAACCCGTCGATGGGTGAGGAGTGGCGCAAGGGGTGGCATCCGGAGCATATCGCGCCGAAGCGATCGGAGTCGCGCATTCTCGTCGTGGGTGCTGGGCCAGCCGGGCTGGAGGCTGCGCGCGCCCTTGGCCAGCGGGGATACGAGGTGCATCTCAGCGAAGCATCGCGCGAGCTGGGAGGCCGCGTGCTGAAGGAAGCGCGCCTGCCGGGGCTGGTGGAGTGGATGCGCGTGCGCGACTGGCGCGTGACGCAGATCGAGAAACTGCCGTCGGTGACAGTGTACCCCGAGTCGATGATCACGGCGCAGGAGGTGCTGGATTTCGGCGCCGATCAGGTGGTGCTGGCGACGGGATGTTCGTGGCGGCGCGACGGGTATGGTCGGTCGAACGGGTCGGCGATTGCCGGATTTGGCACGCACGTCCTGACGCCGGATGACCTGATGGACGGTAACGTCCCCGCGGGCCATGTGGTGTTGTTCGACGATGACGCGTTCTATCTGGGTAGTTCGATGGCCGAGTTGATCGTGGCGCGGGGGGGAACGGTGACGATCGTCACGCCGGACGATACGGTGGCGTCGTGGAGCACGAACACCCTCGACTTCCGGCATATTCAGAAGCGGCTGTATGCGCTTGGGGTGAAGCAGGTGACGTCACACAACATCACGGCGGCGAGTGCGGGCTCGGTCAGTCTCGAACATGTGTGGTCAGGCGCGGAAAGTGAGCTGGCCTGCGACGCCGTGGTCAGCGTGACGGCACGGGTGCCGAACGATGCGTTGTT
>JANPFJ010000171.1:0-1038 GCA_031423355.1 Gemmatimonadaceae bacterium | reverse complement strand
CCCGATTGCCGCCATGGCGACCACCAGTGCGCTGCTGCATCATGCGTTCGGTCATCTCTGGACAGGGTTCTATCGGGTCGTGGACCCCGGCGTGCTCTTGCGCGTCGGACCGTATCAAGGGTCGCTCGGCTGCCTCGACATCGCGTTTGGTCGCGGCGTTTGCGGGACCGCCGCGGCGGAGCAACGGACTGTGATGGTCGCCGACGTGCATGCGTTCCCCGGTCATATCACCTGCGATCCGCGATCGCGCAGCGAAATTGTCGTGCCGGTCTTTGACGCGCACGGTGCGCTCGTGGCCGTGCTGGACATCGACTCGGCCGTCCCCGATGCGTTCGGCGACGCCGACCGGGCGGGATTGGAGTCACTGGTGGCTTGGTTCGCCGGTTCGACGTATGTTCCACCTTCCTCATGACCCCTCCTGATGTCGACACTTGGAATAACCCGGGAATGACCGGCTACTCTGATCGCATCAACCACGCGTTTGCCTTTGCGGCCAAGCACCACGATCAACAGGTGCGCAAAGGCACACGGCTGCCGTACATCACGCATCCGGCCAACGTCGCCATTATCCTCACGCGCTACGGCTGTTCCGACGACGTGGTGGTCGCTGGCATCCTGCACGACGTGATCGAGGACTGCGTCCGTGAAGGCTGGACACGCGACATGTTGGAAGAGCGCATCGCGCACAAATTCGGCAGCGGTGTGTTGGAGACCGTATTAGCCGTGACGCAGCGACGGACCGATGACGACGGCATCGACATGTCGTCGGACGATCGCAAAGATGACTATCTCGATCGGCTCGAGCTCGCCAACGAAGACGCGCTCTGGGTTTGCGCGGCTGACAAGGTCCACAACGCGCAGTCCATCTTGTCGGATCTTCGCCGCACCGCGTTTCCGGAAACGGTGTGGGGTCGGTTCGCCGCCGGGCGTGAGGGCACCATGCGCTGGTATCAGCGCGTCGCGGAACGACTTCGCGAAATCGGCTTTACGGCGCCGATCGTTGATGAGCTCTCGGCGACCGCAGACGAGTTGAGTCGT
>JANPFJ010000170.1:0-1447 GCA_031423355.1 Gemmatimonadaceae bacterium | reverse complement strand
GGAGAAGACCACGCCCCAGCCGAAGGTGTCGTACGGCTTGTTGCGTTCGACGACGGTGATGTCGTGTGTGGGGTCCTGCTTTTTCATCAGCAGCGCGAAGTACAGGCCGGCCGGCCCGCCACCGATACACACGATCTTCATCCAGGCTCCCGGAGAGGTGCAGGGGGGAGAGTGGGGGGGGATGCTTTAGTTGTCAAGTGTATCGACCAACCACGTGGGCCACGCCGCCTCAGGTTGCGCGGTGAACAGCGGGTACGGCGTGACGACAACTCGGGAACGACCCAGCTACGCGGTGACGAACCCCACCATCGCCGCACTCAACTCCGCCCCATGCGTGATCGCCAGCCCATGCGGCCCGCCCTCGATCAGCGCCAGCGTACTCCCGGGCAGCATGGCGGCGAGCCGCAGACTGGACGTGACCGCCGGCACCATCGTGTCAGCGGTACCGTGCACGATCAGCGCCGGCACCGTGATATTGGCGATCTCGCCCCGGAAGTCCGTCATGCCGAACGCCCGCACGCACTCCACCATCGCGTTCGGTGCCGCGCGTTGCGCGAGTGAGAGCACCTGCTCGAACTCCGCTGTCAGGCGCCCGGCGCGATCGTCCGACCACCCGACGAACGCACGACTGATCCCGCCAATGAAGCTCTCGTCATCCATCTCGATCGAACTGATCAGCCCCTCGTACACCTCACGCGGCACCCCGTCGGGATTGTCCGCGGTGCGCATCGGGAACGGCAGCACCGTAGAGATCAGCATCACCTTGGCGATCCGCTCGCTGCCGTACCGCGTCAGATATCGCACCACTTCACCGCCACCCATCGAATAGCCGGCCAGGATCACGTCGCGAAGATCGAGTGCGACGATCAGCGCGTGGAGGTCGGCCGCGAAGGTGTCGTAGTCATAGCCCTCGTCGGGCTTGCCTGAGTCACCGAAGCCGCGACGATCGTAGGCGATGCACCGGAAGCCCGCCGCAGTCAGCGCCGCGATCTGCTGCGCCCAGACCTGATGACTCAGCGGCCAGCAGTGGATGAGAACGATCGGCTGGCCCGCGCCCTGATCGGCGTAGAAGAGGTCGACCGCAGGCTGGGATTCGGTGGTGACGTGTGGCATCGAAAGCAATCGGTCGTGAAATGGTTAACGACGCACATACGCCGCTAACGACGCACATGCGCGGCTACAGAACTCGCACCACCTCGCGCACCGTCCCCGACAACCAGCTCGGCCCCGCATCACTGATCACCAGGTCGATCTCGCGCAGATCCGCCACCGCATACGGCGCCACCATGTCGTGCTTCGTGGCGTCGGCCAGCACCGCACACGCCGCCGCCGATTCGATCATCGCCCGCTTCACCTGCGCATCACCGGCCAGCGACGACGTCAGCCCCGCACGCTGATGCAACGCGCATGCACCCAGAAACGCCCAGTCGGCACGGTGCGCGCGGAT
>JANPFJ010000169.1:0-19744 GCA_031423355.1 Gemmatimonadaceae bacterium | reverse complement strand
ACGTCGGACAGGAGCTTCTTCCCAACGGTCTTGCGATTGATGCGGCGCTGCAGTTCGGAGAAGGGCAGTGGTGCTCCGTCACGCCAGGCGACCAGCTCACCATCGATGACCGTGCCATCCGGCAGGAACTCGGCCGTCTGTTCCACTTCAGGAAACCGGCCGGCGAGCAGCTCTTCGCCGCGACTCCAGAGCAGCGTCTTGCCGCGCCGTCGGACGAGTTGTGCGCGGATGCCGTCCCACTTCCATTCCACCTGCCATTCGCCCGCCTCGCCAAGCGCTGAGAGCTCCTGCTCCAGTGGATATGCGAGATAGAACGGATACGGGCGACTCCAGTCCGCATCATCGGTGTCCGGATGCATCAGGCGCTGATACCACTCAGCCGACGGCTCCCACTGCCCCATCAGGCGGTGACTGATCGCGTCACCACTGACGCCGCTCACCTGCGACAACGCACGCACCAGTAATCCGTCGGACACCCCCATCCGGAATGCGCCGGTAATCAGCTTGTTGAACACGAACCGTGCCGATCCGCCGAGTGTACGCCAGATATGACGCAGTGCCTCGCGCTGGCCGGGCGCGTCCATCTGGCCGAGGGGCAGCAGCTGCTGCTCCACCCAGTACGTCAGTTCGGGGACGGAGTTCGTGGCAGCCATGGGGACGGAGTTCGCGGCAGCCATGGGGACGGAGTTCGTGGCAGCCATGGGGACGGAGTTCGTGGCAGCCATGGGGGCAGCCATGGGGACGGAGTTCGCGGCAGCCTCGGGCACCAGCAGCGAAATCGTCTCGGCCAGATCGCCAGCCTGCGCATACGACTCCTCGAAGAGCCAGTCAGGGATATCTGCGGCTTCTGCGGCCCAGAGTCGCAAGTCCGCCGACTTGATCAGGCGCTTCGGACGCCGTCCCACAAGAAAAGAGACTGCCCAGGCGGCATCCGCGGGCGGCGCGACCGTGAAGTACGTCACCAGTGCCGCGACCTTGCCCTGCGTGGCCGTCGTGCGGTCGATGGCGTCGTACAACTCCGCGAAATCCCTCACTCAGCGGCTCCAGTGACACCACCAGCGCTCTCCGAGGCCGTATCATCACGCTCACCTTCGTATCGCGTCGAGAGCGCATCAGCTGCCAACCCACGCTCACGAAGCCAGCGTACCACAGGCCCGGTGAACCCGTGGGTGACCAGGACCCTTTCCGCGCCCGTTGCACCGATCGCGCCAAGCAACTGCGGCCAGTCGACATGATCCGACAGCGTGAAGCCGCGATCGACGCTCCGCCGCCGCCGTGCGCCGCGCACCAGCATCCAGCCGCTGGCAAATGCGGTGGACTGCGCCCCGAACTTCCGTGCCCAGGTGCTGCCATCGGCGCTCGGAGGCGCAATCACGATCGCGCCAGCGGCGTCGTGGCGCGCCGATGCGGCGTACACGGTTGGCGGAAGCGCCACGCCAGCCTCCCGGTACAGCGTCGTCATCCGGTCGACGGCACCGTGGACGAGGATCGGCCCGATCGAGGGATCGAGGCCGGCCAGCAGCCGTTGCGCCTTGCCGAGTCCGTACCCGAACAGCAGCGACGTCCGGCCGGCGCTCACATTGTCGCGCCACCACGCGTTGATGCCCGCGAAGACTGACGCCGGCGCCGGCCAGCGATAGATCGGTAAACCGAACGTGCTTTCGGTGATGAAGGTGTGGCAGCGCACCGGCTCCCATGCGTCGCAGGTCGGATCAGGGTCCGTCTTGTAGTCGCCCGATGCCACCCACACTTCACCGTCGAGTTCCAGCCGGACCTGCGCTGATCCGAGAATATGGCCGGCCGGGTGCAGCGAGACGCGTACGCCGTTGATGTTCCGGGATTCGCCGAAGGGCACACCTTCCACCCGGTCAGCCCACTGGCCCAGCCGCTCGCGTGAGACGGCGAGGCCACGCGCCGCGACGAGATACTTCTCGCACCCCCACGTGAGGTGATCGCTGTGCGCATGCGTGACCACGGCCCGGTGGACAGGCCGCCATGGATCCACGAAGAAGTCGCCGGCGTCGCAGTAGAGGCCGGATTCGGTGACACGAAGCATGGCAGAAGGCTATGCGATCAGGGAGCGCTGCGCGGGTAGTCGTGCCTCGACGAGGCTGTGGCGCGCCTGCGCCGGCCGTTCGTTGAATGGACCACGCCTTTGCCCTTGTGCTGCCGGGCCGCCGGTACGAGCATCAAGCACACTCCGCGTGTACTTCTCCGCCGCTCAGTCTCTTCCAGTCCCACCGAGCCCTCCCCTATGGCAGCGCCCGTCCTGTCCGATATCGAAATCCAGCGCGCACTCGGCCGACTCCCTGGGTGGAGCAAACGCGCCGGGGTGATCTCCAAACTGTTCACCATGCCGACATTTCCCGCCGGGATCAGCTTCGTCCAGCGAATTGCGGATGCTGCCGAGTCCGCACAGCATCATCCCGATATCGACATCCGGTACACGAAGGTGCTCGTCGCCCTCAGCACGCACGACTCCGGCGGGTTGACGCAAAAGGACATCGATCTTGCCGGTGTCATCGAGACGCTCGCGCAGGGGTGACGTTGCGCTGGAGCGGACGCGATACGGGCCCGGCACACATCTGCTGTGGCCGGGCCCGCTCCGCCTCATGTGCTCACACCCGCCTCGGGATCAGGGCGCGCCGCGGGACCGGAGCGTGATGTCGCCATTGGTGGTCTGAATATCGATCGGTGATCCACCGGTACCCAGTGTGGCGATGATCAGCTTCGCCGTCTTGGTCGTGATGGTTCCCGGGAGACGGAGATCGAGTTCACCGTTGGTCGTCCGCAGGTTCACCGCGGCGTTGAACGATGTGGGCAGATCCACGCTGACATCGCCGTTCGTCGTTCCTACGGAGAACCGGCTGCCCATCGCATCAGGTGCGAGTTCGATGTCGCCGTTCGTGGTCGTGGCGTTGACCGTGCTGCGGGTCCCGCGGATCTCGATGTCCCCGTTCGTCGTTTCGGCCGTCACGTCGGATACAATCGCGTTGATCGTGATATCGCCATTGGTCGACTGCGCATCGAGCTTCACGCCGCGGGGCAGGCGAATGGTGCCCGTGACCGTGGTGCTGCCACGCATGAATGGGAGGAACCCATTCTTGTAGGTGTTGCCACCCTTGTACTCGGTGGCCGAGCACGAGTTGTCGTCGCCGTAGAGTGCACAGGCGAGAATCCCGTCCTGCGTCTGGAGCACCTTGATGCGAGCCGCCGGCGCATAGGCCGACGATCGCTCGATCACGAGCTGGATTTCAGCGCTGTCGCCGGGCGCCTCGCTGATTTCAAAATCCCCCGAGACGTTGCGAAGTCGCATCCAGGAATCCGGCTTCACCGGCCCCTTCCAGACGAAGGTCTCCTCGCTCGGTTTTGGCTGGTCGCATGCGGTGAGCAGTGCGGCGCAGCAGAGCAAGACGGCAGAGAAAGTACGGTGTCGCATGACAACAGCTCCAGATGGTGGGTCTGACTGACGGTACGCTGCCGTGCCGGCGGAGGTTTCGACAGGGTTGTTGGGCGCTGCGCTCAGGCTCGGACTGGCGATGCCGTGTCGAGATAGGCGATGAGATCAAGGAGGTCCATCGGCGTTTGCACCGAGTGCGACGGGGCAAACTCCTCGAGTTCGCTGGCCGGAAAGGGGCCCCACGCCGCCCAGACGTCGATCATCCCCGCGGCCCGTGCCGCCAGAATGTCATTCGGGGCGTCACCCACATACAGCGCCTCACTCGCCGACACCCCCAGACGCTCGGCGCAAAGCAACAACGGCTCCGGGTCCGGCTTGTGACGCGTGGTCGCGTCCGCGCCGATGATGACCTCGAAGGGCGACAGCAAATCCACATGATCCAGCGTCATTCGGGCCATCCAGTCTCCCTTGCCGGTGACCACGGCCACGGGATGTCCCGCCAGTTGCAGCGCGCCAAGCAGTTCGCGAATGCCGACATACTCGGTGACATACGCGGCGAGATTGGCGACCTGCCAGTCACGGTAGACGGCGATCAGCGCCTCAACCCGCTCCAGATCATTGGACTCGAAATGCATGAACTGCGACCGGAGTGGCATACCCATCCCGCGCAGCCACACACGATCAGCGGGCCCGTCGCCTCCGACTGCGGCGTAGGCCGCGCGCATTGACGCAAGAAGGAGAGGGATGGTATCAGCCAGCGTACCATCGAGATCGAACAGTACTGGGCGCGGAGCGCGTGTCATAGGCAGTGGCATCGGCGCTAAACCTAATGCTCGCATCGTCCTTCAGGGATCGGTCGGGAGCAGCAGCACACCGCAGACGATGCGAACGGCGCGGGGATTGCCCGCCGGTGCGTCGCGTTGCGTCAGCGATTCGGCGCCCAACTGCCGCTCGTTCGGATCGACGGTGCCAGGAGCGCCGATCGCGTCCGCAGCATGCGTCGCATCGACTCGGCACCGACTCATCGCAGTGCGGCGATGCAGTGTGACGGCGCTGGCACCGATCACGCGCTGAACACGCGTGCCGTGCAACAGTGCTTCATCCGCCTCCTGCCTCGACCGCAGCCGATGGTCGCTGGGTCGGTCGACGACGGATGACATATCGAGATCGAGTCTCCATCCGATCAGCGCGCGGCGGAGCGCTGCGATCCCACCCGGCTGCGATGCGGTCACATCGCCATGTGCGAGTGCGTCCCAGTCAGCGGCCACGGGTGCTCGTAACGCAGCGCCATCGAGCACCACCAGCAGCCGCTCGTGCCGCAGTCGAACGATCGCCATCGTGATCGGGCTTCGCGTCAGCGGCGATCTCATCGTGATCCAGCGCTGGTCATCGCGGACGGAGAGCGGCCGATTGCAGAGACGTGCCAAGGTGCTGCACAGCAATGTGTCATCGTCTCGGCTGACATGGCGCATACGTCGCCGCTTTTCCGTCAACAGCTCGTGCAGTGCGTGCTCAGCGGTGGGCGGCAGTGGTGCCGTGAGCTGCATGACGCGCACAACATCGACGGGCGCGCCGATGCGGGCGGCGCGACCCACGCGCTGGTCGAGGCGGGCGGCGGTCCAGGGTAGATCGAGGTGCACGACGGTTGCAACGCCGGACAGGGACAGCCCCTCGCTGAGGACGTCAGTCGTCAACAGCAGACGTACGGCGTTGTGTCGCTTGCGGTACTGCGGCGACAGGCATCGGGCGAGGGCCTCGGCGCGACTGATGGCCCCGGTCGCGATCCGGGCGCAGGAGCCCGTGAGCAGTGCGATGCCGGTTTCACGTTGGAGCAGCTGAAAGAATGCGGTGCCCGTCGCACTGAACTGGGTGAACGCCACCACGGGACGCTCGCACACTCGGGCGAGCTGGCGAAGCACGTCACTCCGGTGCAGATCGCCTGTGCCAGTAAGACAGGGGAGCAACTCTTGCAGCGCGTGTCGTTGTTCGCGGGCGCTGGCGGCTACTGCGGGGTTGCGAGTGCTGATGACCGGACCGAGGAGTTCGGGCATGGCCAGCTGCACGGCGCCGCTCGCGTTCTGGAATGCGCGTCGAACGAGCGGTGTGGGCTCGACGCCGGCATTCGCCGCTTCTTCGATGGCGATGGTGACCGCGATGCGTCGATGGATGCGCACGCGCGCGGCCGCGTCGCTGGACCGAAGTGCGTGAAGCAGTCCGAGTTGGAGAAGTGTGTGGCCTTCCGTGGAGTCGGTGCACAATCGGGGAAGCGACAACAGCCGCGCCGGCAGGGTGAGGTGCGGTATCGGGAGTATCGGTGTCGGGATCGATCTGACCGTGGGGATGGCGTATTGGGCCAGCGCACCGCTGTCGATCGCGAGCAGTTGGGACAGCGATCGACGGAGTGTCAGTCGTCGGCGCAGGTGTGCTATGGACTGTCGGGAAGGTGGCAGGTGGAAGAGATGGGTGATGTGCGCGAGGTCGTGGATGGTGTTCTGGATGGGCGTGGCGCTGAGCAGGAGCACTGTCGCGCCAACACATATCGCCGTGGTGCGGTGGTAGCGGCGAGTGGATCGGGTACGCAGGTGGTGTGCTTCATCGATGATGACGAAGGATCGCGGAGCGATCTGTGGATCGGCTGGTGCGCTGAGCCGTTCGATGCTGACGAACAGGATGGGCACGCCGGTTTCGACTGCCGCCGTGAGCCACCGGTGGCGCAGCGCGGCGGGGGCGATGACGAATGCCGTCTGTTGCCGTTCAGCGGCCAGCGCGAGTGCGATGTAGGTCTTGCCGAGTCCGGGGGGATCGGCGAGAAGCGCCCCGCCGTATCGCGCGAGTCGTGGTCGCATCCAGTCGACGGCTGCGACTTGATGTGGCAGCAGCGTGATGTTGCCGATCCTGAGCGTCCGCTCGGCTGGGGCAAGTGCCCGGTACTTGAGCGCGCCCAGCGCCATTCGCTGGACCGTATGTGGCGTTCGGTTCATCTCGATTGCGATGCGCGCGCGGTGCGCTCGTGCTGCAATTGTGTGCTGGTCCATTCGAGCAATGGTGCGAGCGCCGCTTGGGTGGTGCCGTAGGCCTCGAGTGTCGTGTGATGCAGCAGCTCGACCGGGACTGTCTCGCCACGCCGCGCGCGTGCCGCGAGTGGGGCGAGGAGTTCGCGCGTGGCGGTCCACGGCGGAATCGGGAGCGCGAGCACGGTCCATCCCATGAAGCGGTGGAAGCCGCCACGTGCCGGTTCTGCGATCAGGGACAACCAGGCGGTGGTGGTAGGGGCGTTCAGGAGTGCAAGGAGCGCGAGTGCGTCGATGGGATCATGCAGTCGCACGCCATAGCAGCTGTTGATGGGGACAGGCGGGGCGTGTGGTGGGAGCAGGGTGGCTCGGAGGGTGCGACCGATGTCCGGCCAGACGACGCGCCAGCCGTGTGGCGCGAGGAGGTCGGTGCGGAAGAGTGTCCACCAGGGCTCGCGTGGGCGCAGATCGGTGCGAGCGAGGAGGGCGCGCTCGTGAGTGGCGAAGTGTCGTGCGAGTGGCGCTGGGAGTGTCGGCAGCGCGCGTCCTGCCTCGTCGTGCGGGATGACGATGGCGGTGGAGCTTGGTGGTGTCTGCCACGCCTGAACGTGGTCGCCCCGGAGGGCGGGTCGCGTCCAGCGTCGGAGAGGGTGTGGCACATCGCTTTCGGCGATGAGGAATGCGTCATTGTGCCCAGTCTTGATGCCGAGTGTGGGTGCGGGGAGGAGGGTGTCGCTCCAGTGTCCGCCGGCGGCCGCGAGTGTGTCGGCGGCGTGTCGGACGTGATCGGGTACGATGCGCCATGGCGCGCCGCGATCGTGCGTTGCCGGGAGTGCGTGCGCGGTGATGCGGAAGTGTTGTGCGGTGCCGAGGGCATCGGTGGTATGGCATTCCAGATCGCTGGATGGCATGAGCGTGGTACCGATTGCAGGTGACGTTCTTCGGAGCACGATGCTCGAGGGGTAGACCGCGGCCGCGAAGCCGCCTGCGTCGGCGCAGTGGTCGCGGAAGTGCAGTGGTGTGGCGTGTTGCAGCAGGTGGTGGCGAAGTGCGCCCGCTGAGACTGAGCGCCAGAGCTTCGCCGGCAGGAGGAGGGCAAGGGTGCCGCCCGGTCGCGTGAGGTCGAGAGCGCGTTGCGTGAATGGAATGGCGAGGTCGGTCTGGACGCCGAATGCCACGCCGCCCATGGCGTGGCGCGTGATGGCGGCGAAGCGCGTGCGCAGGTGTTGTCGTGTGGTGGTATCGATGTGCTGTGATCGGACCCAAGGGGGGTTGGCGATGACGAGGTCGAATCCTTGGTTGTCGGCGGCATCGGCGAAGTGTGTTCTGAAATCGAAGTCGAGTGCGCCGCCGTCGTCGACGCGTCGGCGGGTGCGACGCAGCTGCGCCAGTTCGCCACGGAGCGTCGCGAGGCGTCGGCGTTGTGTCGCGGAGAGTCCCATTCTCGCACCGAACAGGGAGCGTTGCCGGGCGAGGCGGAGGAGTTCGGTGCGCTCGTGTGTGAGTGTGGTGATGGCACGATCGGCGAGGATCAGGGCGGACTTGCGTTCGGTGGCATCGATTCGTGCCGCGACGGTTCGTTTTCGCGCGCCGGTGCTTTGGGCGTATCGGGCACGCAGTGTGTGCAGCGTTTCGGAGCGTGTTGGCAACGCCGTCTCGAAGGCGTGTGGGCCGAGTGAGTCTCCGATGCGGATGTGGTGATCGAGGTTGGGGAGCGGTGTGATGGAGGCGGTGTCAGCGGTCTCGTCATCGATGACGACGGAGAGCCAGAGCCGGAGTTCGCAGAGCCAGACCGCCATCGGAGCGACATCGACGCCGAAGATCGACTGGGTGAGTACGTCGCGTCTGATGACTGAGATCGGTCGCTGGTCGCCGCTTGCCTGCCGGAGTGTTGCGAGTCGCTCGAGGGTTGTGACGAGCAGTGAGCCGGAGCCGCAGGCGGGATCGAGGACGCGCAGCGTTTCGAGTGCGTGGTGTATTCGGCGGGCGTCGGTGTGGCGCAGGGCTGCGCCCGACAGCGCAGCGCGGACGGTCTCAGGGGGCAGCGGAATGAGTGTTTCGAGGGCATCATCGACCAGCGATGAGACCAGTGCCGCTGGGGTGTAGAAGGTGCCGGTGCCGCGTCGTTGGCCGGGGTCCATCAGCGACTCGAAGGCTCGGCCGAGCAGATCGGGGTCGATGGCGGCTTCCTGCCAGCTTTGTGCTTCTTCGCGGGCGGTGAATCGGTACCGGGCGAGGGTGTCGAGGAGCAGCGGGGCGATCAGTTCGTCGCGGATCGGGGGGCATTTTGCGCGGCGTTCGACAGGCGAGCAGGCGAAGAGCCCGCCGTTGAGAAACGGGATCTGGCCGAAGGCGCGCGCCGCGGGGGCACGATGACGGCGTGGAGTGTTGAGGGTGCCGAAGGTCAGTGGCGCGATGAGCCGGTGCCAGATGCGGCCGCCAGAGGCGAGGATACTCTCAGTCTCCTGGGCGAGGAAGGCGCGATCGTCGTTGAGCCAGCCTTTCGTTTCGAGGAACTTGAGAAAGAGCAATCGAGCGACGTGGATGAGTGCCAGCGTCCGTCGCTCGTCGGGCTCGACGCGTGTTGGCCAGCCGTCGGCGATGTGCGAGACGTGGCTCTCGAGTGCGCGGAAGAACCGGCGCCCGATGGCGTGTCGACCGAGGAGTTCGTGCCAGCGCAGGCAGGTGAGCGTCGGGTCGGGGTGCCAGGCGGCGGCGAGGGCGGCGACCGTTTGCGCATCCGAATCGACGACGTGTGATGGATTGGTGGTGAGCACCGCCAGGCGTGGCCCGCGCGTCGAGCTGAGCCAGCAGGCGATGGCGAGCGATCCGTCGTTCGTGCATCGCGCAACGATCAGCCATCGGCGATGATCAGTGAGGCGATCGAGGCGGGTTGCGAGTCGGTGGATCGTGTCGCGGCAGCGCGCGGGATCGATCCCTTCCACGAGCAGGAGTGCGATGTCGCTCCCTCGTGTGTATCGTGTCGCGCTCACGTGGGGATCGGAGGCCAGGCCGAGTGCGTGCAGTGGGCGCGGGCCGAGCCGAGTGGGGGCGGTGAGGAAGCCCAGTGCGCGGGCCAGGGCGGTGAGGCCGTCGGTGGTGTGTGCGGCGGTGAGGAGTATGCGGGCAGCGCGCGTGGAGAGCATGGCGCCACGGTAGCATCGACGGTGTGATCCCTTAGCATCCAATGCATGCAGACATCATCGAAAGTGTGGTGGCCGGCGGTTCCGGGTGCAGGTGGACGGGTTGCGCTCGTGTCGCCATCGGGGCCGTTGCGTGGCGAGTCGGATGTGGCGGATGCCGAGGCACATGTCCGCTCGTTCGGTTACGAGCCGGTGCGCGGTGCGAATGTGCTCGCGCGCGCGGGCTATCTGGCCGGAACGGATGCCGAGAGACTGCACGATCTGCAGTGGGCGCTGGACGATCCCGCCATCGACGCGGTCTGGTGCGTCCGCGGCGGGTATGGGATGACGCGGATCGTTGATCGGGTGTCGTTCGCCGCGTTTGCGGAGCGCCCGAAGCCCGTGATCGGGTACTCGGATGTGACCGCGCTGCACGCTGCCGTGGCCGCACAGGTGGGCGTCGTCACGTTTCACGCGCACACCGCGCGGGCCGAGCTTCCGGCGATGAGTGCCGCATCACTGCGGTCGGCGCTGACACAGCAGGGCCAGCCGTGTGGCGTGTGGGAGGAGGGACGGTCGGTCCGGGCGGGGTGGGTCAGCGGCCGGCTGGCCGGCGGCAATCTGGCGCTGCTGGCCGCGCTCTGCGGTACCCCAAACGCGCTGCGTGCGGAGGGAGCGATCGTGATACTCGAGGATCTGAACGAGGCCGCCTACCGTGTGGACCGGATGCTGCGCCAGCTCAAGCAGTCGGGTGCGCTGCGCGGTCTGGTTGGGCTGGCGGTGGGGCAGTTTACGAACGTGCCAGCCGACGAGAATGCCGATGCGTTCACGATCGAAGAACTGATCGCTGATCTGGCGCATCGGCTGCGGGTCCCCTGTCTGGCCAACCTTCCCATCGGCCATATTGCCGATCAGTGGACGGTTCCACTGGGCGCGCAGGCCACGCTCGACGTCGACGCCCGTGCCCTGAGTGTTGCTGTTCCCGACGTGCCTTTCAATGCCTTCTGAGGAATACCTGCCATGCAGAGTGCTGCGGAATTGTTTGCCGATGCCAGGACGCGCGTCGCGGAAGTCAGCGCGTCCGATACGATCGCGAAGCGCGCTACGGACCCGTCGCTGGTGCTGATCGATGTGCGCGAAGATCGCGAATGGAACGTGGGGCATGCGGCCGGCGCGCATCATATGTCGCGCGGCACGCTGGAGAGCAAGATCGATTCGGTGGTGCCGCGAGATGCAACCGTCGTGCTGTACTGCGCGAGCGGGAACCGGTCGGCACTGGCGGCGGAGTCGCTGAAGACGATGGGGTACACCAGTGTCGCGTCGATGGCCGGCGGCTTCCGCGCGTGGGTGGATGCGAATGGTGACATCGAGGGATGAATGCAGCCCTGCTGGCCGTCCCCGCTGCCCGGTGATGGACGCACTCACCACTGCGCTTCGCGAGTACCCGCGGCTCGAGGAGGCAGAAGAAGCGGGCCTGCGATGGGCTGCGGTGGCGTTGGTGCTGCGCGGTACTGTGCTGGCGGACGCCGAGCTGCTTTTCATCCGCCGCGCACAGCGTGAGGGCGATCCGTGGAGTGGACACGTGGCCTTCCCCGGCGGACGCCGCGACGCTGCCGACGCGACCCTCGACGACACGGCTCGGCGAGAGACGCAGGAGGAGCTGGCGCTGAATCTGGAGAGCGACGCTACGTTCCTCGGAGTGCTCGATGATCTGCGGCCGCGATCGGCGGCGTTGCCATCAATTGCGGTCCGCCCGTTCGTGTTTGCGCTGACACGTGATGTCACATTGGTGCCGAATGACGAGGTGCACTCGACATTCTGGGTGCCCGTGTCGGAGCTGCGTGATCCGTTGCGTGCCACCGAGCATGTGTTCGAGCGCGGCGGTGCGCGGATGCGCTTCCCCGCTTACCGCAGCGGCGATGACGTCGTCTGGGGGATGACGGAACGGATCGTGACCCAGTTGCTGGCGGTGGCAGCAGCGCTGGAGTGAGGGTGCCCACGCAGTGTCGTGGCACCGTGATTCGGTGAAACGCATCGGCCCTCCGCATCACGTTGATGCGGAGGGCCGATCGTCATCGCGTGCTTTCGCCGGTGCAGCTTCGATCAGGAAGGCGCAAGCAGCAGGAGAAGATCAGCCGGCGGTCACTGCCTCGACCTTGCCTGTCGCCAGGTCGAGCTTGAACTCCTTGCCGTTCACCACCAGCTTCGCGAACTGCGTCCCGTTGAACGTGACGACCGAGTTGCGGGTCACGACGATGGTGCCGTTGGTGGCATCGGTGCGGGTCACCTTGTAGTTGCGGGTGATCGTGCCCGACGCCGGCCATGCATCCGGGACGCGGATCGCCGGAGTGACCACATTCACGATCGCCAGCGATGACTCGAGGTTGTACTCGCGGGTCAGGCCATTGGCGCCGCCCTCGGCGTCGCGAAGAAACGTCGAGCGCTGCCGTTCGGTTGCACCCGTGCCGTTCACGGTCACCGTGGTATTGGCACCGAGCAGGCCGGAAATCGTGATGTCGCGCTCGCGGGACATCGTGCCGCTCCAGCGTTCCTTCGTGATCGTCCCGCTCAGGGCCCACTTGAAGTTGGCAGCTGCGGTGGTCGTGGCGCTGTAGGCGGACTGTGCGACACCCGCTTCATCGATGTAGGCGTAGCTGCGTGAGGCGCTGAACGGGCCGCGGTTCTTGACGACGCAGATGAACCGCTTGGTGGTCGCGTCGTACGGGCACGACTCCCAGCGGGCGAAGCGTTCGAAGTCGATCGTGGCGAGGCCAAAGGCGCCCCGGTTGACCTTGAAGGTCTCGACATCTTCCTGGGCGGCGTCACCAGAAACCGTTGCGACGTCGAGGGTGGTGGCGGCCGAGACGGAGGCCGAGACGCCGGCATCGGTCGGGCCGGTCGTCGAGTCACCGCAGGCGGTGAAGACGGCGGCGAGGGTCAGCGCAGTGGCAGCGCGCAGCAGCGAGGTCTTGGTCATGGTCCGTTTCCTGGGTCAGCGGTCTGGGTCGGTATCTGGACGGCGATCGGGATCGCGTCGTGGTGACACATGGCAGACTCCGTGCCGTGCCCGGCGTTAAGGCGAGCAGTGCCGGACGTCCATTGAACGGTCCCGGGCCTTGCCGTGCCCGGGTAACCTTATAATTTCGGAGAGACGAAATCACTTCTTCGGAACGCCATGATATCTCCGCTCCGCCCATCGAACGACGACCGGATCACGGCGCGACCGACGCCGGCCGAGTCCGTCGCGGCCGTCGACGGCGATATCCCCGCCTGGCGTCGGACCCGAGAGGCGCCGTCGCTTGCCGAGGCATACCGCTCCATCCCCGTCAGTACCGGGAGCTGGTTCCGGAAGCTGCTCTCCTTTGCCGGACCCGGATACCTCGTCGCAGTCGGATACATGGACCCGGGCAACTGGGCCACGGACCTCGCCGGCGGCGCGCAATTCGGATACTCACTCCTCTACGTCATTCTGCTCAGCAACCTGATGGCGGTGCTGCTGCAGGGCCTCTCGGCAAAACTGGGTATCGTCACCGGTCGTGATCTGGCACAGGCCTGCCGCGATGCCTACCAGCCGCGGATGGCCTTCGCGCTCTGGGTCATCGCCGAGCTCGCGATCGCGGCCTGTGATCTGGCAGAAGTGATCGGGACGGCCATCGCGCTACAGCTGCTCTTCAACATCCCGCTGCCGGTCGGCGTGACGCTCACGGCGCTCGACGTGCTGGTCATTCTCTGGCTCCAGGGGAAAGGCTTCCGCCTCCTCGAGGCGATGGTCATCGCACTGGTCGCCGTCGTGGGTGTCTGCTTCCTGTTCGAACTCATCCTGTCGCGGCCAGATGTCGGCGGTGTGCTGCGCGGGTTCATTCCGGGCGCGGAGATCGTCGGGAACCGCGACATGCTCTACATCGCCATCGGGATTCTCGGTGCGACGGTGATGCCGCACAACCTCTACCTGCACTCGAGTATCGTGCAGACGCGAAAGTATGAAGAAACCTCGGCCGGCAAGCGCGAGGCGGTGCGCTTTGCGTTCGCCGACTCGACCATCGCGCTCACCTTCGCGCTCGCCATCAACGCCGCCATCCTGATTGTCGCGGCAGCCACGTTTCACACCACGGGCAACAGCGGGGTGGCCGAAATCCAGGATGCGTGGAAGCTGCTGACACCGCTGCTCGGTGCTGGCGCGAGCACCGTTTTCGCGCTTGCATTGCTGGCATCAGGGCAAAACTCCACGCTCACCGGCACGCTGGCGGGCCAGATCGTGATGGAGGGGTTCCTCAATATCCGGCTGCGCCCCTGGGTCCGACGCCTCGTCACCCGTGCCATCGCAATTGTTCCCGCAGTCATCGTCAGTATCTTGTACGGCGCCCGCGGCACCTCACAGCTCCTCATCCTCAGTCAGGTGATTCTCAGCCTGCAGCTTTCTTTCGCGGTCTTTCCGCTGGTGATGTTCACGTCGGATCGCCGAAAGATGGGCGAGTTCGTGAACGCCCGCTGGCTGACCGCGCTTGCCTGGACGATCGCGGTGGTGATCGCGTCGCTCAATGCCTGGCTGCTGTTTCAGGTCGTCGGCGACTGGCTCCGCTGACCATGTATCGACATGTGCTCGTGGCGCTCGAGAACTCACCCTACGACGAGGCGATCCTGCACCACGTGCGACCGCTGGCGCAGCTGTGTCAGGCCAAGGTGACCCTGATTCATGTCGCCGACGGATTTGCCGCGCGCAACATGCAGCAGCTCAAGCTGCGCGAGTCGGAGGAAATTCGGGCCGATCGCGCCTACCTCGATCGCTGCGTCGCCGACCTCGTGGCCGCGTCACTTGACGCGGAAGCCGTGCTGGCGTCTGGCGATCCTGCCGGCGAGATCTGCGCCGCAGCTGAGCGGGAGTCGTGCGACCTGATCGCGATGGCGACGCATGGCCACGGTTTCCTCAACGACATGGTTCGTGGCAGCGTGGCCAATCAGGTGCGTCACCGGACGCTGATTCCGGTCCTGATGGTGCGAGGATTGCCTGGCGGCGCGCCGGCCCGAGGTGCACGATGACCGATGAGAGTTCTGCGCTCGCCGGCCCATCGGCACTGACGCTGACGGCGCCGGTCGAGGACTACCTCAAGGCCATCTACGACATCCAGCAAGGGGGCGGTGCGGCCACCACCAATGCGCTGGCCGAGCGACTGGCCTTGGCGCCCGCCAGCGTCAGCGGCATGGTGCGGCGCCTCGCGATCCAGGGACTGCTCGAGCACGAACCGTATCGCGGCGCCCGTCTGACCGCCGCCGGCCGCACGGCGGCCCTCCGCACCTTGCGGCGTCATCGCATCCTCGAGAGCTACCTGGCGACGGTCCTCGGTGTGCCGTGGGATGACGTGCATGCCGAGGCCGAGCAGCTGGAACATGCCGCCTCCGATGCCTTGGTCGACCGCATGGCGCACGCGTTGGGCGATCCGCGCTTCGATCCCCACGGCGCGCCGATCCCAACACGGGATGGTGTCGTCGATGAAACCTGGCACACCACGCTGGCTGAGTGGCCGGTGGGCACCCTCGGCACGGTGATGAGCGTTAGCGACAAGGATGCGGTGATGCTCCGCTACCTCGGTGACCTCGAACTGCGACCTGGTGCCATGATCCAAGTGCACGCCCGTGCCCCCTACGACGGTCCGATCGACGTGCTCGTCGGAACGCAGCTGCGCCAGATCGGTCCCACCGCTGCCCGCGCTGTGCGTATTGCTGCCGTCGCGTGACACACGGTGTTGCTTGTGTCAGGATCCTGCGCGCGCTCTGCACGGTCGTTTTCGCACCATCAATCGCGGCGCAAACCATCGACTCGGCACCAACACACCCTGCCGTCGTTCGTACCATTGCGCTCGATGCTCGCCTCGCCAGTGACTTCGGCCTCCGGCTTGGTGACACGGTGCGCATCGCGGCGGCGCCTGCCGACAGCGGTGCCGAACGCGTCGTGGTCAGCGCCTTGCTCGCGCGTCGCGCCGACCCCAGTGAGATCGCACGCTCGGAGTACCGCGCCCGTGTCCATCTCGACCAGCTGCAACGGCTGATCGGGTACGGCGATCGCGTTGATCGCTTCGCAGTTCGCACCACCAGTGATGCCGCGCGCGCGACGCTGCTCGACGCCGTCAACAACGCCGCGTTCGGATTCCGCGCCTGGCCGAGCGCCGAGATCGCGGTGCGCACCAGCCGGACCTTTCAGGTCGTGCGGCGGTTCCATCGCGCCATCGGCGTGATCACGATCGTCGCCAGCGCCGCGTTCCTGCTCTGCATTCTCCTGCTCAAGATCGACGAACGTCGCCGCGACGTGGCCGCCTTGCGCATGATGGGAATCTCGGCAGGCACCATCGTCCGGTCGGTGGTGCTCGAAGCCGGAATCATCGCGCTGCTCGGATCCATGGCCGGTGTCGTGTTCGGGATCGTGGTCGCGCGCGTCGTCAATTGGCACTTCCAGGGTGTACATCGCACCACGCTGGCCTTCACGCTGGTCACGCCGGAGACGATTCTGTTTGCCTGCGGACTCTCGGTCGTCCTTGGCGTGGTGGCCGGATGGTTGGCCGCACGGCGATTGGTTGGCGTTCCGGCCCTCACACTGCTCGGCCGCTGATGCCATTCCGCCTCGCATTTCTGGCGCTGCTGCGACACCCCGCGCGCACCATGCTCGCCTTGCTCGGAATTGCAGTCTCGGCCGCCTTGCTGCTCGACATGGTGATGCTCTCGTCGGGGATGCGCGAGAACTTTCAGGGCTTTCTCCTCCTCCGCGGATACCAGTTGCGCGTGGCGCCGAAAGGCACGCTGCCATTCGACAGCGAGGCCACCATCGACAGCGCTGCGACCCTTGTCCGGAGGATCCGGCAGCTTCCCGGTGTCAGCTCCGTCAGCCCGGTGCTTGGCGCGCAGTCACAAGCGAGCGCAGGTGACTCGGCGATCACCGCGTTCACGCTGGGGATCGATCCGGCGGTCCAGGGTGACTACGAGTTGCTCGGCGGCCACGACATCGCGGACTCCACCCAGCTGGTCGTCAACGGAAGCTGGCTCTCGGCCACGCACCGTCGCATCGGTGACAGCGTCTCCCTTGCAATCGGCTATGACCCGCAGCTTCGGACGGTCCTTGGCCAACGCACCTTCGTTGTCAGCGGCATGGCCCGCTTCTACTACACCGCCACCACGCAACCTACCGTCGCCATGCTCCTGCCCGTGCTGCAGTCGATGGGTGGAAGCACGCGACGCGACCGCGTCTCGCTGCTGATGGTGAAGGCCGCGCCCGGCGCCGACGCCGAACGTGTGCGCAGCAGCATTCAACAGGTCAGTGCACGCGTGTCCGCCATCTCGCTCGAAGGGGCGACCGCGCAGGTTGAACAGCGCCTCGCGTACTTTCGCCAGCTCGCTCTGGTGCTGGGCAGCATCTCACTGGCCGTTGGCGTGCTGCTCGTGACGACGCTCATCACCATCGGCGTCAACGAGCGGGCCGGTGAGATCGCCGTGCTGCGTGCGATCGGCGTCGCGAAGCGAAGCATCGTCTGGCAGGTCGTCACCGAAGGCCTCGTGCTCAGCGGGCTTGGTGCAATGAGTGGACTCGCCATCGGGCTCGTGACTGCGCAATGGCTCGAACGTATCCTCGCCGACTTCCCCGGTATGCCGGCAACCTTCCGTTTCTTCGTCTTCCAGCCACGCGACGCGGGTATCGCCCTCGGAATGCTCGCTGCTGCGGGCGTCCTCGCAGGCATCTACCCCTCGTGGCGCGCGGCATCACTCCCCATCGCTGGAACGCTGCGTCGCGAGGCGGTTGCGTGACCGCGCTGGTGCAGGTGCGCGATCTCGCGCGAGACTACAGCATGGGACGCGGGGCCGTGCACGCGCTGCGTGGTGTCAGCTTCGATGTGCAACAGGGTGAGTGGGTGGCGATCGTCGGGCCGTCAGGGTGTGGCAAGAGCACCTTGCTCAATCTCCTCGGCGCCGTTGATACAGCCGCCGCCGGTTCACTCACGATTGCCGGTGAACGAATCGATCGGTTGAGCGACTCCGCCGCGACCTCGTTCCGATTGCGACGCATCGGCTTCGTGTTTCAGCGTTTTTACCTGATGCCGGCGCTGAGTGCGGCCGAAAATATCGAGCTGCCGATGGCGGAGGCGCGAGTGCCGCGCGAGGAACGGCGGTCGCGTGTAGCGGAATTGCTCGGCTACGTCGGTCTGGCTGAGCGAGCGTCCCATCGCCCGTCGCAGTTGAGCGGCGGGGAACAGCAGCGGGTGGCGATTGCGCGCGCATTGGCCAATCGCCCGGCACTGTTGCTGGCGGACGAACCCACCGGTGAACTCGACGCCGCCACCGGGCTCGAGATGATCGACCTCTTTCGTCGCCTGAACCGCGATGGCACGACGATCATCGTCGTCACGCATGACGCACAGATGGCAGCCGCAGCGGCACGACGGATCCAGATGCGCGACGGCGCGATCGTGCCGGAGGCTTCCGCGTGATCTGGCGGCTGGCGTTGCGCAATCTCGGCTTCCGCAAGCTGCGCACCCTCTTCCTGCTGGCAGGCTATGGGCTGGGCGTTGCCGTCATGGTCGTGCTGCTCTCGGTCGGCGATGCGATGATCGCGCAGGCCAGTGATGAGAAGCTCGTGGGCGGTGGCGATGTGACGGTGTTGCCGGAAGGTCTCGACGTCGAGGTGATGAAGACCGGCGGCGTTGGCGGCCTGTTTTTCTCGATCGCGAATGCCCGCTTTCTCCATCAGCAGTTGCTGGTTTCGCCGCGACACGCGCGCGAGGTGCACGCGGTCGCACCACAGATCGAGTCGAAGCTGCTGTATGTCACGCTCGGCGACGGTCGTGAGACCACGGTGCGGGCGGCGGGCGAGATTCCTGCGGCCACGCGTGACGTCGGGGCGCCGGCGCCGCTCGCCGCCGGCGACTGGCAGAACGATGATGGCGATCGGCGCTGGGTGATGCCGGCGCCCGATGAACTGCGCCACGATACCGATCACTTTCATCTGCCGCCCTCGGAGACCGCTGCCCGTGAGAGCTGGGGCGAGTGGCACTATTTCAACGTCCTCTCGGCGGACGCGAATCGGTGGTTCTTCATCACGTTCATCGTGGCCGGAGATGCGCCGAACGGCCGTTGGGGCGGACAGCTGTTGGTCACGGCGCACGAAACCGGTCGCGCGGCGCGTCGCTTTTCGGTCCCGGTGCCGAAGTCCGACGTGCGTTTCAGCACCCGCGATGCGAACGTCACATTCGGCAGCGCAGGGCGGGTCGAGGTGCGGCCGGATGGCAGCTACTCCGTGCAGGGAACCGCGCGTGCCGAGGATGGAAGCGGCGATTTGCTTCGTCTCGATCTCGCTGTCGCACCGACGCCTCGCGCGTACTTCCCGGGCGCCACGCTGATCGGTGGTGATGCGCCTTCCGGGTATGCCGTGCTCGGATTGCGCGCGTCGGTCACGGGCTCGATTTGTGTCGCGACGCGATGCGAAACGTTCGCTGCGGCGCAGGCATATCACGATCACAACTGGGGCATCTGGCAAGGCGTGACCTGGGACTGGGGCGCTGCGCGCGCGGGTCAGTACACGATTCTGTACGGCCGTGTGCGGCCGCCCGCGCGTTCGGCGTCGGTGGAGGCGCCGCTATTTGTGTATGTCGTTGATTCGCTTGGCTTTCGGGCCGTCTTCCGCCCGCGCGTAATCCGTTATCAGGACACGCGGCCGCTCCGTGGCCCCGGCGTTGGCCCGGCGACTGCGCGGCTGTTTGACGTTCGCGGTCGTGACACTCTCGACCTGCAGCTCGAGATCGACGATGCGGTGGCGTCGGATACCCGGGCGGGCCTGATCGACCGTGGTGAAGGGGAGTATGCGCGGCGGCTCGAGACGCCGTGGTTTGTGCAGATGAAAGGTCGGGCCCGCCTCTCTGGCAGGATTTCCGGGAGCGCCGTGCGTGGCGAGGGAATTGGGTTCTTCGAAACGTATCGATAATGGTCCGATACTGTCGTTTTGATGTTCTCTCTGTCTGTCGCTTCTGACGGAGATTACGGTGGCTCCATCCGGGCCACTTGGCCCGGCTTGCCCCGCCTGCGACCTTTCATCCATGGCAGCCACGATCCGGCTCGGCACACAGGGCTGGAATTACGACGCATGGGTCGGCGCGTTCTATCCGTCCGGTACGAAAGCGCCCGACTACCTCGGCGTGTATTCCCGCGCGTTCTCCACGGTTGAGATCGACTCAACC
>JANPFJ010000168.1:0-1204 GCA_031423355.1 Gemmatimonadaceae bacterium | reverse complement strand
AGCAGATAGTCGTAGTCGCCGAAGGCCGTCGTCACCTTCGAAAACAGGCGTCCGCCAAAAGCCTGGTTCCAGCGCAGGGTGGCGGCCTTGTTGCCCCATCCGGCAGAGAACCCGGCGCCCTGGCCAAAGCGATCACGACCGAGATATCCCGAGAGGAGCAGTGCGCCGGTCGTGCCAAGACGCAGATTCGTTTTCGCGTTCACGTCATAGAAGTACGCTTTGCTGTCGCGGACGGCGGAGTCACTCGATGCGCGGGTGAATACATCGGCATATGACCGTCGCGCTGCGAGCATGTACGATCCACGCTTGCCCGGCAGCGGGCCTTCGAGTGCCGCCCGGCTCGCGAGCAGTCCAATTGCCGCCGAGCCGGCGAACTCCTTCGCATTGCCTTCGCGTTGCCGCACGTCGACCACCGACGACAGGCGTCCGCCGAATCTCGCCGGGATGGCGCCCTTGTACAGCGTCACGTTGTCGACGGCATCGGTATTGAATGTGGACAGAAAGCCGAGGATGTGGCTGGGATTGTAGATCGTCGCCTCGTCCAGCAGGAAGAGATTCTGATCCGCCGCACCACCGCGCACGCTGAAGGCGGTCGACGCGTCGCTGGAGAGCGACACACCCGGCAGCAGTGTCAGACTGCGAATCGGGTCAGGCTCACCGAGCAAAGGTGGCAGCAGCTTCACGGCGGCCAGGTCGAGACGCACCACACTCATGTCCGGCGTCCGCGGATCAAGATCCGGCCGGCCACCCTTGCCATCCACTTCGACGGTGACCTCAGCCAGCGTCACCTTCCGCGTGGCCAGCAGCAGATCATGCATTGCACTGCCCGAGAGCGTGATGGTGGTGTCCAGCGGGGCGTAGCCGATCGCCCGGATCTGCACGCGATGGGTGCCTGGCGTGAGCAAGAGCGAATAGAAGCCGTCGTCATTGCTCTCGACGCGGATGCTCGCGTTGTCCGCGCTGATGAGCGCCCGACGGACGACTTCGAGGCTCGTCAGGCTCCGCACGTAGCCGCTCAGCCGCAGACGCGGTCCGGGTTGCGTGCGCTTCGTATCGCGAGGGCGTGGGCCCGACCGCTCCGTGCTGGTGACCAGACCCGATGCGCGGACCGGCGCGCGAAGCGGTCGATCAGTCGATGAAGGCCGCGACTCGAATCCGGTCGGCAGCGCCGCGGCCGCGGTCGGTCTGCCCTGCGCCGTCACCC
>JANPFJ010000167.1:0-1476 GCA_031423355.1 Gemmatimonadaceae bacterium | reverse complement strand
GCAGATGTATCACAACATCATGGACCTCCAGCGTAACTGGTACTTCTCGCAGGTCGGGCACCTCGATCCGCGCGTCCACAAGTTTCCGTTCCCGGATTCGCTGATGGGCCGCCTCGTGCAGTTTGTTGTCGCGCACGAAGTGGGACACACGCTGGGCTTCCCGCACAACTTCAAGGGTAGCTCGATGTATCCGCTCGACTCGATTCGCAGCAAGACGTGGGTCGCCAAGATGGGACATTCACCGTCCATCATGGATTACGCGCGGTTCAACTACGTCGCACAGCCGGAAGACGGGATCGCCCTTGGCGACCTGGTCCCCAAGGTTGGCCCGTACGACAAGTTCGCCGTGATGTGGGGCTACACGCCTATCGCAGGCGCCAAAACACCAGAAGCCGAAAAGGCGACGCTCGATCGGTGGGCCCGCATGCAAGACACCGTTCCGTGGTACCGCTTTGCCGGCGACAACGGGGCCAACGGTGCGGACCCTGGTGAGCAGTCCGAAGCGATCGGCGATGCAGACGCCGTGCAAGCCACACGTCTCGGCTTCAAGAACCTCCGTCGCATTGTTGACCTCGTGGAGCCTGCGTCAACGATCGATAAGACCGCAGACTATTCCTTGCTTCGCGCCACCTACAGCAACGTCCTCGGGCAGTGGGCCACGGAAGCCGCACACGTCACGAAGATCGTTGGTGGCATGAACAAACAGGAGAAGGCGGCGAGTCAGGGCGGGCCCGTGTGGACGCCCGTGTCACGCGCGCGCCAGAAGGACGCCGTCAAGTTCCTCAACGACGAAGTCTTCTCCACGCCAACCGCGATGATCAAGACCGATCTCCTCCGCAAACTGGAGTCAGACGGCAACATCAATCGCGTGACCGGCGCGCAATCACGCACGTTGTCCTCCTTGGTGTCCAACACCAAACTCCAGCGCATGGTCGAGTACGAAGCGCTGGCCAGCAAGAAGAGCGACGTGTACACGGTTGGTGAAATGCTCACCGACCTGCGCCGTGGATTGTGGAAGGAGATCTACAGCGGTGCGTCCATCGACGCCTATCGTCGTCGCCTGCAAACCACGTACCTGGAAGCGATGGCCAGCAAGATCAAGCCACCCGCTCCCAGCGCACAGGATGTGGCCCTTGCACAGCTGTTCGGCGGTGGCATTGTGAGCACTCGCGATTTCCGTCCGCTCCTGAAGGACGAAATGCGGATCCTCGATCGCGAGCTCACCTCCGCGATTGGTCGGACCAGCGATCGCGTGTCGCGCGCGCATCTCAGTGATGCCCGCGATCAGATCAAGGACATGCTGAGTACCGAGAAGTAGCGCGGCACCTTCACGGTCCTTGAAGGCTTTGCTGGAACTGCGGGGGGGGGGGGGCGGGGAGGGCAAAACCCCCCCGAGGGGTGGGGGGGGGCGACGGGGTGCCCACAAAAATTTTGCCCCCAAAAAAAAAACGAAAGAACCCCCCCCCCCCCCACCCC
>JANPFJ010000166.1:0-4335 GCA_031423355.1 Gemmatimonadaceae bacterium | reverse complement strand
ATTTCGCTCGCCTGTTACATCACGGTGTCGATGCTCTGGCTGGTGCCGGATCGCCGTATCGAACGCGTGCTGAGCGAGGGATAGTGGCCTGGAGAATGAAGTCGGGATGCTGGCGCCAGTTGGTGCATCCCGGCTGTCCGCGTCCACAACCCTCGCAAGACCCCTGCGAGCGGACGCACCACTCGACCTTCTGATGGAGACACGTTCTCAGTGCAGCGCATAGCAATCGACATGGACGAGGTGCTGGCCGACACGGCCTCGCACCAGTTGGCCTGGTACACCCGTGATTTCGGGCCTGGCATCACCGCCGACGATCTGCACGGCAAGCCCTTTCACAAGGTGGTTCCCGAGGCCCACCGGCCACGTGTGCGCGAGCATCTCTTTGATCCTACTTTTTTCCGCGACATTCCACTGGTACCGGGCGCGGTCGAGGCCATTCGCGCGCTCGGTGAGCGGTACGAGATCTTCGTGGCCAGTGCCGCGATGGAGCATCCGGTGTCGTTCAACGCCAAGTTCGAGTGGCTGTGCGAGCACTTCCCGCAGATCCCGCCGACGAACTGGATCTTCTGCGGTGACAAGAGCGTGCTGGGTGCCGACTACCTGATCGACGACAGTCCGTACCAGCTGGTGAAGTTTCGCGGCGAACCGATCATCTTCACCGCTGCGCACAACGTGCACGAAACACGCTTCCGGCGCGTGGCGGACTGGCCCGATGCGGTACGACAGCTGATGGCGGTTGTCTGACGCATCCAGCCGTTGGCGTGCGAATCCGCCGAGCCTCGCGAGACGATGTCGTCGCAATCGAGCGGCTGTATGTCACCGTCGCATCGACGACGGGTGGCCTGGCGCGCCAGCCGGATGAAATTTCCCGCGAGTACATCGAGGGGTTCGTCACGCGCAGCCTGGGCGATGGCGAAATCGTGGTGGCCGAAGTCGACGGAATCGAGGGACTGGCCGGTGAACTGCACGCCTACCGCAATCCGCTCAGGTTATTCAGTCACGTGTACGGCAACCTGACCGTGGCGGTGCACCCGGACGTGCAGGGACGCGGTGTCGGGCGCAGGTTGTTCACGGCTCTGCTCGAGACCGTGACGCACGAACGCCCCGAGATCGTCCGCGTGGAACTGATGACTGCGGAGCGGAACCACCGGGCGCAGCGGCTCTACGAATCGGTGGGATTCGTTCGTGAAGGCCGCCTCGACCGGGCGATTCGTGGCGTCGATGGCACACCGGAGGCTGACATCCCGATGGCGTGGTTCAGAACCACGGCCTCGGAGTAATGTTGCCTTCGCGCACGCTCGCACCAATCAGGAGAAACCGCATCATGCCGCATGCCGTAGTGAGTCTGGCGCTCAGCATGGTGCTGGGCTTCGGCACGGATACCTCATTCCGCGTTCCACCTGCACTCGCCGAACCGCGTTGCATCCACCAGACAGAGCCCTCAATGCCGGTACACGCCCGCGGTACGTTCGAAGTGCAGATTGCTCCCCAGCCGGTCGACGCGTATGCCGATGCGACGACGCTCGGGCGCATGACGATGGACAAGCAGTTCAGTGGTGATCTGGTCGGCACCGGCAAGGGTCAGATGCTGACCGGCATGGGAACCGTGAAGGGTTCGGCGGCGTACTCGGCGATCGAACGTGTGACGGGGACACTGGCCGGCCGGCACGGAAGCTTTCTCCTGCAGCACACCGGCGTGATGGCGAAGGGCGAGCAGTCACTGACGATCACGATCGTTCCCGACAGCGGCACCGACGGATTTGCAGGGATCAGCGGCACCCTCGCCATCATCATTGATGGCAAGAAACACTCGTACGATCTCGAATACACACTGCCGTCAGTGCCCTGAGCGAACACGCCATGAAAACCGCCGTCGCACGCACATCGCGCAGTGTCACACGATCGCTCAAGTCGCAGAGCGTCACCCTCGGCACATCGGTGACGGCACTCTGGGCAACCTTCGGTGTCAACGCGCTGCTCGGCGGAGCGCTGCTGCAGTTCGGGATCGTGCCGCGTACGACGGATGGGTTGATCGGCATTCTGGTCGCGCCGTTTCTGCACGCCGACCTGAATCACCTGATGGCCAACACGGTGCCGTTTCTGCTGTTCGGCTGGTTGGTGATGCTGCGGGATCGTCGTCACTTTCTGCCGGTGACGCTGTACTCGATGCTCGGAGCCGGGTTGCTGGCGTGGGCGATCGGGGCACCGGGCTCGGTGCATGTTGGCGCGAGTGGTGTGGTGTTCGGCTTCCTCGGGTTTCTGCTGCTGAGTGGGTGGTATGCGCGGAGCTTTGCGAGCATCGCGCTCAGTGTGCTGGTGGCGGTGGTGTGGGGTGGTACAGTGTTGGGTGTGCTACCGGGGACGCCGGGGGTGAGCTGGCAGGGTCACCTGGGCGGTTTCATTGGCGGGGTGCTTGCGGCGCGGCGGTATCGGGTGAAAGGCTGATCGGAGCCGGGTACGCCACGGAGCCCGGTACATAATCGGGAACCCTTCCGGATGAGCAGGTTCACTGTTAGTTACAGTGGTGTCACTTACAGCAGTGTAACTAACAGTGGTGTAACCAATACCATGTTCCGACCATTACGCGGCCGTCGTCGCGAGCTACGCACCCTCGAACAGGCATGGACGAGCGGAAGGCCCGAACTCCTGATCGCTGCAGGTCGGCGGCGGTCCGGCAAGAGCTACCTGCTCACCCACGTGCTCGCGGAGCGTCGCGGCTTCTACTATCAGGCCACCAGCGGAACCAGCCGAGAGCAACTCACCCGGGTGAGTGCCGCGGTGGGTGCCCAGTTTCCCGACGCCCGGGTGCACCTGACGGGTGGATTCCGCGACTGGGAGAGTTTCCTCGCATTCATCGTGGCTGAGGCATCGGGCGAGCCGTTCCTCCTGATCCTCGATGAGGTGCCATACCTCCTCGACGCGATCCGTGGGTTCGGCTCGGTGCTGCAGACCATCTGGGACCACCTACTGGCCGACACCCAGATCAAGCTGGTCCTGAGCGGGTCGTATGTCTCCGCTATGCGTCGGCTGACCGATGCCGACCAGCCGCTCCACGGTCGGCGAACGGGTTCGTTGGCGTTCGTACCGTTCTCGTATCGTGATGCTGGCGCATTCATGGCGTCATACTTACCAAAAGACAAGCTGATCGGATACGCGGCGTTCGGCGGGCTTCCAGGGCAGCTCAGTCTGATCGACCCCAGCCGATCCATCGCCGACAACATCGCCGCCCACCTGATCGATCCTGCCGGTCGGCTCTCCGACGAAGGCGAGCACCTGCTCGACGCGTTCCTCAGGGAGGCCGGGGTCCACTACGCCATCGTCCGCGCGGTCGCCAGCGGCGAACACAAGTGGAGCAGGATCACCAGCCGCGTGGGCAAGGACTCGGCATCGCTGAGCCGTCCACTGGACTGGCTGCTCGCGATGGACATCCTCGAGCGGGTGATCCCTGCCACCGACACACCACCCGGCAACCCGAAGAAGGCGCAATACCGGGTGGCCGACCCGTACCTCTCGTTCTGGCATCGCTTCATCGCGCCACTCCGGGCGACCGGTGCAAACGAGATCCGCGAGCCTCAGGAACTCTGGCAGCACGTGATCGCACCGAGTCTGAACGAGCACATGGGGCCCGTGTTCGAGGCCGCGTGCCGCACCTTCGTGGCCGCGAGCGAGCACGATCGCCTTCCGTTCCGACCCGTGCGGGTCGGCCAGTGGTGGTCCGATGACTCCGCCGAGGAGGTGGACGTGGTGGCACTCGGGCCCGATGGCGAGGTGCTGCTCGGCGAGTGCAAGTGGGGCACCGTGAGCCGGCAGGATCTCGAGACGCTGTCAGACCGGCGCGACAAGGTCGTGCAGGAGCTGCGTGGCGTGACGCGCGTGCACCTCGCCGTCTTCACCGGCGCGCCGGTGACGGACCCCGTCGTCGCGGCGCGGATCGCCAGTGGCGAGGTCCTGCACTTCTCCATCGATGACCTGTATGCGTGAGCGACCCCTCCCCGCCGCGCAACGGCACGGACGCACGAAACGGAAAGACCCGCCGAATGCTCCATCGTCACGGGAGAATCCGGCGGGATCAGCTTCCGACAGAGAACCATCGTGGCGCGCTACCGGCGCCGACGCCCCCCGATGAAGATCGGCCGGCCATAGAACCCGGAGTAGAACGGCTGGTACCCCCATCCATACGCCCCGAACGGTCCATACCACGGATCGAAGAACGGGCTACCGAAGCCAACACCAAAGCCGACCTGCGCGTTGCGCGCCTGGCGAGTGTTCCGATCGTTCTGCGACGGCACGTTGAGCGGCGCGATCGCGACCATCGCGTTCCCCTGAATGTCCTTG
>JANPFJ010000165.1:0-5566 GCA_031423355.1 Gemmatimonadaceae bacterium | reverse complement strand
AGCTTCCCAAGCTGAAGGTCGCGGGTTCGAGTCCCGTCTCCCGCTTTTCTGGATTGCTTGCAGTCGAATGATTTGCGCCGTTCCTAGGTGACTGGGGCGGCGTTCGTTTATCCGCGCTATCTCAGAGTGCCGGACGCGCTCGCATCCACGTGGTGCGCGTCTCAGCGGCGCGCGTCACCGCGGCACCGATCAGATCCGCGAGTGGCCGAAGATTTGTCGTCAGGTGTGCCGTCTCGAGCGCGGCAAAGTACACGCGACGTTCGTCCGCGCGAATCGTGGTCCACGGAAGTCCTGCATCGCACAGCACGGCGTTCATGAGCAGTCGGGCCACTCGGCCGTTGCCGTCCATGAACGGATGCGCATGGACAAACGCCCAGTGCAGGAATGCCGCGCGGGACACAGCGTTCGATGTGATCGCGTTCGTACGTTCCACGACGAGGCGCATGAGCGATGGGAGTTTCTCCGGGCTCGGTTGGGCATAGTTGCTTCCGTTGATTTGCACCGCGCGCTGTCTCCAATTGCGCAGGTCACTGGCGTCCAGAAGGCCGGCGTCGACCGAAGGGCTCCAGAGTTCCAGAAACGTGTCGAGCACCAGATCCTCAGACACCCGCAGGAACCTTTCCGTCGCGTCGGCAGGTTCCAACTTTACCACGCGGACCTGATCAAGCGTGAAGTCGAATGCACGGGAATAGCCTGTGAGCGCCATGAGCCTTTCGATCTCGTCCGGCGTCCGCCCCGCATGCGCGCGGCCGGCAACAACTGCCTCGACTTCAGCACGCGTAATCCGGTAGCCCTCGATCGTCGTGCTGTGATACGTGTCCTCACGTTTCGCGTCGCGCGCGAAGGCGAGTGTGTCCTCGAGGCGTGCGGCGAGGGTATTGGAATCGAATTGCTGCAAGGACTCGCCTAGCTGGTCTGCGGCGTGGGCGAAGTTGGCACCGTAGCGATCGAGCCACGCCTCACGTCCACTCGTTCCGGTGACCACATACCTCGGCACGAGAATGCTCGTCCCGACACCGGTGACCCCGCGGGGGACCGCCGTGCGAGTTGCGCTCGACAGCACGGTGTCGATGGTGTTCGCAAGCCGCGTATTACCCGCATCGGCGGCCATGTGCCCCATACGCTTCAGGAGTACCGGACGCGGGTTCAAGCGGTAGGCATCTGCGAGCGGCTGCATGCCGACCACGAGACTCTTGAGCCAGACCACGACCAGCGCCGTCGACTCCTTCACGTCACCGACCGTCAGCGAGAGAAGGAGTGTCTCAGCCGCGACAACGGCGACCAGCGTGCCGGCAACGTTGACGTTACGGGTCAGCGGCGGTGGCGGCGGTGTATCCGCCGGTGTGGCGACGGCGCGGAGCACCAACTCGGCACCCGGCAGAATCTCGCGGCTCCAGTTGCTGCGGCTGGCGGTGTGCTGCAGGTCGAGCTGCGGACGGATTGATTCATCCCCGGTATACAGGCGAACGGCAGCGAGTCGATCGATCGCGGCGGGACCAAATCGCGTGAGAGCGACCGCAACGAGGGGCCAGTAATTCGCACGGAGGATCGATGCTCGATCCGAATTGTAGGTGCTCACCACGAACGCCCACGCACCCTGCGGACGGACGATGAGGCCACGCGATTCGAGCACCCGGATCGCCGCCGCGGATGGTAGCGCGTCAGGCAAACCGACGTACGCGGCCGAGTCGACGCGGTCCTGCCACCAGGCGAGCGCCTCCTTCTCGGGGCTCGGCAGGCGAGTGTCAGGCGGCCGGAGTATCATGACGAGCTCAGCGTTTGGGGGATGGCGAAGTCACTTGCGAGCGGCGGACGCGGCGTTGGTGCGTAGGATTCGACTATGATGATACTGCATATTCAGCTAGGTGAAAGTGTAGTATTTTGCTAGCTACGGCTGTTGGATAGGGCTATCCATCAAGAGGGAGTGTCACTCGGCGAGCGCAGGGGTGAGCTCGACCCGGCGTCGTACACTCGAAGCGAAGACATCCCTTGGGTCGCTGAACGGCAAATGCGTTTGTCTCCGCTGGTTGGCGCCATGGCGAAACCGAGGATGTCTGGCATTCAGGCACGCCACATATTTGAGCATGAGCAATGCGAGCGGGCCGAAACGCGCCGTACCGCCACCCAAGTACGTCTGGCAGTTTCGCGCCAGCTTTCGCCGACACGCGTTCGGCTGGCGATCGCAGCCGGCGATCACTCGCGTGAAGGAAGCGGTCGCCGAGATTCGCAAAGTCTCGAAGACAGATCCTGCGCTCGCCGCCGACGGTGCCGTACTCTTCCTCGAGAAGGTCTCCCCGGCACTGGAGCATGTCGACAGCTCCTCCGGCTCGATTGGCACCGCCGTCAACAACGCCATTTCAGGGCTGGTGCCGATCATCGCGCGCGCCGATGTCGATGCTGTCGTCCGCACGGCTTGGTTGGAACGACTGTTCGACGCGCTGCAGACGGACGAGATCCCCTACATCGAGTCCCTCGGCGAGTTTTGGGGTGACCTCTGCGCCTCGCCGGAGGTCGCGAGCCAATGGGCCGATCGACTGCTCGACCCGACACGCCACGCGCTCGGCCCTGATCGACAGCTCGGTGCGTTCTTCAAGGGAAGTACGGCCTGCCTCAGCGCGCTCTTTCACGCCGAGCGGTACGACGAGCTGATTGCGCTCGTCAGTGCGCAACGCATGTGGCACTACACACAGTGGGCGGTGAAGGCCATGCTCGCCTCCGGGCGCTCGGCCGACGCGCTACGCTTCGCCGACGGGAGCCGGAACGCCTGGTCGAGCGAGCGTGACATCGACGCGACGTGCGAGGAGATTCTGCTCCGTTCCGGGATGCGCGGCGAAGCCTACGAGCGATACGGACTGAGCGCGAACCGCATGACCAGTCACCTCGCGACCTTTCGTGCCGTGACGAAGAAGTATCCCGAACGGCCGGCGCATGAAGTGCTCGCCGATCTGGTGAATTCAACGCCCGGGCAGGAAGGGAAATGGTTTGCAGCGGCCAAGGACGCCGGCTTCCTCACCGAAGCGCTGGCGCTCGCGCGCAGTTCGCCATGCGATCCGCGAACGCTGACACGGGCGTCACGTGATTTCAAAGCGACCGAGCCGGAGTTCGCCCTCAGCGTTGGGCTGGTCGCACTCCACTGGCTGGTGCAGGGTATCGGCTACGAAATCACCAGCGCCGATGTCGTTGACGCGTATCGCGCCACGGTCGACGCGGCGATCGCGTCAAGCAGGTCCTCTGACTTGGTGGAGCTGACGCAGCAGGTACTCGACGTTGGCGGGCCGCGGAAGGAATTCGTGGCGACGTCACTGAAGAGTGTTCGGTTCTTCGCGGGATAGGGCGCAAGGTCCGGGGCTTCTTCGTGCCGAGATCTCCGGGGCATCATGAGGTTTTTCACCGCGCCGTGTAACAAACAACGGCGCCTGCTCGAGGCACGCATTCGAATCAGGTCGTGATCGCCGTGCCGTCTTCCCGCTTCGGTAACCACTCGTCGTAGCGCGCTTCGGCGGCGACAAAGGCACCGCGCAGGGAGTCGAACAGCTTACGAAATGACGCATCCGTCAGCTCGGACTCCTTGATCTGCGGCTTCCCTGCTTTCTGTGCCGCGATGTTGAGTGCGTGCACGAGCTGGGGCTTCTTCAGCTTCGCAAGCCCCTGCCAGATCTCATCCGCCGTACCAACGTCGATCGGATCGATGCCGAGCCCCATGTCGCACGCGTAGTGGTGACCCTTGAGTGCCTTCCAGGTGACAGTCTCGGTCGCCGATGACGCAACGACGGACAGATGATCCGCCAGCGAGCGGCTCATGCTCACTTTCGGCGCGTTCGGATAGAGATCCGGGAACTGACTGTACGCCTGGAAGTGGTTCGGATCGTTGTCCTTGCCGTCGAGCCGGATGCGGAACAGAGAGCCGGTACCCTTGGGCGGACTTTCCCATAGATCGTCGCGCACCTTGAAGAGTGCATTCTGCAGTGCATAGCCGTGCACTGTCGTGATCGTGTCGAACTGTTTCTCGTGCGTCACGACGGATTCTTTGCCGTCGTCGTGAACCAGAACGAGATTGAGGTAACCGACGTCGATTGCGAGACCGTAGTTGTGCAGACCCTCGCCCGGCTGCGCTTTAGACGACTTGTTGAGAAGTGCCTTGTGCTGATCCGCGAATGACCGGAGATAGCTCACCGCGGGATTCCAGCCACGCAGCACGATGCCATGCTTGCTGTAGACCGCATCGACCAGTGCCAGTACGGTGTCCCGGAAGTCCTCGTCGAGGCTCGCCTCGGTGATCTCCTTGCGGGCCAGTTGCCAGTCGTTCAGCGATCCCTCGAGGTAGGCGTGCCTCGACTTCAGGAGCGTGCGCAGCCGCGCCAGTCGCGGTGCCACGTTGGTTGATTCCTCGAGGAGCTTGCGGAACGTCGTCGTGCCAACGGCGATCACCCCCAACTTTTCCGTATCGCTCGTCGGCTCCTTCGCGACAGGTGCCGCTGGTCCGCCAAACCGGGCCGGTGCCGCGGCTTGCGGCTTGCCAAGTTTGATTGGTTCGGCCGCGAGGCCGTGGGCGAGCTGGAACTCGCGAATCGCTTTGACCGTGGCTTCATCGCATTTGCCGGTCGCTTTGCCCAGAAAGAACGGCGCCTTGGTCTTGGGGTGCCTCGCGGCGCGCAGCAACAGCTGTGCGACCGTGACGTCACCGACTGCATTCGTAGGCTTGACCTGCGCGGACTGGCCGATATCGCCGGAGAACTTGATCATGCTGGTTCAGAAAGGGCACGGGAAGGAGACTTCGACCAGGTTGAGGCAACTTCGCCGCGTGGCCGCCCACCGTGACGCCGCTGTGCCCGGGTTGCAGTGCGGTCAGCGGTTGCCGAGCGCGCGCGCACCGGGCGGCCAACCAGCTTCAAAATCATACCCGTGGGGCGGCGAGCGCGCGAGAGTCCGCTGGTCATCACCGCCGAGGATGTTGCCATCGGCATCCTTGATGGATGCGAGCCATCCGATTCCCGGAATCGGAATACTGGGCACCGCCATCGAACCCTCGAGCCCAATTGCCTTTTCAACCGCTGCATCAACGCCGGCAGCGTCCACCGTGCACGGATACGCGTTCACAGGCTGGCCCTCCACTGCACTCACTCTGCGCCGCGGCAGCAACGCCCCATTGATCCCTGGCGCGTCGTCGGGTCCGGCTGGCGACTGAATCACTGATACCCTCAGGCCGAGTGCGCCCCGCCCCGCCGCCGCACCAGCCCGAGCACGCCAACACCGAGTCCAAGCAGCAGGGCCGTCGCCGGTTCCGGTACGGTCGCCAGCTGCGCCAATTCCGCGACTTCACGCGCTGAAAGCGCATTCCCGTAAATACGGACTTCGTCCATCGAGCCGTTGAAGAACTCGGTGAATGGGTCGAATTGACGTCCAAGCCTCGTCGCCGACCCATTCAGTCCGGCCGCGATCGTGATGTTGGCGCTCCCGACGAGCGTCCCGTTCAGGTAGAAGCTCGTGATGTTGGCGGCTGCGTCGACCGTGAGCGCATAGTGCGCGAACGTGCCGACCGCAGGCGCTGTGATACCGGTCACCGGCA
>JANPFJ010000164.1:0-3022 GCA_031423355.1 Gemmatimonadaceae bacterium | reverse complement strand
TGCCTCACTCACATCGAGTGCATTGCTCATCACGCCCGGCGAGACGTGCGACAAGTCGACGATCATGCCGAGCCGATTCATCTCGCGCACCACTTCTTTGCCGAATGGGGTGAGCCCTTTGTGTTTGGCCACATCGTTGGCCGCGTCGGCCCAGTCGAGTGTGACGTTGTGCGTTAACGTCATGTATCGTGCGCCAAGATCATAGTACGCGCGCAGTGCACCGAGCGAGTTTTCGATCGCGTGTCCGCCCTCCATGCCAAGCAAAGATCCGATCTTGCCGGCGCGATGCGCGGCGCGTACATCAGCGGCGGTGAGCGCCCACCGCAGATCCTTCGGATAGCGCGCGATCACGCGCCGAGCGATGTCGATCTGCTCCAACTGCACACGGGCAAAGCCCGAATCGCGAATTTCGCCGGGGATGTAGACCGACCAGAACTGTCCTCCCACCATGCCTTTGCGCAACCGCGCAATGTCCGTCATGCCTTTGGTGGGCTTGTTGAGATCGTATGCGACGACATCGAGCGGCGCGTTGGCGTCTTCGCGCATGGCCCACGGCAGATCGTTGTGTGAATCCACCAGCGGCGTCGTGCGCAACAACGACTTCACGTGCGCGACGCGAGCGGCGAGGCTGGCGTTCCGCAGCGGTTGTCCACCTTGTGCCGCGAGCGCGCCCGATGACAGGACCATCACCCCGACCGCGAGGCTGGCGCGACCAATCATTGCGTGCGCACGCCACGTCATCAGACGCCAACCCGTTCGAGGTAGTGCGGCAACATCTTGCGCCACCATGGCCAGTCATGATTGACGTCGTGTCCCCACAGATCGAACACATGACCAATGCCTTTCCGATCGAGGACATCATGAAACCGTCGGGTCGCTTCGGGTTTCTCGTACGCACCTTGACCAGCCACGAGCACGATCCGGCTGTGATGGCGGAGGGTGTCCAACGCGCCACCCTCGGTGTTCGAGACGTACCACATGGGATTGTTGAAGTAGCAGTTGTCGTCCGAATAACCGTTGAAGTAGCTGGTCGCCAGATCGTAGAAGCCGCTCATGCCAATCACGCCACCAAACAGATCTGGTCGACGGAAGAAGGCGTTTGCCGCATGGAAGCAGCCAAAGCTCGCGCCAGTCGTCAGGGGACGCGCACCGCCATCCCCCACGATGTGGCGCATGAATGGGACGACCTCGTCCTCGACGTACCGGGAGTACATCGCTTGGCGTCGAGCGGACTCACGCACAGGAAGTTCTCGATCCATCCAGGCCAGGCGATTGATACTGTCGATACTGAACAGCCGCAAACGGCCGGCCGCAATCAGTGGCTCCACCGCCTTGACGAGGAAGAACCGTTCGTTCTCCAAGAAGTCGGCGGCGGCGGTGGGGAACAGCAGGACGGGCGTTCCGGCGTGGCCGTACGTCACGATGGGCATCTCGAGGCCGAGTGCCGGGCTGCGCCAGCGGTCAATCCGCTTGGGCATGCGAGGGTCGATGAATTGCATACAGGTAAGGTGGGGAGTATCGGCCGACTCGGCCAGTGCGCCCGTTGCGGGCGTGCCCGTTGCGGGCGTGCCCGTGTGCGCGAAGGGCGTTTAGCGGCTTCGCGATCGCAACGTGCGGGCGAAACAGAATTTGCGACCGATCGAGAGCTCGGAACGGGAGATCCCGGTGTAGCGCGCAATCTTCTCGGGATAGATCTCGATAGTGGATTCGCGAAATCCGGCGCTGAGGAACAGTCCGTCGGCGAGCGAGACAGCGAACAGTTGCGGATATCCGCGCTGTCGCGCGAGCTCCTCAGCGGCGAGAATCAGGCGCCGACCGATGCCGCGCCCTTGGGCGCAGGGATCGACGGCCAACGAGATCAGCTCAACGAGCGACGGTGAATATTCGTCGAGCGCAACGCAACCCAAGAGCCCGCGGTCGCCGTCGCGTACGACCTGATAGTCCTGCAGGTGCGCGGTCACGAAGTCCGTGGTCCGTGCGAGGGTCAGTCCGTCGGGGGCGAACAGATTGTTGAGGGCGGTAATCGCTTCAATATCGCGCTCCTCGGCGTGCTGCACCGAGAGCGTCATGTCGGCCGTGGCGCTCATGCTCGGTCGTGGTCGGTCGGCAACATCAGAACCGCTCGAACCTAGCGCGACGCGTAGACGCGCGTCTTTCCGGTCGCGTCGAAGGCGAGCACGTCGTACTTGTCCTTTTGGCCACCCATTTCCATCCCGGGGGATCCGACCGGCATGCCGGGAGCGGCCAACCCGCGCGCGGGAGACTGCTCGGCGATCAGGCGGACGATGAGATCGGCAGGGACGTGGCCTTCAATCGTGTAGCGCCCGATTCTGGCGGTATGACAGGATTCGAGGGCAACAGGCACACCAAAACTGCGTTTGACGGTTACCATATCCGTCATATCACGTACGGTGGTCACAAAGCCCGCTTTGCTCAGGTGCTTCACCCATTCAGCGCAGCAACCGCAATTCGGGTCTTTGTAGATGGTGATTGCGCGGTCGGCGGCCGGGTTGGCCAACTTCGCTGCGGGTGCCTTTCCGGACTGGGGTTTCCCCGATTGGCTGGGCTGCGCGCGCAGCGCGTGCAGCGCCGGACTGCCGAGCGCGAACAGGCCGATCGCGGCCACAAAGTCACGTCGAGTGGTCATCGTAAGGAGAGTCAGGTGCCTGAACCGGGAGTGATGAGACTGGAGCTACAAACTTAGCGCCTGCCGATGGTGGACGAAGCACTAGCACGTTTTCTTCTGGATTCGACTGATGCGCTTGAGTGGGTGAACCGCACCATCCTCAAGCGCGACCTTACCGGAGAGACACATGTCCGTTGCAAAAGTTACCGAGATTGTCGCGTCCAGCCCCAAGAGCTTTGATGACGCGATTGCCGTGGGACTGAAGCGCGCCAACAAAACGCTCAAGGGTGTGTCGGGCGCGTGGGTGAAGAGCATGAAGATCGAGATGAAGGACGGAAAGGTCTCGACGTACCGTGTGGCCATGAAAATCACCTTCGTGCTCGAAGGCTGAGCACT
>JANPFJ010000163.1:0-4810 GCA_031423355.1 Gemmatimonadaceae bacterium | reverse complement strand
GACCATCATGAGACGGTCCGGAATCAATAAAAATCAGAGTTCAATCTCTCGCGCGGCGCTCTGCACGCCGTCGCTCAAACGAGATCGCCTCGCACATTTATCTCTCTCGATTCAATTTTCAATCAGCAGCCCCGCCGTTTCAGCGGGAGTCTTAAAGGATAGTCGGCGAAGCCGAGTCCGTCAAGCCCTTCGCTCAGGTTGCCTTGCCCGCTTTCGCGAGACATCGCCGCCTGGTTTAGCGAAGGGAGACGAAAGTACGTGAATTCTGACAGGAATGCAACTCAACCGTGACCGTCTGGTCACACCCCATCCCCCGACACGCTACCGCGCGCCTGGCACCGCCAGCGCCACCCGCCAGAGCCCGCGCAGCATGTCCGATGCGATCACGCTCCCCGACGCGCCATCAACCCCCCAGACGTACGTGCCGATCGATCCCAGAGCCGTGCCCAGCAGCCGCCCCGCGACGGTGAGATCACAGCGCCCCGTGGCATCCTTTGCCACAGTGGCGCAGGTCGAGAGATCGCCGCGCACGTCCAGCGCACGTACGCCGGCGTTGTAGTACGCGGCATACAGCACACCGCGCTGCTCGTCGACCCAGAAGTTGTGCGTGCCCGCGCCCGCGACACGGAAGAACGCCACTTCCCGCATGGCATCCCACGCGCTCACATCAACCACATGCACGTCGCCCACCGACGACGTGCCAAGTGCCCCTGGCCCCTCTTCACCGACCAGCGCGTAGCGTGCGCCGCTGACGGAATCGCGCAGCCAGTGCACGTTGTGCACACTGCCACCAGTCGTGACCACACGCCCCAGCAGCACCGGTGACGACGGTGTGCCGCCTCTTCCACCGCCGCCAATGTCGTACGCCGCCATGCCATTGTTCCATTCTGCCGTCAGCATGATGCCGTCGCGCACGTTCACATCGTGCACGAACGGCGCGCCAAGGACTCGCACCCACCGTTCGACCGGGGCGCGCGGGTCGGTGATGTCAACGATGACCAGCTTGGCAGGATCTGACCCTCGCGGGTCGATGCAGAGGAACGCATACAGGCGACCGTCAACACGTGAGACCTGCGCCGTATGGACACCGTTCACAGTGTTGGGTGTTTCGTATCTGCCGATGAATACCGGTCGCGACGGTGCAGTGACGTCATACAACACGATCGCGCCCCGCGGCGTTGGCTCCACCGCGACAACGAGCAGATTCGCCCCTGGGACAACCTGCACGTCGCCCGTTGTACCCGCATCGGCAACGATCACGCTGTCGATGAGTTGCGGCTGTGTCGCCGACAGATCCCAGATGTACACGGCGTTGCCGCGCACGCTGTTGCGTGTCCCCCAGCTCGAAGAATACGCGTACCGCCCTGCGACACTGAGCTCCGCCGTGTAGCGGTTCTCGAGCAGCCCGTGCCCGAGCACTGTCAGCTCCGCCACGCGGGGCGCGGAGCCCGGCGGTTCCGGCGCAACAGGCGGCGTGTCGCCACTGCTGCCGCACGCCGCGACAAGAACGACGGACAGCGCCAGCACACTGCTCGTCAGGCCATGCATCGCACTTCTCCCCTGTGGGTTTGCCCGCTCAGGAACTACTCGTCGCGCACGTCGGACAGATACAGACCACCACTCGCTCCGATCCTACCGCTACACCGTCACGGGCAGCCTGATCACCGGACTGCGGCCCGGAGTGCGGTTGGCCACACGTTCAACGCGCAAAACGCGGGCCGACGGATTCGTGTCCGGCGTGAGGGTGCAGCATGGTCAACCGGGCATCGGTCATTGCGCCCCCCGCGGCCGCGCCGTAGCGCCCAACGCGTGCCGACATCGCGCCGACGCCAATCCGCAGCCCCACGCTCGCATGCCACGCCGTCGATGCGCCACTGATGTCCTTCGGATCAACGAGGATGGGGCGCAGCAACGGCTCGGAGTGAGCATGCGCCATTTCGGCGAAGAGGTGGCCATGGACCGGCCCCGTCGCCGGCAGCTGCAGACCGGCGTGCAGCGTTGCGATCTGCCAGCGGGTCACTCCCTTGATGGTAAGATCGCCCGGTGGACGCGGCGTTCGGAATGGATCGAGCAGCCGTTCTTCCTCCGGCCGGGAGGTCCGCTCGAACCGGACGGCCATACTCAGCCCACGATGCCGTGCAAGGAACTCGGCGAGCACCGTCCCATACGCGATGATCTCACGTTGCTGGTACCGCTCCTCCGTCCGCGCCCACTCGACCAGCGCGTAGCGTACGACGCTCCGCGTCGGTGTCCAGCGCACGGCGCCGCTGGACTTCTGCTGATCCAGCCCCTCGCCGCTGACGAACTCCGGTGAACGGACGAAGGCCGAGCTCCCCTGAATCTCCATCGTAGGAACGGGCCAAACGGACAGCCGGAGTGCTCTCGAGTCGCCGAAGCGGCCCCAGACGGGTGCCGCCGCAGGGCCAGACGGCTCATCGCCGTTGAACGTCGCAGCCTCAACGCCGATCCGTGTCCCAAGGCGGATCGCCCCAATCAGCTGCACGCGCTCGAGAATCTGCGAGAAGTGATGGTTCGCCGGATATTTCGACAGCGGTCGGATCATCGGATCGTCGGTGCCGAACGGCACGATGCCCTTCCCGGCTGTGATCGACAGTCGCATCCGCTTCAACCGCCGCTCGCCGGTCAGCATCGCTTCGTGCAGGATCGTATGTGGATGCCGACGATCGACAAATCCCTCTCCCCAGATGCCGGCCACCGGTTCCCCGTCGGGCATCGTCCAGCGCTCTGCGTTGAGCATGGTGGCGAACTGCATGGCACCGCGCCACCGAGCACCGCGGAGCATGAGCATCGGCTGTGTGACGAGTATTTCACTCCGCGGCTGCCCCGCGAGTGCCGGCGAGACGCGCGTCGCGATCACGGTCGCCATCACCGACACCGAATCGCGAGTCGCACTCGACATCGAATGTTGCGACGTCAGCAACGCCGGAGACAGCACCGTGACGCAGGCCACGCAGAGATGACGGAACATCCGTGCGATGTCTAACCGCAGAACCGCATCAGTGCAAAAAAGCGGCGGCGGCCATCCGTAAAGATGACCGCCGCCGTGAGTGCTCCGAGTAGGACTCGAACCTACAACCTACTGATTAAGAGTCAGCTGCTCTACCATTGAGCTATCGGAGCATTGCACTACACGCGCCAGGAGGGAATCGAACCCCCGACCCGCAGCTTAGAAGGCTGCCGCTCTATCCACCTGAGCTACTGGCGCAGGCCCGGAATTTAGGGAACCTTTGCTGCATGCGCCAAACTCAGGGTTTTACGCTGCTCGAGCTGATCGTCGTCGTGCTGATCATCGGCATCCTGGCCGCCATCGCCATTCCCAGGTTCGGGGGCACCAAGGACCGCGCCTACGTCGCCACCATGAAAAGCGACTTGCGCAACATGGTGACCGCGATGGAAACCTATCAGTCCGACTATGCCGCCTACCCCTCGAGCCTGGGGCTCATCACCTACCGGCCCTCCAGCGGCGTGACGGTCACGATCGGCGGCGCATCGGCCAGCGGATGGGATGCCACGGCGAAGCACAACGCGACGACCAAGACCTGCGGGATCTACGTCGGCACCGGCACGCCGCCCATCGCCGGCGGTCAGCCGGGCGAAGCGGTCTGCACCTAGCGGGGTCGCAAACGGGCGACCACAAGGGTCGCCCCAACGAGGGCCGCCCTACAGCCGGGCGACGGGGCTCGGCATGGCGGCGAGGAGCGCCTCGCGCATCTCCACGGCGGTCTGGTAGCGGTCGTCGGGATTCTTCGACAGCGACTTCGCGATGGCCTGGGCCACCGCCGGCGGGATGTCGCTGCGCGCCCCCGACATCCGCGGGATCGGCGCCTTCATGTGCAGCTCCAGCACCTGCTGCTCCATGGGGTGGCTGAAGGGAGGCTTCCCCGTCAGCGCCTCGAACAGCACGCACCCTAACGAATAGATGTCGCTGCGCTCGTCCACCGCCAGGCCCTGGGCCTGCTCGGGGCTCATGTACGACGACGTCCCCACGGTGAAGCCCGACCGGGTGACGCGCTGCGCCTCCGAGTTCGCGATCGCGCGGGCGATGCCGAAGTCGAGGAGCATCGCGCCCTTCGGCGTGAGGAGAATGTTTTCCGGCTTCACGTCGCGATGCACGATCCCGCGCTCGTGCGCGTGGGCCACCGCTTCCAGCACCTCGCAGCCGCCCTTGAGCGCGGCCTCCACCGACGCCTGCCCGTGCTTGTCGATGTACTTGCGCAGCGTCGGCCCGTCGGCCCAGTCCATGACGTAGTAGAGGAACCAGTCGGCTTCGCCGTAGTCGAGCAGGCGCGCGATGAGCGGGTGGTCGAGCTGCTTGAGGACTTCGATCTCGCGCAGGAACCGCTTGGCGGTCAGGCTCGGCATCAGCTCCGGGCGGAGCACCTTGAGCGCGACCGTCGTGTTGCGGGCGTCCTTCGCGCGGAACACCCGGGCTGCGCCCCCGACCGCGATCTCCTCTTCGACCTTGTACCGGTCGCCGAGCAGGTCACGGACATAGGCGATCAGCTCGCGTGGCACGCGTTTGCTCCCTTGGACATGCACTGAAGAATAGACGAAGTTTGTCTTTCATGCGCCAGCGTCTGCTTTTCCTGACCGTTCTCGCCGGGGCAGCCGCCGTCGCGCCGGCGCCCGTGTGGGCCCAGACCAGCGTGGTCATGCTGGGGACCGGCACGCCCAATGCCGATCCGGACCGCTCCGGGCCGGCGGTCGCCGTGGTCGTGGGCAGCGCCGTCTACCTGGTGGACGCCGGACCAGGCGTGGTACGCCGTGCCGAGGCGGCGCGGCGCAACGG
>JANPFJ010000162.1:0-7674 GCA_031423355.1 Gemmatimonadaceae bacterium | reverse complement strand
CTGGGTCGCAGATGCCTCACGCCGGATCGCTGAGCAGGGCGATGGCTCGGCGTTCGCTTCTCGCGAGGGAGTCAAGTACTCGTTCGATGGCATCCTCGGCTCGAGTGCGGCGCTGGCGGCGGCCCTCTCACGCGCGGCACGAGTAATTCCGCACGCCAACGTGACCGTGCTGCTGCTGGGCGAGACGGGTACCGGCAAGGAGTTGTTCGCGCGCGCAATTCACTACAACGGGCCACGCGCGCGGAAGCCGTTCGTGGATGTGAACTGCACTGCGATTCCAGATAATCTGCTGGAGAGCGAGTTGTTCGGGCATGAAGCGGGTGCGTTCACCGATGCGCGCACCGCAAAGCCTGGCCTGTTCGAGCTCGCCGATGGTGGCACGTTGTTCCTCGACGAGATCGGCCATCTCCCACTGGCACTGCAGGGGAAGCTGCTGCGGGTGCTCGAAGAACGGACGCTGCGGCGGGTTGGCGGATCGCGCACGATTCCGTTCGACGTGCGCGTGATCGCGGCGACGCATGTGGAGCTGAAGGCGGCGGTGGCGCGCGGTGAGTTTCGCGAAGACCTCTGGTACCGACTGAATGTGATGCCGATCGAACTACCGCCGCTGCGCGAGCGGGCCGAGGATGTGGTCGGACTGGTCCAGGCGTTCGTGCAGAAGTTTGCGCACGAGTATGGCATCGTACCGGCGCCGCAGGTGACGCCGAACGCGCAGCGGGCGCTGGCCGAGCGGGCCTGGCCCGGGAATGTGCGCGAGTTGAGGAACGTGATTGAACGCGCGCTGCTGTTGTCCGATGGTGTGCGATTGGATGTGGCGGATCTGGCGGCAGACGGCGCCACGGTTGCGGCGGGTTCGTCCGGCGGAGAGTTGCCGTGGCCCGCCTCGCTGTCGATGCTGGCGCGCGGTGCGGCGAGTGCCATGCTGCAGCGCTGTGGCGGGAATAAAAGTGAAGCAGCGCGACGACTTGGCATCAGCCGCCCGCGATTGCAGCGGTTGCTGGATGCGCAGGCGTCCGGTGCAACGGATGACGATCTCAATGAGGACTTCTGATATGCGACGATTCTGGTGGGCCGCGCTGGTCCTGACCGCGACGCTGGCCATCGCGTGCTCGACTGACGGCACCACAACTCCAGATCCAGGGGTAACCCCGAATCCGGTGCCGCAGGCGCAACTGAACTTTCTGCGGCCCGCGGCCGGTGTCACGCTCCGCACGGACAGCGTCAGTTTCTGGGCAGTGCGCGGCCAGGATCGCGAAGTGGCGATGTACTACCGGCCAGCTGCTGGTGGCGGCGACTCGGTGCGCTTCCTGCGCTTTCGTGTGCGCAATGAATCGCTGTTGCGCCGGCCAAACGGTGTGGCATTCGCCACCGGCGACTCGGTGCGCATCACGATCCGGATCCTCGACCTCTCGAAGCTGATCACCGAGTTCTCGCCAAGTGGCCTGGTGTTCAGTGACCTGCGGCCGGCCGAGCTGCGGCTCGATTTCAAGAATGCGGACAACGACTACAACCGTGACGGTGCCGTCAATCAGAACGATACGAACCTCATTCCCACGTTCGCGATCTGGAAACAGGAAGCGATCGGGCAGCCGTGGTTCAAGCTGACCAGCACGGTGGAGGTGAGTGGTAACCTCAGTGAAGTGAAGGCCGACGTGACCTCGTTCACCAATCACGCGGTCGCCTGGTAGCTGTACGATGAGTGCTCCCGCCCCTGACGCCCTGCTCGCGCTCGCGCGCACCGCCGCTGCCGCCGGTGCGTGGGGCGACGTGCGTGCGACGCTGGAAGGGGATCCGGCCGGCACTGAGCGCGACGGAGCACGGGCCGTGCTGTTGGCCGACGCCTGTCTGTGGACGGGGGACCCGCGTTCGGCCTCAGGCTGGCTGACGCGCGCGCTGCCCCTGCTGACGGCCGCCGCCGACCGTCCGGCGATGCGACGGTCAGTCAACATGCAGGGTGCCGCCGCGTTCGCCCTTGGCGCGCTCGACGAGGCGTCGAATCGCTTCTCGCAGGCGCTTGCCATGGCGCTGAGCGACGACGATACGCTCCTCACCGCGCGGGCGACCAACAACCTCGGCCTGATCGAAGCGCTTCGCGGCAATGCAGATCAGTCGATCGTGGCCTACCAGCGCGCGATCATGATGTATCAGCGCCTCGGCAATCCGAGAGGCCTGGCCGAGAGCTGGCACAATCTGGCGATCTCGTTCCGCACGCGTGGCGAGCTCGATGCCGCGGAGGATGCGGAGCGCCGCGCCATCGAGTTCGCCACTGAGGCCGGCAACAGTCGGCTCGCCACCATGGCGATGGTCGGCCGCGCGGAGATCTCGTTGCGGCGCGGTGATTTCGCGTGGGCGCGAGCCACTGCCGCGCGCGCGGCCACCGCGTTTGCGGCGCTCCCCGACTTCCTGCTGCAGGCGGACGCGCTGCGAGTGCTGGCCGATGCCGCCGACCGGATGGAACTGGTCGCGGAGGCGGACGCGTCCATCGCCAGGGCGCTGGAACTGGCGCGGACACATGCCCATCGCACGCAGGAAGCCCAGACGCTCCAGACGATGGCGCAGATCATGCTTCGTCGCGGCGTGATGGACGCCGCTCGAACGATCGGGATTCAAGCGCGCGAAGCATTCAGCGAGTTGGGGAGCGTGAGCGCGGCCGAAGAAATGGCGGAGTTTCTGGCTGGCCTGTCGCGGTAGTCACTCGGCGCCCTCAGCTCACCAGCGCGATCACCAGGTCATTGACGTTGGTGCCGGACGCAAACTCCGGCACGAGCGCGTGGACTGCCTCGAGTGCGTGATGGCTCTGAAACGCTTTCAGATCGCGCTCTGGTGTGCGGCCCACCTCACGCATCTTCGACCAGGTGTGCGCGTCGATCACGGCGCCAGCCGCATTCGTGGCCCCATCCCGGCCATCGGTGCCGGCGCACAGCACCGTGATGCCATGTGCGTCCTTTCCGGCATCGTGCAGCTGCTTGGCGATCAGCAGCGCGAGCGCCTGCATGCGACCGCCCGCGGGTACGTCCGGACCCGGGAGCGTGACGGTCGGTTCACCACCCCAGCACATCACACGCGGGAGCTGCGTGCTGCTGCCGGTGCGCGCGGTTGACGCGAAGGTGCGCAGCGCCAGACTGATCCGGTCGGCGCATTGCTCCACGTCACCCTCCAGCGGCTGGGTGACCTGCATCGCATTCAAGCCGCGCTTGGTCGCCAGGCTGACCGCGGTCGACCGTGCGGCGGCGTTGTTGCTGATGATGTGATGCGGCATCGGGAGCGCTGCGTCACCCGGCAACGCGACGCATGGCCCGCTCCCGACGGATGCAGGATCGTCGCCGATCACATCGGAGATCACCAGCACTTCCACATCAGCACCGTGCGCCCGCAGCGCGGCACCAAGCTGCCCTGCGCCCCACCGCGACAAGCGACTGCGGCTCCGATTGATTGCCGCGATGCTCAGCCCCGATGCGACCAGCGCCGCGATGGTGGTGTCGTACTCTGCTTCGCTCATCCCCGCACGCGGGGCGCCGATCAGTGACGACGTACCGCCGGAGAGCAGGACGATCACGTCGTCATCTGGCCTGACGCGTGCCTCGATGTACGCGCCGAGCGCCGCTGCCGTGCGGTGTGATCGCGCCCCCGGCACCGGGTGATCGCCAAGCACGACTGGCAGCGGCGCCACCGACACGCCGCCCGGATCGTGCGAGATGCAGATGCCACCCGCCACTGCGCGTTGGCGCGCGGCGCACCACTCGAGCGCCGCGGCGCACATGGCCGGTGCCGCCTTGCCGAGCCCGATCATGTGTATCGGAGCGCTGCGGGCTCCAGCGGCCTCGCGCTGGTCGAGCGCCACGCGGACGGCTGCTCCCGGATGCAGGGCGGCAATCGTCTCGCGATAAAGGCTCTCGAGGAGCTGGGCGGCCGGGGTGGTCGTCACGCCATCCAGTGTAGCATTCATTCGGCGCGTCGCCAGATCCACTGGCCCCGCGGCCAGAGCCGCGAGACAGCTTCACCGCACCGGAGATCAGGTATGTCGCACACGCACGGATTTAATGTGCCCGACTTCTCGCTGCGGCCGGCCACCCCGGACGATCTGAAGGCCGTGTCGGTGCTCCTCGCTGCCGCGCACCTCGCCCCGAACGCCCTCGATGCGCAATTCGGACCGCAGTTCGCGGTGGCGGTCGATCCAGGCAGCGGCGAGGTCGTTGGTGCTGCTGGGATCGAAGTGTACGGTGACGGCCCATCCAGGGTCGGCCTCCTCCGTTCAGCGGTGGTCGATGAGCGACTGCGCGGGCATGGGCTGGGTGCTGCGTTAACGGAAGACCGCGTGGCGTGGGCGGAGCGAGTATCGCTGACCGCGCTGTATCTGTTGACGGAGACCGCGGCCGACTACTGGCCGCGCTTCGGCTTCGAGCGGACTGCGCGCGAGGGCGCGCCAGCGGCGTTGATGATGTCGCATGAATGGCGGCAGGGGTGCCCGTCGAGTGCGGTGGCGATGCGGCTGGGGTTACCGAGGGTGCCGGGCAGCTGACACGCGACAGGGCTGTCCGTTCGTTCGGGCTGCCTGGGTTGCAGGGTGTCTGGCGCCTCCCGGACTGCCGTGGAACGGATCCGAGGTGGCGCGGATCACTCGCTGCACCAGAGCCCTCTCGGTGACTTCCTCGTACAACGTCCCGCAGCGGCAAGGAGCGGCAAGTGTGACAACAGCATTCGTGTTCGCAGGCGGCGGCAGCGTCGGGGCGGCCGAGGTGGGCATGCTGCAGGCGCTGGTCGAGGCAGGCGAGCGACCCGCGTTCGTCGTCGGTGCCTCCGCCGGCGCCATCAATGCCGTGCACTTCGCCACGATCCCAACGCTCGACGGCGTCTCGCGACTGGCCACGATGTGGAAGGACCTCAGCCGACGCGATGTCTTTCCGGTCGACCGGGTCCATGGCGTGATGGCGCTGGTGGGGCGGCGGGGATCGCTGCTCGACCCACGCGTGCTGCGGCGGACGCTGGAAGCGCGTGTGCCGGTGCGCCGGTTCGAGGACACCGTCATCCCCTGCCACATCGTTGCGACCGCGCTGCATAGTGGCGAAGAGGTGGTGCTCTCGTCCGGGTCGGTGGTCGATGCGCTGCTCGCGACATCGGCGATTCCGGTGTTGTTTCCGCCGGTGCACATCGATGGCGTACTGCTGACTGATGGTGGCGTCTCGGCCAACGCGCCGATCACCTCGGCGATTCGCCTGGGAGCCACACGGGTCATCGTGCTCCCGACTGGCTTCCCATGTGCAGTTCGCGCACTCCCGAACAGTCTGGCCGCGACGGTCCTTCACACGTTCTCGCTGATGATCGCGCGGCAACTCCGCGCGGATCTCGAGCGCGCGGGAGGCTCAGCCAACGTTCACGTGGTGCCACCACTCTGCCCGATGCATGTGGCGTCGCACGACTTTTCGCAGGCCGCGCATCTGATCGATTCTGCCGCGGTGCAGACCCGGCTCTGGCTTGCCGGCGGCGGCCTGGACCGCTCGGATGTTCCTCCGGCGCTGACGCCCCACTTCCACGGCCCGTAGCCGCTCGCTGACAGACGGGTGTGGCGCGACGCGAACGCTACCGCGTACCGCGCGCGCCGCTGCGGTCAAGAAATGGGGCCACTTCGAGCAGCACGATGTCCGTGCGCTTGCGAAGCGCGCGCAGAAACCACTCCTTGTGCCCCGCGCCATAGGTGATCACGAACCGCTTCCCCTCGCCGCGATGTGCATCGAGTGCGGCGCTGATCAATCCGAAATGGGTCACGTTGATGTTGTCCCACCCGCCGGGACCGAGATCGCCGTTGAAGTAGCGATTGTACGGCAGGTGGGCATCGGTCTGAATCGAGTCGTACGCTGCCGAGTTGATGAAGTACGGGTCATCACTGCCACGCTGCTTCACAATCGAGTCCGCAATGGTGCTGGCCAGTTGGTAAAGATTCCACTCTGCGCGCCGTGCCGGGTCGGCGGACAGACGCTTCAGTGCGCCGTTGCGATACGTATCCATCGACTTCGTCCACCCTGCCGTCGGTATGATGGTGAACGCCATCTCCTTCGTCATCGGGAAGAGGACGTCCACGTACTCCGGGAATCGCGCCACCCGTGGCTCCGTGATGGTGCCAGTGCGCTGAAATTCCTCTATGGCCGCCGCGAACCGATTGGGCGGAATCTCCGTCAGCACGTAGTCCGGCTGGATCGCGCGCAGCAGGTCGCGCAGGACCTTGGTGCTGTACCGCAGGCTGGTGAGGTGTTCACTGTGGATGGTGCCGACCATCACGACTTCATTGCGTCGCGGCGACGCGATGCGTGCGCGACGAACCGGCGCGGCGGCTGCAAACAGCGAGACGGCGAACGACGCGGTGTTGACCGCCATGGAGGGTGACGTACCGCAATCCACCACAAACGACACGTCGTCGTCCGTCAGCCGCCCGGCCGTGGCGGTCGGGCAGACACTCGCCGTCGCCAGCACGGTGGCGTTGAGCAGGTCGCGCACCGTGACCGTGTTTGCATCGCGGTCCAATGTGAACTGCAGCACGTTGTCGCGCGTGATCGTGCGCTCGACCCTGCGGGCTGGTGGTTGCGCCGCACACGGCATGGCGAAGGCCACGCCGAGCAGGCCAGCGCTAACGACTCGCCGCACGGGGCAGTGCACGCACCGCAGTCACGACGGCGTCGTTCGCCGGCCGGATCTTGTAGTCCGTCTCGATGTCGCGCCAGCGAACGACGCCGTCCCTGTCGATCACGTAGGTGGCGGGATGTGGAATGCCGCGACTGCCACCGCTGGGGTTCAGAATGCCATACCGGGCAATGACGGCATGATCCGGGTCGGAGAGAAATCCGAAATCCGGCGCCACACCGTCAGCGCTGATCCGTGCGACCGTCTTCTGCGTGCCCGTCGAATCGTCCACCGAGACGACCAGCAGCTCGGTGTCCCTCTTCATCTCGGCGTCCAGCATCTGGCGCATCCCGCTCAGCTGCTTGATGCAGTATGGGCACCAGAATCCGCGGTAGAACACGAGGACCACGTTCTTCTTCCCGCGGAAGGAAGAGAGCGTGGTGGTGCCGCCCCCCATGCGCGCGAGTGTGAAGTCCGGCGCGCGCTGGCCAATCGCGACACGGTCGATGTCGGTCGCTTCCATGTCGCGACCATCGGTCGGGCCGAAGGCGGGGCGCTGCTGGGCGATGGCTGGCGTGGCGAGCCAGGCAGCCGCGAGCAGCGAGGCGGCGAGAAAGGGGAGACGCATTGAGGCACGCATTGGCGAGTCCGCGAAATGGGAATACGCCTCAGTGGTGGCTGACGCGCTCGATCTCACAGGCTATCCGGATCTGCCGTGATGGTTCCCGCCCTACGAAAAACGAACGGGCGCATCTGCAGGAGATGCGCCCGTTCCCTGCCGACGCGGAGTCGTGAAGTGCCTCAGCGCCCGCCAGCCGCCTTTGCCACCGCCGCACCCAGATCCGTGTATGCCGTCTCCACCATCTGTTTGAACGGCTTGGCCGTGTACGACACCTTGCCGTCGGGGTCGATGACGTAGAGGTAGCGGCTGTCGATGTTGTTGGCGCTCATGAACGCGCCATACTTGGTGCCCACCGCGCCACCGACATCACTGCCGAAGAGCATCGGGAAGTTCGCATCGCGCGCCCAGGCCTGCTGTGCCTCGCTCGGATCGGTGCTGAT
>JANPFJ010000161.1:0-13661 GCA_031423355.1 Gemmatimonadaceae bacterium | reverse complement strand
ACGCTGCGCTCCACGCGCACCGACGCACTGGCGCCGGCGCTCACCGAAGTCGATGGCACGATGAAGGACCTGCGTCACTTCCGCGATTCGGTGCTGGCGCGCCCGCTCGCCGGCCTCGGCTACCGCCAATATCCCCGCCTGCGTGAGGAGGTGCAGACGATCAGCGGGATGGTCGCCCGTCCGCAGTGGCCGATCACGGCGGGTGAAGCGCTGCGCTCAAGCGAACTCACCGTGGAAACCGATGATGCGCAGCGACGGCTGGATACGATCATCCGTGATCGGATCGGGAAGATCAACGAGCTGTTGAAGGGAACGCAGCACGTCATCACCCCAACCTCGCCACGAGTGGTCATGTAGGCCTGCTCCAGCCGCACGCCACGACGCCTCCGCGGTTCCTCCGCGGGGGCGTCGTCGTCTCCATCGCCAGCACACGGAGCACGGACGGCGCGTGTGAAGTCCGGCGATGGGGATGACACCGGACGCCGCCCCGCGGCACAGAATCCGCGCCGCAAGGCCGATACTCGCAGCATACCCCCTTTCTCAAGAGTCATGACGAGTCGCGCGTCAGCTGCCCGTGAGCGTCCGAATCCCTCCCTCGACAGCGAGCCGAGTACCGATCTCCCCTCGGTCGAGGCGCGCCTCGCGCGGATCCTCGAGGGCCGCGACTTCCCGGCGCTGTCGCAGCAGATCGGCGACACGCTGTCGGCGCTCGACGACAACGCCAGCTCGATCCAGCGCCTCACCAACGTCGTGCTGCGCGAGTACAGCTTGACGCTCAGCGTCGTCCGCACCGCCAACAGCGCCCACTACCGGCGTGCCGAGCGCCAGGTGCAGTCCGTCACGCGCGCGATGGTGCTCCTCGGCGCACGGACCGTCCGGCAACTGGCCAGCAGCATTCTGCTGTTCGAGAACTACCGCCAGCGCTCTGCCGGCCTGAAGGAGCTGATGCTGCTCTCGCTGCTGACGGCGAATCATGCGCGGGAAGTGGCTGTCCGACTTGGCATCGGCGATCCGGAAGAGGCGCATCTCTGTGGCATGTGTCGCAACCTCGGCGAAGTGCTGATCGCATGTCACTTTCCGGCCGATTATGCGCGCATCCACGCACTGGTGCTCGCACACACGCACACCGAACCCGCTGCCATGCTCGCCGTGCTCGGCTTTCGCTACGAAGCCCTTGGCGCCGCAGTATGCCGGCACTGGGGCATGCCGGAGAGCGTCATCGACGGCATTCGCGGCGGCGGTGCACCCGTGACACCGGATCTCGCGACGATCACCTCCTTCGCACACGAACTCACCGCGACACTCTATCGACGTGATGGCGAGGACAGTGGCGCGCGGCGGAGTCTCGACGCACTCATCGCATCGCACGGTGCGCGTCTCCGGCTGACGCGCACGCAGGTTCGCGACATCGTGGCGACATCGCTCGAGGAGACGCGGGAACTGTTCACGTCGGCGAAGGTGAAGGTCGATGCGCTCCGCATGCGTCAACTCTCCGAGGCAGCGTGCACCGCGCTCGGTGTCACCAGCCTGGGCGATGAGAGTACGAGTCCACCTGACGGCGCCGACGAGGCGATGACATCGAGTGACTGTCGGGTGCGGCTGTATCAGGAGCTCGAGAGCAGGGTCGATCCGGCGTCGGCGTGTGATGTTGGACAGGTGCTGCTGCTGGCCCTCGAAGGCGCTCTGCGCGGCGCACCGTTCGATCGGGTCGTGGCCTGTGTCCTGAGCCCGGATCGATCGCGACTCCGCGCGCGGTCCGGGCTCGGCGTCGGCGTCGAATTGCTGCTGGCACAGTTCGACTTTCCCATGGAGGCGGCCGGCGGTGTCCTGCCCGCGTTGCTGCTGCAACAAGTGGCCACGTACCTGCCAGGCGCACGGGCGCTGACGGCACCAGAGCAGCGGCTGATGTCAAAACTCGGCGTGGCCCAGTTCGGCGTCTTTCCGATCCTTGTCGACGGGCAGATCGTGGGTTGCCTCTACGGCGATCGGCTGGCGCCTGAACCGGCACTCGACGAAACCACGATGCGGTACATCACGTCACTGGTCGATCTGGTGGTGCAGGCGATCGACGCCCGACGCCTCCGACCGGAGATATCGCCGGTACCGCAGGTCGGGGCAGCCAGGGTGGCTGACGCACGCGAGCTGACATCGGCCGAGGTGCTGCAGTTCACCGCCGAGCGAAAGGCAGCGCTCGTCATGCGGCTGCTGCACGGCGAGTCCCTGCACGCCGTTGCCTCAGGCAGTGGCGTGTCGCCGGTGCAGCTGGAGATCTGGCGCGGCGATTTTCTGGCGGGTGCCATGGCCCGACTCGCCGGGCCGCCTGGTACCGCGTAGGCAGCGGAACCCGGACCGATCACATCGTTCAACGCACCGACGTGAGCCAGCCCAGGGTATCCGGCGCCCGGCCATGCGCGATGTCGAGGAATGCCGTCTGCAGGTGCTTCGTGACGGGGCCTACTTTCCCGGCACCTACCTTGATGCGATCCACGCTGCGCACCGGCGTCAGCTCGGCCGCCGTGCCCGTGAAGAACACTTCATCGGCGATGTAGAGCATCTCGCGCGGAATGATCTGCTCGCGCACCGTCAGGCCATCGCGATGGGCGAGCTTGATGATGCTGTCGCGGGTGATGCCACCCAGCAACGACCCGTCGAGCGGCGTGGTGATCAGCGCGCCATCCATCACCAGAAAGACATTCTGTCCGGAGCCTTCGCTGACAGTTCCTCCGGGGCTCAGCGCGATCGCTTCGGCGAATCCATTCGCCAGCGCTTCCATCTTGATCAGCTGTCCACCCAGATAGTTGCCGGCAACCTTCGCCAGCGACGGAATCGTGTTCGGCGCGAAGCGGTGCCAGCTCGACACACACGCGTCCACGCCCGCCTCGAGCGCGTCGGCGCCGAGGTATGCGCCCCACGGCCAACAGGGCAGATAGACCTCGATCGGACTGGCGAACGGTACCATGCCTGCGGCACCGTACCCGCGCACCACCATCGGCCGCAGATAACATGCGTCGAGCTTGTTGCGCAGCACCAGGGCGCAGCACGCCGCCGACAGCTCATCGATGGAGTAGGTGAGCTCCATCCGGTAGATCTTCACTGAGTTCAGCAGCCGCGTGAGATGCTCGCGCAGCCTGAAGATCGCGGGCCCCTGCGGTGTGTGATAGCAGCGAATGCCCTCGAATGCCGACGACCCGAACTGCATCGAGTGGCTGAGAACGTGCACCTGCGCGTCGGCCCAGGGAATGAATTCCCCGTCGCGCCAGATCCACTCGGTGGCCTCTATCTGACTCATGTCGTGTGTCTTGTAGTGAGAGCGTGAGGGAACGGACTACAACAGCGTGTTGACCTTGCCACCATCCACCAGAATCGCCTGCCCGGTGATGAATCCTGCCCGGTCTGACGCCAGAAATGCGATGGTCGCCGCCAGCTCCTCGGGACGGCCGAGTCGGCCCATCGGCGTCTGTGAAATCCACCCCGCATACACCTCGTCGCGCGTGACACCAGTGCGCTTCGTCGCGGCGTCGGCCAGCATTTCGAGGCGTTCGGTCGCGGTGAATCCCGGCAAGACCGTGTTCACCGTCACGCCATCGACACCGACTTCATTCGCGAGTGTGCGCAGGTAGCCCGTGACAGCGGCGCGCAGGCTGTTGCTCAGCACCAGCGACGGCACCGGCTCCTTCACCGCCTTCGACGTGATGCTGATCACCCGGCCCCATTTCCGCTCCCGCATGCCGGGAACGAACGCACGTGTCAGCTCGACCACGCTGCGCAGCAGCAGTTCGCTGGCCTTCGTCCACGCTGCCCAGTCATGTTCCATTGCCGGACCGGTCGGTGGACCACCGGTGTTCGCGATCAGGATGTCGACATGCCCATACTCGGAATGCGTCTCGCGCACGACCGTCTCGATGCCCTCGGCGGTCGAGAGATCGGCCACCATCGAGAGCACGGGCACCCCGCGGGTCTTCAGGCGTATCGCTGCCGCGGCGATGGACGCCGCATCACGGGAGCAGATCGCCAGCGGACACCCTTCATCGGCCAGCGCCTCGGCGGTCGCATACGCAATCCCTTTGCTCGCGCCGCACACCAGCGCCACCTTCCCCCGAATTCCGAAATCCATGGCTCAGCGCGCCCCGCTGCGCAGGTAGGCGTCACTGCCATCCAGCCAGTCCTGACGCGGCGGGTTGAACACGTCCATGTCGAGTGTGTCTTCGAGTGCCTCGGCGCGGTGCCGGACCATGCTCGGAATCACCAGCACATCGCCTTCCTTCACATCGATGAACGTGTCACCGGGCGAATCGGCGTGTGCACCTATCCAGAAACGCAGCACGCCGGAGAGCACGTAGGTGAACTGCTCATTGATGTGATCGTGCGCCGGCACAATCGCACCTTTCTTCAGGATCACATGCGCCATCATCGTCGTCTCCGACGTGATGAGGCGACGACTGATCAGCGGTGACAATTCCTCGAGACGAACGTCGTCCCAGGATTGATGGCGGACGTCAGGCATGGAGCGGGAGGCGGAAATGTCCGGGTGCGGTGCGGTGACTCCGGCAATCTACTGCGTTCACTGCGGCCGTCTCCGGCTGCCGCGTGTTATCGGAGTCGCGGCTTCCCGGTCGGATCAAGGCGCACTTTGCGGCCACCCGTGGTGATCTGGAGCTGCGGAAACAGCAGGTCGCCGTCCAGCGACGGGCTGCCGAGCTGCCGTGCCGACACACTGCGCGACGAGACGGAACCGGCGATGACGGCATCAGGGAGCGCATACTCCTCATAGGCCTCAGGCTCCACCACCCAACCCAGATCGCGCAGGGCAGCAACGGTCACGGACGATGTTGGCTGAGCCGTCGCGATCAGTGATGGCGACATCAGCTCCCCGCTGAACGCATCCGAGCGCCAGTGGCCCAGCACTCCGAGCTGCAGCGGTACGCGCCGACCTGCGAATCGCGTACTCCGTCCAAGCCGCGTGAAGGCGGCCAGCGCACTCGGCCCGACGAAGATCGGATCGGTCGCGCTGCTGTCCCCGTCAACCAGCCGTGCGAAGGACCCGCGCCCCCAGATCGTGCCGAGCCCCAGCACATGCCCAACCTCATGCTGCAGGAGGTCATCCAGCTTCTGGTCACTGAGGAGGTTGTAGTTGAACAGGTTGAGCGAGATAGTCCCCAGCAGCGGCAGTCCGTTGGGACGGAGCACACATGGACCGCCCTGCCCGCCGATCCGTGGAGGCAGCGAATCGAGCTTGACCAGGACCCGCACGCCGGTGATGAACTGACTCACCGACACCGCGTTGCGACACTCGCCCACCTGCAGCCGCACGAAGTCGCCGGCTGGTGCGGCCCGAATCACGCGTCGCCACTTGTTCGCAACGCGCTCCATGCTCAGCAGGACCTTCAGCGGCAGCGGACGCTGCCCATCGCCATCCACGATGTCGAGTGGAAACTCCGACGTGCCCTGCGCGGTGAGCGTGTCGCGCGCGATCGTCGCACCGTTGCTCGCGCCCACCACCACGCGACCGATGCCAATCGCGATCATGTGGCCATTGCGCACCAGCATCGTGCCCACCGGTTCGAGCGCCAGAATCGTCCCCGTGGAGGGGATCGCCCGCCCACCGGTGTCGATCGCCGTGAGCACGAACGGCACGCTGTCACCCACGGCGACCACGCGGGATTCGATCTGGAGCGCGAGCGACCGGAGTGGTGTGAGCCGAAGCGTGAGGCGCCGCCGAGTCGTGTCGCGCCCGATGATCGCCAGCAGGTCGGTGCTGCCGATCTGCCTCCCGTTCACTCGCGCTCGACCGACCCCGATCGGTGCAACCGTGGCGATGTTCGTATCGGCCACCGCGAAACGAGGCGCCACCTCGGGCAGCGGGAGCCCAGCGGCCGACTGCACCTCGGACGAAACCTGGATCTCGTCGACGAGCTGCGAGGTGTCAGGGGCGACGACCCTCACTCGCAACGGGCGCGGCACCACCCGCACCGTTCGCGACCCGAGCGCACCATCCGCCAGGGCATCGAGCGTGACCGTGCCGATGTTTCTCGCGCGCAGCACCCCGCCGCCGCTGACCGCTCCAATGCTGGAATCAGTGGTCGACCAGGTGATCGCAGAGAGCACGATCACTGCCCCGGCGCGATTCAGGCCCTTCGCGGCGGCCATCAGCGAGTCGCCAACCAGCACCGAGTCGGCAGCCACCTGCACCTCGATCCGTGTGACGGTCGTCAGCGGCAGCGGCGGTGTCGAGTCTGTCGCCCCCTTCCCGCACGATGCCAGCACGCACGCCAGCGCCCCCAGCCCGAATCGGTGGCCGGCGGCACGGCTCAAGGCTGCAGAGGGAGAGGACACACGGGTAAGTTAGAGGCCGACGCCTGATTGCGAACTACCGAACTGAACTGATGCCAGCAGGCATCCCGACTCCGCCGATGTCCGACTCGAACGCCCCGCCCGAGACCCCCGCCTACGATCCCGCAGCCGTCGAAGCCACCTGGCAGCTACGCTGGGCCGAGCAGGGGACCAACTCCCCCGAGCTCTGGCAGGGAGACGATCCGTACTATCAGCTGATGATGTTTCCCTATCCCTCCGCGGAAGGGCTCCACATCGGCAACCTGTTTGCCTTTACCGGCGCCGACATTCACGGGCGCTTTCAGCGGCAGCAGGGTCGGACCGTCTTTGAACCAATCGGTTTCGACAGCTTCGGGATCCATTCCGAGAATTTCGCGATCAAGGTCGGCGCCCACCCTGCCACGCTGACCCCGCGAAACGTCGAAAACTTCCGCCGTCAGCTCCGCCGGGCCGGCTTGATGGTCGATTGGAGCAAGGAGGTCGTGACCAGCGACCCCAGCTACTACAAGTGGACACAGTGGCTCTTCCTGCAGCTCTACAAGCAGGGGCTGGCGTACAAGAAGGCGGCGGCGGTCAACTGGTGTCCCAGCTGCAAGACCGTGCTTGCCAACGAACAGGTGAAAGACGGCCATTGCGAGCGTTGCGACTCCCTGGTGGAGCAGCGGTTGCTCGAGCAGTGGTTCTTCCGCACCTCGCAGTACGCCCCGCGCCTGCTCGACAACATCGCGGCGCTCGACTGGAGCGAGACAACGCGGCAGGCGCAGCGGAACTGGATCGGCCGCAGCGAGGGCGCGCACGTCACCTTCCGCGTTGCCAACGCGCATGATGTGACGGTCTTCACCACTCGGCCCGACACGATCTTCGGCGCGACCTGGGTCGTGCTCGCCCCGGAGCATCCGCTGGTGGCTGAAATCGTCACGCCGGCACACCGCGCCGCAGTCGACGCGTACCTCGAGCGCACCAAGACGCAGGATGTCGTCTCCCGCAAGGTCAGCAAGGAGAAGACGGGCGTCTCTACCGGCGCCGAGGCGATCAACCCGGCCACCGGCAAGCCGATCCCTGTCTGGATCGCGGATTACGTGCTGATGGAATACGGAACCGGGGCGGTGATGGGCGTCCCAGGTCACGATGAGCGTGACTTCGAGTTCGCACAGAAGTTCGACCTGCCGATCGTGCGTGTCGTCGCCGGATCGGTGGCTGATGCGGACACGCCGCTGGCCGAGGCATACGTCGCCAAGTCTGACGCCGATCTGCTGGTGAATTCCGCACACTTCAGCGGGATGTCGGTGCCGCAGGCGAAGAAGGCGGTCGTGGCGTGGCTCGAGGAACGCAGCAGCGCCACTCCGGTCGTGAACTATCGTCTCAACGACTGGTGCATCTCGCGGCAGCGCTACTGGGGCCCGCCGATCCCGATCATCTACTGCGACAGCTGCGGTCCGGTGCCGGTGCCTGAGGATCAGCTGCCGGTCGTCCTGCCGCTGATCGAGGACTTCAAGCCGGATGACAGCGGCGTCTCGCCGTTGGCCCGACACGATGAGTGGTACCGCGTGCCCTGCCCGACCTGTGGGACCATGGGCCGCCGCGAGACTGACGTCAGCGACACCTTCCTCGACAGCGCCTGGTACTTCCTCCGGTACCCGAGCGCCGATCGCAGCGATGTGGCGTTTGATCCGGCGCTGACCCAGCGTTGGCTGCCGGTCAGTACCTACATCGGCGGCAATGAACATGCCGTCCTGCACCTGCTGTACGCGCGCTTCATCACGATGGTGCTGCATGATGCGGGATTGATCGACTTCGAGGAGCCGTTCACGCGCTTCCGCGCCCACGGCATGATCATCCGTGACGGGGCCAAGATGTCGAAGTCGAAAGGCAACGTCGTCAACCCCGACGAGCTGATCGACCGCTGGGGCGCGGATTCATTTCGCACCTACCTGATGTTCCTCGGACCCTACGAGGAAGGGGGAGACTATCGCGACAGCGGCATCACCGGCGTGCGACGGTTCCTCGATCGCATCTGGGGCTCGGTACACGAGAGCGTCACAGCCGGCGCCGCCGATACGGCCGTGCTGCGCAAGCTGCACGCCACGATCAAGAAGGTCGGCGAGGACATTCCGGCACTCGGATACAACACCGCCATCGCCGCGATGATGGAGTACGTGAACGTCCTCCGTGCGAGCGAACGCACGGTACATCGCGACGAAGTGCAGCCGCTTGTCCAACTGGTCGCACCGTTCGCGCCCCACATGGCGGAGGCGTGCTGGGAATTGCTGGGCCAGACGGATTCGGTCTTCGACAGTCGCTGGCCGTCGTACGATCCAGCGATGTTGATCGCCGATACGATCACGATCGCGATCCAGATCAGCGGCAAGACACGCGGCACGGTGCAGGTCGCCAGGGATGCGACGCAGGACGACGTCTACGCCGCCGCGCTGCGCGAACCCAACATCGCCAAGTTCGTGGTGGGCGAGCCGAAGAAGATCATCTACGTTCCCGGGCGCTTGCTCAACATCGTGGTCTGACGCTGTGCGTCGCTGAGCGCAGTGTGCCATCGGGTTGCCGGGATGTCCCGGCAACCCTCGGCGGCAACCCTCGGCGGCAACCCGGGTGTCTGACCGGCAACCCGCTGACCGGCGCATGTCGCACCGGCGGCCTGAACACCGGAGACCCAGATGACGACGCGCAGATACCTGTTCCGTACCGCCGCGATGCTTGGACTGCTGGCACCATCCGCAGCGCTCGCGCAACCGCTTCCTCCGCGCGCGCCCAAGGCGCCGGAGGCACCGGAACCAGCGCGACGCTGGCCCGGCGCAATGATCTACCTCAACGGCAGAACCATCACGGGCGACGGAGCGTACCTCGGCATCACGCCGCACTACGACTCGGGCGCAGCTGATACGCTCGGCCTGCTGGTGCAGGATGTCGAGGATGGAATGGCCGCTGCCAAGGCCGGAATCCGGCGCGGTGACCGGCTCATGTCGATCGACGGCGTCGACCTTCGAGTCGAGCCCGGTGATCTCGGCGACTCGGCGGGCGAAGTGCTGCCTGAGAGTCGGCTGCGTCGATTCCTCAGTCGGAAGAAGGCGGGTGACAGCGCATCCGTCGTCGTCTACACCGAGGGCCGGAAGGAGACCAGGCGGGTCGTCCTCTCCGAGTCGCCACTCGCTCGCTCGCTGGGCGCGATGCGCGAACGCACCGGTCGCCGTGTGCTCGGGGTCAGCTTCTCGCAGCGAGGTTCGATGCGCGACACTGCCGGCCTCCTCATCGCAGACATCTCCAGCGGAGGCGCGGCCGACAGGGCCGGCCTGACCGAGGGCGATCGCGTCATGAGCATCGATGGGGTCGACCTTCGCGTCTCCGCTGCGGACGCCGGCTCGAGCGAGGGGGTCGAGGCGCGTATCTCGCGCCTCCGCCGCGCGCTCGATGTCGGCAAGGACTCGCAGCCAGTTCGGATCGAGGTCCTCTCCGATGGCCGGCGGCGCACCGTCTCGGTGACGCCGTCGCTCGAAACGAGCTTCGTCTTCAGCACATCAGGTCTCGAGGGAATGGCCAACGACCTCCGCGCGTCGGTTCGCAGTAACCTCGAGTGGTCCGGCCAGCGGGGCGAGGCAGCAGGCGCGCAGGCCGAAATCCAGCGCGAAATGGCGCGGGTACAGCGTGACGGCGCGCGTGCGCGGCGCGACGGGTTTCGCATGCGTTTCGAGGGCTCGAATGGCAGCTGGTCGCGCGACAACGGCGAAGAACAGAGTCGGGTGAGCGGAAGAATTCGCGGTCGCACCGACGATGCCACCCTCATGCTCAGCGGTCTCTCGCTGGCAGCCGTCGATCGTGACTTTGCGCAGCAGTTCGGCCGCGGCAGCGAGGACGGTGCGCTGGTCGTGCGGACCCGAAGCGAATGGGAGCCGATTCGCACCGGTGACGTCATCCTCTCCGTCGAAGGGCGGCCAGTTCGCGACGGCAACAGTCTCGACATCACCTTTGATCGCCGGCGGGATCAACGAATCGAGATCCTGCGCAACGGCAAGAAGGAGACGATCACGCTGCCTCCATCACGGTAGAGCCTGGCGCTGTCGGGTGACGCACCTCACCCCGTGGCGTGCGCCCACACCCAGCGGCGGCAGCGTGTGATGCTCAGTACCGAACCCTGTTTCGGCCGTCCGCCTTGGCGCGATAGAGCGTCGCGTCGGCGGCCGACAGCAGGTCGTCGACCGATGTGATCCGTGGTCCGGGAAAGAGCGACACGCCGATCGACACCGACAGCGTCAAGGTCACGCCAACACCACCCTGAAAGATCGTGCTGGCGATCCGCTCGCGCAGGCGCTCGGCAAACGTGACGGCACCATCGAGCGACGTCTCGGGCAGGACGATCACGAACTCCTCGCCGCCGTAGCGGGCCACGAAGTCCGCGCTGCGCACTGCGCCGCGAAGAATTTCCGCCGTTTCCTTCAGTACGTCGTCGCCCACCAGATGACCACGGGTGTCGTTGACCTGCTTGAAGTGGTCCAGATCGAGCATCAGCACCGCCACCGAGTGCCCGTACCGTCGGGCACGATCCAGTTCGGAGACCAGCCGGTCGGTGAGCGCGCGGCGATTGAGCACCTGTGTCAACGGATCGGTCTGCGCCAGAGCGGCGAGCCGCACGTTGTCCGCGCGTGCCGTTTCGAGCAGGTGCGCGCGCTGGATCGATGCAACCGCTGCCTTCACCACCGCATCGGCAAACGCAACATCCTCATCGTCCAGCGGTGGCTCACCCGTCCCACGACGCAGGAGAAAGACGCCCGCCTGTTGCCGATCGACAAAGAACGGCAACGCAATGACGCTGCGCGTCGGCACCACGGTTCCTTCGCGTGCCCACCGTTGCCGGAGCTCCGCAAACAGCGGATGCACCGTCACATCCGGGATCAGGACGGGTCGACCTGCTTCGAGCGCCACCCGGATTTCCGGATACTTCGTCAGGTCGAGCGGCAGATTGCGCACCGTGGGATCATCAAAGGCGGCGGGCACGACCGCCGCATTCTCGCCCGGTCGCGCCAGGACCACCGAACAGCGGAACAGGCCAATGGCGCGAGCCACGCGGCGTACCAGCACCTGGTAGATCTCTTCGCTCGACAGATCCGCGCTCACTTCGCGCATGATCGCCATCAACGTGCGACCCGTGTGCGCGTCTTCACGAGCCTGCGCCAGCGCCTCCTGCATGGTGTGCAATTGGCGCCGCGTCATCTCGAGCGCCGACCGCGTGCGCAGGTTCGCGCCGATCCGGGCCAGCAGTTCCCCGGAACGCAACGGTTTGCGCACCACATCGGTCGCACCGCTGGCCAGTGCCCGCTCGACGATCTCGTCCGGCGCTCGCGTCGACGTCACCAGGACCGGCAGGTCGTGCCAGCGCAATTCTTCCTTCATCGCGGTGAGGGCGTCGGCACCGCCATCATCCAGCAGTTGCGCATCGAGCAGGAGAAGATCGGGCGCAAAATCGCGCGCCGTCGCCACCGCCGCCTCGCACGTCAGCACGCCGCGCACGTCATACCCGTGTTCGCGCAGCACCCATGAAATGGTCTGCTGCACCGCCGGATCGCTCTCGGCGACGATGATTCGTGGAGCGGTCATCGCCGTGCGTGCCTCGGCGGGCGGGAAGGAATGGACATCGGGGACCACAGGGAGGACGGCCGGGGGTACCTCTGGGTCACGCATTCCGGCCGTCGCTGCACTGTGTCACCGATCACGCGTCAGGAGCACCACCGTCGCCGGCCTCGCCCTCTCCACCGGGCTCACCGTCGTCGGCACCCTCGTCTCCATCCTTTTCCTCCGGCACCACCCGCGCCACCGTAATCACTGAATCGCCTCCATCCAGCGCGACCAGCTTCACGCCCTGCGCGTTGCGCCCCGTCTTGCGGACTTCTGCGGCCGACGAGCGGATCAGGATCCCCTGCTTCGTGATCAGGATCATTTCGTCTTCCGGCAGCACCTCCATCAGGGCCACCACATTGCCGGTCCGTTCGGTCCGGTTCAGCGTCAGGATGCCCTTGCCGCCGCGCTTCTGCACACGGTACTCGGACACGTCGCTGACCTTGCCGAGACCCTTCTCCGTCACCACCAGCAGTGTCGCATCGCGCTTGATGACGACCATGCCGACCACCAGGTCCTCCGGCCGCAATTCGATGCCCTTCACCCCGGTCGTGTCGCGTCCCATCTCGCGCACGTCGCTCTCATGGAAGCGGCAGCTGAGGCCGAAGCGCGTCGCGAGCACGATGTCATTCGTGCCCGACGTCTCCTGCACATCGATCAGTTCGTCACCCGCCTCGATCTTGATCGCCTTGATGCCGTTATTACGCACGTTCGTGTAGTCCGACATGCGCGACTTCTTCACCGTGCCGGCGCGCGTGCTGAAGAACAGGAAGCGCTCATCCTCTTCCGTGATCTTACCCAGATCCTTCACCGGCAACACCGCGCGCACCCGTGTTTCGGGCGAGACGTTGATCAGGTTCACCATCGGCTTGCCACGGGCGCCTGCGCTCGACTGCGGAATCTCGTAGACCTTGAGCCAGTACATGCGCCCGTCGTCGGTAAAGACCAGCAGGTAGTCGTGCGTGCTCCCGATGTAGAGCCGGCTGACGAAATCCTCATCCTTCAGCCCCGTCCCTGTCTTGCCGCGACCACCGCGGCGCTGGCGCTTGTAAAGCGAGACCGACGTCCGCTTCACGTAGCCGGTGTGCGAGATCGTCACCACGACGTCTTCTTCGGCGATCAGGTCCTCGACACTGAACTCCCCTTCGTCGCTCACGATCTCGGTCTTCCGCGCGTCGCCGAAGGTCTCGGCCACTTCCATCAGTTCAGCCTTGAGGATCGTCATCCGGCGCTCACGGCTGCCGAGGATGTCACGCAACTCGGCGATCAGCGCCCGCACTTCGGCCAGCTCCGCCTCGAGCTTGTCGATCTCGAGACCGGTCAGCTTGGCGAGGCGCATGTTGAGGATCGCCTCGGCCTGCCGCTCCGACAAGCCGAACCGCGTCTGGAGGCTGAGGCTTGCCGTCGGCGTGTCATCGGCCGCGCGGATGATCTTGATCACTTCGTCGATGTTGTCGACCGCGATCTTCAACCCTTCAAGGATGTGCTCGCGCTCGAGCGCCTTGTCGAGGTCGAACTGCGTCCGGCGGGTAATGACTTCGTGGCGATGGCTGATGTAGTGCTGCAGTACCTCGCGCACCGGCATCACCTTCGGCACCAGCTGGCGCGTCTTGCTGTCGGGCACCAGCGCCAGCATGATCACGCCGAACGTCGTCTGCAGCTGCGAGTGCTTGTAGAGCTGATTGAGCACCACACGCGGAATCGCATCGCGC
>JANPFJ010000160.1:0-4512 GCA_031423355.1 Gemmatimonadaceae bacterium | reverse complement strand
GCTGGCGACCAGGAAGGTGGCCCCAGTGCGCGCATCCCGTTCCTCGCGGACGCTCGCTGCTGCGAGTGCCACGGATCCCGTGGCCAGCCACGGTGATGCGGGAACGAGTGCGGGCGCGGCGTACGTCTCCTGCATCAGTCGCGAGGCGAGCAGCCGACGTTCAGCCGCGGAGGGTGATTCGGCATTCTTCGGCGGCATGAAGACCGACATGCTGAAGTGCACGTTGCCAGTGGCATTGCCCTGCCGTCGCGTGACCGCGATCTGGTTCACCAGTTCATCCGCGGTCCACACCGCCGCCGTTCCGACCCGGCTGGTGTAGTTGCCTGGCCACATGTGGCGGCCCTTCACATTCTGACCGGCCCACCAGTTCAGCAGTGCGGGATACGGCTGGCCATCCTTCGCAATCGGCCAGTACAGCTGCGGTGAGGCGTAATCCAGCCAGCCTTCGCGCAACCACCTCCGTGAGTCGCCATACAACTCGGCATAGCTGTCATAGCCACGCACTTCGGCTGGGAAGCCTGGGCGCCAGATGCCAAACGGGCTGATACCGACCTTGACCCACGGCTTGGCACGCTTGACGCGCAGGTACATCTGCTCGACGAAGGTGTCGACATTCTCGCGGCGCCAGTCGTCGAGTGCCAGTGTGCCGCCACGCGCGGTGTAGGCGGCATAACTGCGCTCATCGGGAAACGGGATCAGCGTGCCGCGCGTATCGCGTTCCTTGTACGGGTAGAAGTAGTCATCGATGTGCACTCCATCGACGTCATACCGCTTCACGACGTCTTCGACCACTGACACCGATCTCTCGATCACCGACGGCTCGCCCGGATCCATCCACAGGTGCTGGCCGTACTTCTTCACCACCGCCGGTGTCGTCACGGCGAGATGCGTCGGGTCGAGTGGGGACTTGTCGCTGGGATGCCGCGCACGATACGGATTGAACCAGGCGTGTAATTCGAGGCCGCGCGCGTGCGCTTCACGCACCACGAAGGCGAGAGGGTCCCACGCGGGGGCAGGCGCACGCCCCTGTGCACCTGTCAGGTAGACCGACCACGGTTCCAGGGTGGACGGATACATCGCATCGGCGGCGGGTCGCACCTGAAACACCAGCGCATTCATGTGCAGTTCCTTCGTGCGGTCGAGGATGGCGATCAGCTCGCGCTGCTGCTGCGCCGTACTCAGATCACGGCGCGACGGCCAGTCGATGTTGTCCACCGTGGCCACCCAGATCGCGCGGAACTCTCGCGCCACCGTGGGTGGCGCCGGCAGTGACGTCGCGCCGCGCAATGCCGCGCGCATCTCGTTCGGCGCGTCGACGCGCCGTGGGTCGACCATGACCTCGCCGGGCTTCGCGGGTTGCGGCGTTGCCGGCAGTGGTTGCGCCACCGGTGGGATGGGTGCTGGCGTCGGAGCCGGGCGGGCGCATCCCGATGCGAGGAGGCCGAGGACGAGTGTGCGGGAGAGTGGGTGCATGAGAGTCATTTCGGTGCGGCTGGCCCCGCCTTCGGCGGCGGACCAGCGGTCAGGGCGAGACTCACGCGTTCCACTTGCTCGCCATTTTCGCTGAGCAGAATCGCCAGCAGGTTGTCATTCACCAGCAACGTCGGTGTCCCCGGCCAGGTCGTGACCGTGTCACTCAGCGGTCGCGCGCGGACGCTATCGAGCGCAATGAAATCAGTCCGTCTGGCCACGCTGTCGCGATAGCGGAAGACGTGGATGGTCGCATTTCCAAGGCGCCACGTCTGTCCCGCGATCTGCAGGAACGGGTAGCGCACCGTGTCGCCCCGCTGTGGAGCCAGCCCGGCGCGCTCGAGTCGATCGAAGACGGTGCACGACTCCCAGTGCCCGGTGCCGGGACATGACGGCAGCGGTGCCGGGCCGATGCTGGGGACGACGGACTTGTCCGACGTCATGCGCGGCGGCGGGCCTTTCTTCTCGGTCGGACTACAGGCCACGAGCGCACAGAGCAGGCCGGCCAGCGCCGGCCGGCGCGCCGGAAGACTCAGAAACCGAGGTACGTGCGCACCCGTGGCTCGATACGATCCGGCGTCCATGGTGGTGACCAGATGAGATTGATCTTCACATCGCCCACACCTGGCACCGTGCGCAGTTGCTTCTCGGCTTCACCCATGATCTCCGGGCCCGAGGGACAGCCAGGTGAGGTGAGCGACATGTCGACACTGATGTCATCGCCTTCGACCTGAATATCGTACACCAGTCCGAGGTCGACGATGTTGAGATTCAGCTCTGGATCCTTGACGCGGCGGAGCACCAGGCGGGCCTGATCCAGCGTCACGGTGCCAGCGCCTGCCTCGGCCGCGTCGATGCTGGATGCGCCGGTGGCATCGGGACTATCGGTCGGTTGGGCTGGCAGCGTATCCATGGGGAGCAATCTACTCGGAAAAGCACGCTGTGGGGAGAATCCCTTCCCCGGTCAGCCGCGGAGCCGGCCGAAAGTTGGTGTCGTGGCCGATCGATCGGACCGTCACTGCGTGTGTGCGAAGGGCCACCGGCGTACCGGAAAGCCTGAGCGCTGTGCAACCGGCGGTGGATCAGCGACGCTTCTTCTTCGAGGCCGGCTTGGAACTGGAACCCGACTTTCTGGCCGATGCGGTGCGCGTGGCGGTGGCCGTTCGCTTCCGGGCGCTGGTCGTGCCGCGTGACGACGCCCGGGCCTTGGCTGTGCGCGACGCTGCCGCGCGGCTGCGCGAGGCCGACACGGCTGACCGCTTGGACGACTTGGCGCGACTCGAGCCACTGCGACATGCTGCGCGACGTGACTTGGCGCTACCGCGACCGGATGACTTCCGGGCTAGCGCGCGCCCGCGGCTGACACCGCACCCGACCGATCGATAGCGGACTTCCGGCGCGGGATTCCAACCGGTGGCGAAGTCGGCGCGGAATTCCGGATCACCCTCGAGCTGCACGGCCTGTGCTGGTGCCGTGACCGCCCAGGCGGACGCATCCGCCAGGTCCGCCCGAACATCCGAGATCACACGTTCCGGACGCCGGGCGCGCGACTCGAACACGCGATTGGTCAGCAGCACAACGAACATGTCGCGCTCTGGATCGATCCAGATCGAGGTTCCCGTGAACCCGGTGTGGCCGAACGCGCGCGCAGACATGTACCGGCCGCAGCCAACGCCATTGTGCCCGGCGCAGGTATCCCAGCCAAGTGCGCGTGAACCGGCGGTGCGGGTGGTGAAGCGTTCCACCGTCGAGTCACTGATGATGCGCGTGCCAAGGTATGTGCCCTTGTTCAGCATCATCGTCGCAAACACGGACAGATCGCCGGCGGTGCTGAAGAGTCCAGCATGTCCGGCAACACCGCCAAGTGCGTGAGCGTTCTCGTCGTGCACGTCGCCCTGCAGCGAGTAGCCGCGCACGGACATCGTCGCCGTTGGAGCCGTCCGGGCGCGAGCGGCAGATGGCACGCGGTACCACGTTTCCGTCATGCCGAGCGGCGTGAAGACCTTCTCCTGCAGCAGTTCGTCGAGCTTGCGGCCGCTGGCACGTTCCGCGATGAAGCCGAGGATGTCGGCGCCAAGGTCGGAGTAGATGTAGCGCGTCCCCGGGGAGTATTCGAGTGGGGTCTGCAACACAAGCCGCTGCGCATCCGCAGGCGACCATGCTTCGCGCCACAGATCGCGACCTGCCGGTAACCCGCTTCGGTGCGTCAGCAGGTCCTGAATGGTGACATTGTCTCTCTCGCCACCACCGAATTCCGGGAAGAACGTGATGACCTTGTCATCCAGACGAATCCGGCCCTCGTCATACAGCAGCATGATGGCCGTTGTCGTACCGATGACCTTGGTCAGGCTCGCCAGATCATACACGGAGCGATCGGGGGATACACTCGGCGCATCAACGCCCCACGACAGGCGACCAAAGCCCTGCGAGTAGACGGCAGTCCCGCGGCGGCCAACCACAACGGCCGCACCGGGGAAGCCACCTTCCGAGATACCGCGTCGCACGACACGAGTGATCGCGTCGAGTCGCAATGCGCTCATTTCCACAGATTCCGGTGTCGCCTTCGGCAAACCCTCACCCACTGGCCCAAGCGGGCCTGCGGGCAGCGCGGCGATTCCGAAGGCGAGGAGCGTGGCGAGCTTGACGATCACGGAAACTCCAGGAGAACGCGGCTGCAGGACTTGCGACGGCGACACGCACGGTCACCAGACAGATCAGGCATGAGCCCGACCGGTCGAGCCAAGGGTCACTCTTGAGACGACGCAGTCAGCGGAACGTTCCACTCAGCGTCGTGCACTCATGGTACGGAACGCTTGAGAGCGAGTCAAGTGTAACCCTTTCATGGGTTTGTGCGCTCTCACGTGACGTCGGGTGCCATGTGGGGGCGAGGGTGAATCCTTAGGGGCGGGGGGCTCGTTGGACGGTGGGTGGGGACGACGGCGGGTGGGGGGGGGGGTTAAGCGGCCCGGGACAACACACCCCCCCCCCCCCCAAAAAAACAACCCCCCCCCCAAGCCGGGAGCGCAAAACAACAAAAAAAAA
>JANPFJ010000159.1:0-10483 GCA_031423355.1 Gemmatimonadaceae bacterium | reverse complement strand
TCGACGATGCGCGCCGCACCATCGACGATATCCAGCGGCGGGTGAAACCGGTGCTCGGCTGTCTTCCGTGCCGCAATCTCGACGGGATCCTCATCCGTCACCCACCCGGTGTCGACACTGTTCATGTGGATCCCAGCGGTGTGGTAGTCGGCCGCCGAGGTCCGCGTCATCATGTTCAGCGCCGCCTTCGCCATGTTGGTGTGCGGATGACGCGTGGTCTTGAAGCGCCGGTAGAACTGCCCCTCGACCGCCGAGACGTTCACGATGTGCTTGTCGCGGCTGGCCGTCTTCATCATCAGCGGCTTGAGGCGCGCGTTGATCAGAAACGGGGCCACCGCATTCACCAACTGCACTTCGAGCAGTTCCACAGCGGGCACTTCATCCATCTGCAGGCGCCAGCTGTTGCGATCGCGCAGGTCGACCTGTTGCAGGTCCTGATCGAGGCGACCCACCGGGAACAACGCCTGCTGCGCTTGATGCTCCTCGTCGAGCAGCTTCACCTGTGACAGTTGCGCGGCATGCGTGAGCCCGACGGCTTCGTGCAACCCGGGCGAGAGCAGCGTCTCGGCTCCCTTCCCCTCCGGCAGCATGTTGTACCCACGCACGCCTTCGTACGCACCCAGCAAGCGGCGGACAGGCTCCGCCATGGCGCCGATCGCGGCGTTTTCGATGTCCATCATGTGGTGATAGAAATCGGGCGGCCGCCGCACCGTCTGGCAGGCGTTGTTGACGATGAAGTCGAGCCGATCGCGCGTCGCCACCAGATGCGCACAGAAGGCTTCCACACTTGGCGTGTGGCGCAGATCGAGACCGAAGATCTCCAGCCGGTCGCCCCACTCGGCGAAATCCGGTTCAGCGGCGTAGCGCGACGCCGAGTCCCGCGGGAATCGCGTTGTGACGATCAGGTGGGCGCCTGCACGCAGCAGCTTGATGCCGGCCTGATAGCCGATCTTGACGCGACCGCCCGTGAGCAGCGCGACGCGCCCGCGCAGGTCGGCCGTCTCGGTCCGCTTGGCGAAGTTGAACGTCGCACAGGTGGGGCACATCTGATCGTAGAAGTGATGCAGCGCTGTGTAGTCCTGCTTGCAGACGTAGCAGTTGAGCGTTTCGCGCGCCTGCTGCGCGTCCGGTTCCTCGTCCACCGTCTCCTGCACGAAATCCGCTGGCGCGAAGAGGCGTGGCGTAATGAAGACCTCCTCGCGACGCAGCTTCCGGATGCCGGTATCCTGCAGCACTGACTCGGCACGCTGCACGCGTTCCTGCTTGCGTTGCACGCGGGTGGCCTTCACCAATCGGCGACGGGCGAGGGCGTCAGGGCGCGACACTTCTCCGGCTGCGTGCAGGAGTCGCATCCGATCGTCGGCCGCGATCTGTGCCAGCAGCGCACGGTCGCCGGCGATCGATTCGAGCAGCGCCGCAGCGTCACGAACGCGAGCAGCGAGCTGGTCCGGCGTCACACCAGCCAGCGGCGAGGGTGACTTGGACTCGTCTTCAGGAGGGGAGAACATACCGCAAAGATAGCGACGGCAGCCGGGGGTGTCCTTCAATTGGGACACCAGCGCCGATTCCCGCTGAGCGGAGCACGAACCAAACGCGCCGCCGCTACCGCCCGTCTGCCGCAAGCGGTAGGATCGATGAGCCGTGCTGACCGCGGAGTGCTCCCGTTGATCATCACCGGCGATCGCCCAACGCCTTCGCGCTCCACTCCCCTGCTGAGCCCGCTGATGACCTCCCGTCGTGGCTTTCTGACCGCCGCCGCCGCCCTGGCTGCCGCCCCCGCCTTCAGTTCCCGCGCCTTCGCCCAGCTCACCCGGGCACAATCGCTGGCGGGCAGCCGGACGCCGACCGACCTGGCGGATGACGAGACCTTCTGGTTCGAGATTCAGCGCGCCTTCGAGGTGGACCGGACCTGGGTGAACCTGAACAATGGCGGCGTGAGTCCCGCGCCTTCGATGGTCATCGAACAGATGATCCGCGACATCCGCTACAGCAACGAAATCCCGGTGGACCACATGTGGCGGCACCTGCAGCCGCGTATGGAGAGTGTGCGCCGCGAGCTGGCCGCGGAGTTCGGCTGTGATCCAGAGGAGATGGCGATCACGCGCAACGCATCAGAAGCGCTGGAGACGCTGATCTTCGGGCTCGATCTCAAGCGCGGTGACGAAGTCATCGTGAGCACACAGAACTACGGCCGCATGATCAACGCATGGGAACAGCGGGTGCGCCGCGAAGGCATCGTCCTCAAGCGGGTGCAGTTCGCGGTGCCGGTGGTGCGGGATGAGGATGTCGTTGCCGCCTTTGCCGCCGCCATCACGCCGCGCACGAAGGTCATCGAGATCACGCATATCACGAACCTCACCGGCCAGATCCTGCCGGTACGCAAGATCGTCGACATGGCGAAGCCGAAAGGGATCGAGGTGTTCGTGGACGGTGCGCACGCATTCGCCCACTTCCCGTTCAAGCGCGACGAACTGGGTGTGGACTACTACGGCACCAGCCTGCACAAGTGGTTGTACGCGCCGATCGGCACGGGATTCCTCTACGTGCGCAAGGAGAAGCAGAAAGCCCTCTGGCCGTTGATGGCGGGCAATCCGGGCCAGGACAACGACATTCGCAAGTACGAGGAAATCGGCACACACCCGCAGGCGAACTTCAATGCGATTGCGGCGGCGATCGTGTTCCATCGCGGCATCGGCTCCGAGCGCAAGATCGCGCGGATGCGCTGGCTGCGCGATCGCTGGGCAAAGCGGCTGCTGGCCGAAGGCAACGGTCGGGTCAAGGTGCTCACGCCGCTCGACTCACCGAATGGCGGCGGGATTGGCTTCTTCAACGTCGACGGTATCGATCCGGTGAAGCTGGGCGCGTGGCTCTACAGCAAACACAACATCGTGACGACGCCGATCGTGCACGAGAAGGAGTTCATGGGAATTCGTGTGACGCCGAATGTGTATACGACGCCGCAGGAAGTGGATGTATTCGCGGAGAAGGTGCTGTGGGCGATGCGGCAGGGGATCGCGTAGGTTGTGGCCAACGTGCCGCTCTGCTGCTGCCCGCCAGCGCGTGCAGCGGCGGCACAGTGCTTGAGAGAAGCACCCTTGATGGTATCAGTCAGCGCAGAAACTTCTTGACCACGACTGCATTTCGACGTCCATCGCCTTCGGTGCCGACGCGCATTGTCACGGTACTGCTGCTCCTGATGGCTCTCGGAGACGCCTGCTCCGCGCAGGAAGTTCGACTGAGCGTGCGCGATTCGCTTTCGAGAGTTCCTGTGCCGCGGGTGCTGGTGACGGCCCGGGACAACGAGAACACTGTGCAAGTGCACGGGCTCACGAATGACCTCGGCCAGCTCGTTCTCCGGTTACCCTCAGCTGGGCGCTGGACGCTGTCCATGCGACGCATCGGGCTCGAGCCGCGGACGCGCGTCGTGGAGACGGTCCAGACCAACGACGCCGTGTCGGTCGACGTGCTGATGCGCCCTGCGGGCTTCAGGCTGCCCGCGACCCGTGTTGTTTCCGTTTCGGGCAGCTGTACCCGTGCCAGCGGCAGCCACGACCGAACCTCCGCGCTCTGGGAGCGGGTCACGCTGGCACTGCAAGCCTCCGTGACGGCGGAGCGCGATCGTGCCGACGCAACGACGCTCAGGGCGGTGGGCTACGATCGCGAATTGAACCGCGCACTGCTCGTCGTGAGCGAGACGCCGGTACAAATTCGGCGCGGTATTGGACGCCCCTTCGCTGCGCTGCATCCGGATTCGCTTGCAACGCATGGCTACATCCGGTCTGAAGCCGATCAGAACCTTCAGTATTTTGCTCCAGATGCGACGGCGCTGCTTTCACCTGCGTTCGAGCGCACCCACTGCTTCGATACGCCGGCCCGGGACGCGAACCCTTCCTTTGCCGAACTACGCTTCCGGCCGGCTCCGGCACAGCGCTCGCCCGACATCGAGGGAACAGCGTTCGTAGAAGTGAAGAGCGGTGCCCTGCGACGTATCACATTTCACTATGTGAACGCTGACAGCCTGTTTCCAGCTGGGAGCTTGCACGCTGGTGGCGAGGTCGAGTTTGACCATCGGCCCGACGGCGAGTGGATTGTCTCGGCCTGGTCGATTCGCATGCCGCGCATGGTCCGCGTTACCTGGTCCAGAGGTCCGCGGCTGACAGGGTATCATGAGGTGGGAGGTGTGGTCGACACGCTTGTCGCAGGTGCGACGGCTGCCGAGGACCGCCTCATGACGCGCGTTGTGACTGCGCCAGTGACGCCGCAGAACTCGGAGCTTCCGGCGACGTCGCGCAGACGCTCACCGGGGCCTTCCGACAAAATCGTCGTGGGCGGAAGGCAGATAATCGAGTTTCCGCGACCGGGGCTCCGCTCGCCTGACTGGCGGCTCGCGTTCCAGGAGCGTCGCCGACTCGGACCCGGTGTCTTTCTCGACTCGACGGCATTTGCACTCGTCACGTCAGGAACGGCGCTCGAGGTGGTTCAGCAGGTCGAGTCGATCAGATTTTTGATTGTTCCGGATAGCGTGCCTACACCGCCGCGCGATGCCGACCCCGATCTGGCTGAGGGTTGGATAGCCGGAGCGTTGCTTCCCGTCATGATGCCCGTGGGTGCGCAGTCGGGCATGGGACAGTGTACCGTCAAGCTGTTTCTGGATGGCGAGCGATCAACTGCATCAGCGCTCCGACGAGTGGCAGGATCGACGATCGGCGGCCTCGAGTTTTTTGCCTCGCCACGTGACGTGCCAGACGGTTTTCGGCGCTCGGGAAACACCTGCGGAACGGTCGTGCTCTGGTCTCAGGAACAACGCACCGCGCAGCCGTAGTGCCGATTCGACCAAAGCGTCAGGGCAGTCCCTGCATCAGCAGCCGCAACACATTGCCGCCCATGATCTTCCCGATCTCTTCCGGCGTGAACTGCTGATCGATCAGCGCCTGTGTGATCTCCGCCAGGCCATCGGTGGCGAAGGGGGTGGATGTGGCGCCATCGAAGTCGGAGCCGAGCCCGACGTGATCGATCCCGGCAACGTTCACGGCGTGCCTGATTGCCTTCGCGATCGACTGCGCGCCGAGCGTGCACACCGCCGCGTCCCAGTAGCCGATGCCGATCACACCACCGTTGGCGGCGATCGCCTGGAGCTGCCCGTCGGTCAGGTTCCGCGGACCGGGACAGGTGGCGGCCACGCCGGTGTGTGACACCACCACCGGTCGGGTTGCCATCGCCAGCACCTCGCTGACAGTCTGCGGCGAGGCGTGCGCCAGGTCGACGAGGATGCCGAGCGACTCCATGCGCTGCACCACCTGACGACCAAGCGGGGTCAGCCCGCCATGCGTCACGCCATGGGCCGAGGCCGCGACTTCGTTGTCGAAGAAGTGCGTCAGGCCCATCATGCGAAAGCCGTGTGCGAACAGGGTGTCAACGCTCGCGAGCTGTCCGTCCAGCGCGTGCAACCCTTCGATCGCCAGCAGCGCGGCGTGTGTGTTCGGGGTGCTGCTTCGCTTCGCGAGAAACGCCTGCAGCGAGGTGCTGTCGGTCACCAGCACCAGCGATCCGTTGGAGCGCTGCACCGCATCCTGCAGACGCGCTGCCTGATGAATGGCCCGCGCGCGCAGACTGGTCCACGCGGCAACCGGCCACCGTTGCACGATGGCCAGCAGAGTGATGTTGTCGGTGTCGCCAGTGTTGTTGTCGTAGTTCTGGTTCTTCGGCGTCTTGGTGACGACGGAGAAGATCTGCAATGCGACGTTGCCGTCGGTCATGCGCGGCACATCCACGTGGCCATGATCCGCTCGTGCCAGCGGATCCCGCGACCAGAGCAGCTGATCGGCATGCAGGTCGGCGATGGTCAGCTGCGCGTGCAGCTGCCGCGCGGCGTCGCTGACCCGCACGTGCGGCGCGTCGACCACCTTGTTCATGCGTTTGTCAACGATTCCCGGGAGCACCGCAAACGCTGCCGCGACGGAAGCGACGAGCAGAGCGATACCGCCGATCACGATCTTGCGCAGCATCTTCTGTCTCGGTTCAGGACACAGCAACCAACATACAGCAACCAACGTGCGGAGCCCGGGCCGGGCAAGCGGCGGGGCTGAGTGCCGGCAGTACTTGCCGTTTCCTGCGACGGGCCAGATGTTCGGACTCCTGTGCAGACCGTCCTCATCGACTTCGTGGCGCTGGTCGTCGCCGTGCTGCTGTTGGGCGTCCTGTTCCGGCGCCCACTGCGACGCTTCGCGAATCGGACCGCGGCGCGGGCGCGGATGAAGTACCGGGGGCGACTCGATCGATTCAAGCTGCTCAGCCGCGCCAACGTGCGGGGCCTGCTGATGAACGATCCGGTCATCGCGGCGGCGGTCGACGAGCATGTCGCAACCGCGCAGACCGAGCCCGCCACCGCCTGGAAGATGGTCGAAACATACGTGCGGGAGATCGTGCCGTTCTTCAACATCATCGCCTACTACGAGGTCGGCTTCCGTCTGTCGCGCATCTTGCTTGGGCTGTTCTACAAGGTCACGGTGGAATACGAGGAGCGCGAGGCAGTGCGACGCCTGCCGCGGAACGCGGTGGTCGTGTACCTCATGAACCACCGCTCGAACGCCGACTATGTGCTGGTCGGATTCGCCCTCTCGGGGCAGGTGGCAATCTCGTATGCGGTGGGTGAGTGGGCGCGGGCCTTTCCGCTGGAGCAGATCTTCAAGGCGTTCGGCGGCTACTTCGTCCGCCGCAAGCATCGCGAAAAACTCTATCACACGGTGCTCGAGCGGTACGTTCAGCTGATCACACGCGAAGGGGTCACGCAAGGCATCTTTCTCGAGGGGGGACTCACCCGCGACGGCAAGCTGCGACCACCGAAGATCGGCCTGCTGGACTACGTCCTTGGCATCGGTCACGATCCGGCGTATCACAGCCGGATTCATGTCATTCCCGTCGCCATCAACTACGACCGGGTGCTCGAGGACCGGTCGCTGCTGCGGGAGCTGGATAGCACGAGCGGCGGCAAGCCACCCGGCCGACTGACGCAGCTCGGCGAGGTGGTTCCTTATCTCGTCTGGAACGTGACGCGCCTTCTGACGCGACGCTGGAAGCGATACGGTCGTGCGGCGGTGACGATCGGCGCCCCGATTCCGCTTGCGCCGTGGTATGCGAACCAGCCGGACCTGTTCACGTTGCCGCGTCCGGAACGGCTCGCACTGGTGGCCGAGCTCACCGATCGTATCATGGAGCGCATCGGCACCCTGATCCCGGTGACACCCGTCCCACTGGTATGCGCCGCAATCCAGAGCCTCGGTGGCGAACTGCTGCCGCGCGAGAAGCTGCTGGCGCGAATCGAGGATCTCCGCGACGAGCTGGTGGATCTCAATGCACGCGTGGTGCGCGCGGATCGCGATGCCAGCGAAACGCTGGAGCTCGCGCTCAAGATGCTCGAGATGCGGCGTGTGGTACTCACGCAGGGCCCGAATTATCTGGTACTCCCGCGGGGCCGCGAACTGGTCAGCTACTACGCCAACAGCATCGCGCACCTGCTCGGCCCCTACGAGGCGGCAGTCCGGGCCAGGGACGCCCTGCCGATGGAGCAGCTGGCGCTGTGAACGGCCGGGCCCCTATCGCGAGCCGCTGTTCCCGTCTGTACTGTTCAGCTAGCCTGAAATGGACGCCGTGCCACGACCCTGACCGACCATCATGACCTACGCCGCGATCACCGGATGGGGCAAGTGTACGCCCCCTGCCGTCCTCACCAACGATGACATCTCGACGTTTCTCGAGACGTCGGACGAGTGGATCACTTCCCGCACCGGGATGCGTGAGCGACGGGTGTCCCATGTCAGCGCGATCGACATGTCGGTCGTGGCAGCCAAACACGCGCTGGCATGCGCCGGGTTGGAAGGCAAGGACGTCGACCTGATCATTTACGGCAGCTGCAGCAACGACGAAGGCGTGCCGAACAGCGCGTCGGGGGTGCAGATCGCACTCGGTGCCACGCGCGCTGCCGCAATGGACGTGAACACAGCCTGCACCAGCTTCTGCTACGGACTGGCCACGGCCACCGCCATGATCCGCAACGGCATGGCGCGCAACGCGGTCGTGATTGGCGTGGAGCTGATCAGCCAGTTCCTCGACTGGAGCAACCGGAACGTGGCAGTGCTCTTCGGTGACGGAGCGGCAGCGGTGGTACTGCAGGCCACCGACCAGGAAGAAGGAATGATCGGTAGTGTACTCGGCTGCGATGCCGAAGCGCGCGAGACGCTGCGAGTGCGCGGTCTGGGGCTCAACTACGCGAATCGCGAGGTGCGCTTCGGCGATACGATCTGGGATTTCGACGGGCCGGTGATCTTCAAGCGCGCCGTACACGCGATGGCCGAGGCGTCGAAGAAGGTTTTGGCCGATGCACAGCTCACAGCGGAGCAAATCGATCTGGTGGTGCCGCATCAGGCCAACCTGCGCATCATCGAGTCGGTGGCGAAGTACTGCGACATTCCGATGGAACGCGTGATGGTCACGGTGCACAAGTACGGCAACATGAGCGCGGCGACGGTCCCGGTTGCGCTCGTGGAAGCGCTCGAGGAAGGGCGTGTGACCCCGGGCGCACGGATCCTGATGCCGGCCTTCGGCGGCGGGCTGACGTACTGCTCGCTGCTGGTGAAGTGGGGTGAGCGCGTCACGCCACTGGGTGTGTCCGAGGCGGCACTGCCGCCCTGCACGCAAACGGCGCTCGAGATGGTGAACGCGGTGCGAGCGCAGCACGATGCCCATGGGCGGTCTCTGGCCGGCCTGATGGCGCCGGCCTTCATCGAGGCGAGACGGGCCGGCTGAAGGTCGCGCGGGCTCTGCGAGTGGAGATGCTCATAGGCGGTGCGAGCGCCCGGTCGGTTGCCAACCCCCGCGCCGCCCGTGAAATTGATCGGTCCGCCTCACCTCAGGAGCCCGCGCATGCCGGTCACGTTCACAGTCAACGGAACCCCACGAACCGTTGACGTTCCCTCCGACATGCCGCTCCTCTGGGTGCTGCGTGATGAGCTCGACCTCAAGGGCACCAAGTTCGGCTGCGGGCTCGGCCAGTGCGGCGCCTGTACGGTGCACCTCAACGGCACACCGGTTCGGTCGTGTCAGCTGCCAGCGGCCGCATTACAGGGCGCCAAGGTGACGACCATCGAAGGGTTGTCGCCCGATGGCACCCATCCACTGCAGAAAGCGTGGACGGAACTCGATGTGCCACAGTGCGGCTACTGCCAGGCCGGCCAGCTGATGAGTGCCGCGGCCCTGCTGGCGAAGACACCGAAGCCGACCGACGCGCAGATCGACGCGGCTATGAACGGCAACCTCTGTCGATGCGCGACGTACACGCGGATCCGCGAAGGGATTCACCGCGCCGCCGGCACCACGCGCCCAGGCACGAGTGTTGGAGGAGGCCGCTGATGTCACTCGACTCTGCGATCGACCGCCGGCAGTTCCTGCGCGTGTCGACACTGGCTGGCGGCGGGTTGCTGATCGGCGCCTGGCTCGATTTTGGCCGCGATGGTGTGCTCGAGGCATCGGAAGTCTCCGGCGTGGACGGCGACTTCTCGCCGAACGCGTTCATCCGCATCGCGCCGAACGGCACCATCACCGTGATGTCGAAGAATCCCGAGATCGGTCAGGGCATCAAGACGATGCTGCCGATGCTGATTGCGGAAGAGCTGGATGTCGACTTCAGCGCGATCAGGATCGAACAGGCGATGAGCGATCCGTCGAAGTACGGGACGCAGGTCGCGGGCGGCAGCACGGCGACGCCGACGAACTGGGAACCGCTCCGACGTGCAGGCGCTGCGGGACGACAGATGCTCGTCGCGGCCGCAGCGCAGACATGGAGCGTGCCGGCTGCGGAATGCACGACGGCGTCGGGGGTCGTCCATCATCGCGCCTCGAACCGCCAGATGTCGTATGGCGCGCTCGCGACGGCGGCTTCAGCCCTCACGCCGCCCGAACTGGCGAGCGTGACGCTCAAGAATCCGAAGGACTTCAAGATCATCGGCAAGGCGATCAGCGGCGTCGACAACGACAAGGTCGTCACGGGCAAGCCGTTGTTCGGTATCGACGTCACGGTGCCGGGCATGCTGTTCGCGACCTATGAGAAGTGCCGCGTGTTCGGCGGCCGTGCCGTCAGCGCCAACCTGGACGAGATCAAGGCGATGCCGGGCGTCCGCAACGTCTTCATCGTCGAAGGTGGCACCGTGCTCAGTGGACTGCTGAGCGGTGTGGCGATCGTCGCGACCTCCTGGTGGGCCGCCAGGTCGGCCCGCAGCAAGCTCCGCGTGACATGGGACGAAGGCGCCACTGCACAGCAGAGCACCGCGTCGTTCGGCGCCAAGGCAAAGGAACTCTTCGCGCTGGCGCCACAACGCTCCCTGCGCACCGACGGCGACGTGACCGCAGCATTCGCGGGTGCAGCCAAGACCGTCGAGGCCACCTACGAGTATCCGTTCCTCGCCCACGCCACGCTCGAGCCGCAGAACTG
>JANPFJ010000158.1:0-8707 GCA_031423355.1 Gemmatimonadaceae bacterium | reverse complement strand
TGATCGGCGAGGAAATGTTCACGCTGGTCCATTGGGGAAAGCTCCGTCCATGGCATCGCAACCTCCGGTTGCTGGCCACGGTCGTGGGCGTGTCACCCATGTACCCGGTTTCGAGTGTTACCTATGTTCCCGGTCGGTACCGCCCGCCCGCTAACACGGGTTGCTGCAGCGACGGCGACCGAGGTAATGTGATCAGGACGGCCATTAGTCGGCCGCCGTGCAGCAGAACCCTGTCTCGTTAGCGCGCAGTTTGCAGCAGACCCCTGTCTCGTTCGTCGTACCGGCCACGTGCGTATCCGTCGTGCGCGAGACGTGTGTTTCGCGCACCAGCGTAGTTGTTGTGCAACCTGCAATGGCGCGTCGCATGTCATCGGCTCGATCGTCCACGGTGCCCGTGGCGATCACTCAGTTCTACGAGCCCGCGGGCTCAGATGTTCACGGTCGACATGCCGCCTGGCCTCGCAATCATTGCGGAGGGCCTCTCAAGGCATCGGTTTGGCGGGCGGGTTCGCCAAGCGGGGCCACGTGCAGCGTTTCGTGGTGACTACGGAATGTCCATGGAAGCGTTCGTTCACCCGGTGAAAGGTGGCGGAGGATACTGCGATCGGGCTCTGGACCTGGTACCAATACTGTGTGGCGAGTAGCACACTACTGCCAGTGGCGCGCGCAGGGATCGCGTGACCCGACGTATTGGGCAACGGCGATGAGACATCGCCGCGTTCGATCAAGAAATCTTCACCGGGAGCAACATGTCAGACGCACCACACATCAAGGCAGCCTTTGAACGCGTGGCCGGGGCCATGGCAAAACGCCCGAATCTCGGACGCGGTACCGGAGTCTCAAAGATTCGCGTCGACCGCGGGCTGCGCTGCGAGATTCGCGAAGGGCCGTTCACGCTCGCCACCGACATGCCGGAGCAGGCCGGTGGCTCCGGCTCCGCCCCCACACCCGGCGTGTACGGACGCGCGGCGCTCGGCAGCTGCCTGGCCACGGGGTACATGATGTACGCGGCGAAGCTGGATGTGCCGTTCAACGGACTCGAGGTAGAGATCCAGGCCGACTACGATGACGGCGCCCTCTTCGGCGTGGCCGACGTGCCCGCCGGGTACTCGGAGGTCCGGTACGTGGTCTCCGTCGACAGCGACGCGCCAGAAGCCGACATCCTGCGCGTGCTCGATGCGGCCGAAGCGCACAGCCCGTATCTCGACATCTTCAGCCGGGCGCAGCACTGTGTCCGCGAAGTGCGCATCAATGCCGCGGAGCCAACCGACCATGGATGAGCGCTTGCAGCGCCGGGTGCAGCGGTATGGATGGGACAAGTCCGCCGCGCAGTACGAGGGATACTGGCATCAGCAGCTGGCGCCGGCGCTGGTGCGGCTGCGCGAACTCGCCAACTGCCAGCCCGGCGAGCGCGTGCTCGACGTGGCGTGCGGCACGGGGCTGGTGAGCTTTCCGGTGGCCGAGGACGTTGGCCCGAACGGCACCGTGTTCGGCGTCGACCTTTCGGAACGCATGATCGAGATCGTGCGAGCCGGCGCCGCCGAGCGCGGATTGCTGCACACGCGTTTCGACCGCATGGACGCTGAGGAGCTGCGCGTCGACGATGCCTCGTATGACGTGGCCCTCTGTTCGCTCGGCCTGATGTACGTGCCGAACCCACGCCAAGCGCTGCAGGAGATGCATCGCGCAATCGCACCCGGCGCGCGCGCCGTGGTCTCGGTGTGGGGACAACGCGACCGATGCGGCTGGGCCGAGATCTTTCCGATTGTCGACGCGCGCGTTGCGTCGGAGGTCTGCCCGATGTTCTACCGGCTCGGCGGCGGCGAGGCCCTGGCGTGGGAAATAACGGCGGCAGGGTTTACCGACGTGACGACAGAACGGATCGAGACGCGGTTGATGTACGCCTCTGCGGAAGACGCGTGCGGTGCGGCCTTCGACGGCGGCCCCGTGGCGTTGGCCTACTCCCGGTTTGACGAACAGGTGAAGGCGGAAGTACGCGCCGAGTATCTGGCGTCGATCGACGCGTTCCGCGACGGCGCCGGGTACGCGGTGCCGGGTGAGTTCGTGATCGGGGTGGGGCGCAAGCACTGACGTCGACTGACTCGGCGATGCACACCTCACGCCGTCTGGGATCGGGAACTCAATCGCCGTCGGTCGAGTATCCGGTGGCCGTGCGGCGCGATCACCGACCACGCGAGGGCCGGCGGGCGCCCAGCGGCGTGCCCTCCTCTGCGACACGCGTCACCCATTGGTAGCCCGTCTTCCGGCTGATGCCATAGCGCTCGCACAGCTCGCGCATGGTGAAGCGCCCCCGCAGGTGATCGGCGAGGAATTGCTGACGCTGGTCCATTCGGGAGAGCTCCGTCCATGGCATCGCAACCTCCGGTGGCTGGCCACGGTAGTGGGCGTGTCACCGATGTACCCGGTCTCGAGTTTTACCGATGTACTCGGTCTGTACCGACGGCCGTCTAACCTTGCCTTGCTGCTGACATGGCCTTCAAAGATTGCGGCGTTGTTCGCTCCGCTCAGTGGCCGCAACTTGTTGCACGGCCCTGCAGGAGAACGCACGCGTTAGGCAGCGAGACCGGCTAGGGATGGCGGGTAAGGGACGGCCGAGCGGAGCCCCGACGTGGGCGGCTGGCCTGTTGCCCGCCGCCGGCCTGGCGGACCAGCGCTGGCTTTGCCCAGATGGCCGACTACACCTTTCCGCCTACTTCGAGGAGGAAGTGCTGCGGAAACGGCCGTATCTGGAACGCGAGTGGTGTATCCGCGTGCTGGAGGCCCCGATACGCGTGGAGCAGCAGGAGAACAATCGTTGGCGGTACTGGGCGGCCATTCCGGAGTTCGGCGGGCGCTACCTTCGAGTGGTCACCCTGGACGACCGCACCACGATCCACAACGCATTCCCTGACCGAGGGTTCACGCCATGTAGCTGAATTATCATCCCGAGACAGACTCGCTTTACATCGATCTCTCCGAGCTTCCGAGCACGGACAGTCGGGAGATTTCAGAGGGCGTGGTGCTCGACTATGACCGTGATGGCCACCTCGTCGGAATCGACATCGATAACGCGAGTCGGAAAGTCCAACGCGAGCGCCTGGTCTTGCGCCAGCTGCCGATGGATATCGAGCGCATCGCCGGCTGACGCACGCGTTAGGCGCACTTCCCCGGTCGAATACTGTCAGCCAGGTGATGGAGCATCCGCAGCTGTCTGATGGACCTGCGGACGAAGTCTGCGGTCGCTTACCACGAGGCGCGAACTGGCTACCAGGAGCTCCATGCGCAACCGACTCACCACGGTGTCTATCGCACTGGCGATCATCGTGACAACCGGCGCTTGCACGCCAGCGTCGCACCCGCAGGACTCCGTCGCGCTGTCCGCGCAAGTGGACTCGCTGTTTCTCCGCGAGATCCGTCCGGGTACGCCCGGCTGCGCCGTCGGCGTCTACCGAAGTGGCGAGATGGTGCTCGCGCGCGGGTATGGAGTCGCGAGCATCGAGGACGGCCGCCCGATCACCTCGCGCACGACGTTCAACCTTGGGTCCGTCTCGAAGCCGTTCACCGCGCTTGCGGCGCTCATGCTCGAACAGCGCGGCCTGCTCCCCATGGATGACGACGTGCGCCGCTGGGTGCCGGAACTCCCGGACTACGGCAGGCCAATCCGCGTGCGCGACCTCCTGCAGCACACCAGCGGTCTTCGCGATTTCGGAACACTCGAACTGCTTTCCGGACGAGTCGTCTCGACGCAGGCGGAATTTCTCGGGCTCGTCGCCTCGCAGCGTGCGCTCAACTTCGAGCCAGGCACGCGCCACGAATACAGTCATACGGACTTCGGCGTCCTCGGCCTCATCGTCGAACGGATCGTCGGCCTCCCGTTCGGCGAACACCTGCAAACCGCCGTGTTCGACCCAATGGGGATGAAGGAGAGTTTCGTTGACGACCGCCGCAAAACGTCTCTGAAGGACCGTGCGTTCGGTCATGATGTCTCGGCACAAGAGACGAGCGTCGAGTTCCCCATCTCGCACACCTTCGGCGGGGACAACGTCTATTCCTCGGTCGAGGATCTCGCCCATTGGGGCCAAAATTTCGATGAACCGACCGTGGGCGGGGCTGCGGCAATCGCTCACATGCTGAGCCGGCCGACGCTTCCCAACGGCGACACGATCCCGTACGCCTATGGACTTCGCCTCGGAACGTACCGCGGGCTCCGCACCGTTTCGCGCCGTGGTCATCCGCCGGGCACACACGCCGCTTTTCTTCGATTCCCTGACCAGCGATTCACGGTCACCACGCTGTGTAACTCCAACGTCCTCTTTGCACCGCAATTGGCAGAGAACGTGGCGGACATCTATCTCGCGGACGAGATGAGTCCGCGGAAGACACGGGTGCCCACGCCGCAGGCCGTCGCCATGTCGGCGCAGGACCTCACGCGCTACGCCGGCACCTACCGGTCGATCGAGGATCCCTGGAACGTGGGGTCCCTCGAAGTGAGGCAGGGCGTTCTGGGGGAGATCATCTTCGGCGACGCGACCGACGAAGCATTCTACCCGATGACGCCGGCGGGCGACGGTCGTTTCTTCGAGGTTGGGCGCACGGGCAATGTGGGCCTCTTCACGTTCCGGCCCTCGGTGCCTGGCGGTGTGGTTCAGATGGGAATCTCCTGGAACGAGGGGCCGATCGAACTGTCCGAACGAGTCACTGATTCTGCGGTCTGGCGACCGTCCGCCGCCGCAATCGCCGAGTATGCGGGCAACTGGTTCAGCGCGGACCTCGACGCGAGCTGGCAGCTTGAGATCCGCGGCGCACGACTCGTACTGCGCCGCCGCGGTCAGGTTGATCTGACGCTCCGGCCGTTGGCGAGCGACCGATTTGTGCGCGGGTTCGGGTCGGACGGCGAACTCTCCGTACGACTGCAGTTCCACCGCGACGGCGCCGGCAGGGTGAACGCACTGACCGTGTCCACCCCGCCGGGCGAGAACTCGGTTCGCAACCTGCGATTTATTCGATTGGTCACGAACTAGTGGCGTGGAATCGACGTTCGGATAGCACAAAGCCGGATGGGGCACCCGGATGGCAAGGCGAGAACCACAGCAATACCAGCGGTATTGCGAGGATTTTCAACGCAGCCAGCCGGGATGCTGCGACCGGTGAGTGCTTCCCGAACTTCGGTTCCAGGCCACTTGCGGGCGGCTGCTTGCGGTCCGTCAGGCGGAACGCCATCCATCGAGGCATACGCCAGGACGAAGTAGTGTGGGGAGTTTGAACTTGAACTTGACCCAGTTCGGTGGAGCCTTCATCTCTATGTGAGAGGAGGAGTCCCCGATGCCCCGTCGTCCCGCTGCCGATCGGCCGGCCTATCGTGAGCAGATCATCGCCTTGGCCCGGGCGGTCGTCCTATTCCATCCATAACGATGCTTGCTGCAGACGGACGCGGTGGTGGCTCGCTTCGCTTGCATCTCACATACGCGCCCGCTGCAGAAGCCAGCGTCAGGCCACTCGCGCCGAAACACTGATGTCTCGACTCCCCCACCCGGCGTGTTGAATCGGGTTCCGCACTCCGGTCGCAGACTGGCCGTGCGCTTCTGGAACGAGCACCGTAAACTTCGCACTCGGCGACGAAGCGTAGGCGCCTGCCACGCATCCAATTGAGCACCTCAAGTTCGTGGGGCCCGTAGCACAACATGGAGAGACTGCGACGATGACGGAGCCGGTGGACCGACGGAGATTTCTGCAACTCGGCGGCGCCGTCGGCGCAGCATTGACCATGTCGCCTGCGGCGCTGGCCTCCGCCGCGGCTGCAGAGCCGCCGTCCCTCGTGCAACTGCCTGCGTGGTCCCCCGAGCGCGCTGCTCCCAGCGAATCCTTCTGGCGTCAGGTGCGCGCGATGTATGCACCCGATCCCGGCATCATCGATTTCGACAACGGCAACAGCGGTGCGGCGACCACGACCGTCATCGCGGCCTACCTTCGCCGAGCGCGATCGCTCTGTGCGGCGTCGAACGTGCACTACGATCGCCTCAACAGCGACGACCTCAATTCGCAGTACACGCGGACTGCGGCGTTCCTGCAGACCACTGTCGACGAGGTCGCATTGGTGCTCAATGCCACCGCCGGGCTCAACGCGATCCTCCATGGTTTTCCACTCGAACGCGGTGACGAGATCATCGTGACCAATCACGAGTATCCCGACATGGTCGAGACGCTCAATCGACGCGCGAAGCGGGAGGGGCTCGTGGTGCGGACGATCGCCGTGCCGGGCATCGACGAAGATCGACTGGCGCTTGTGTCGCGCTTGCGCGCCGCCGCATCGTCGCGCACCAAGCTGCTGCTCGTCTCGCACGTGAGTGCGTGGAACGGTGAAGTCCTGCCGGTGCAGGAGCTGTGCGCGGAGGCGCGCGCTCACGGTATCGCGGTGCTGGTCGATGCGGCGCAGAGTGTGGGATACCTCGACGTGCGCTTCGCCGACTGGGGCTGCGATTTTCTGGCGACCTCCATGCACAAGGGGCTTGGCGCGCCGCTCGCCACCGGCGCACTGGTCGTCCGCAAGGATTGGTTCGGCAAGCTCGAGCCGCTGCATCCACCCACGTGGGATTTCTCCAAGTATCCGGTGGACCAGTACGGATGGAGCGGCACGGCCAACGTCGCCGCACAGGCCAGCATCCCCGACGCCATCTCGGCGCTGGAGCGGATTGGAATGGCGCGCAAGCGCGCGCGGCTGATGCACCTCGCCCTTGAGTGGCAGGCCATGGCGCGTGACATCAAGGGATTTCGGCTGCTCACGCCAATGACGACCGCGCGGAGCTTTGGCTTCTGCGCCTTTGCGCTCGACCACGTACCATCGAAGGTCGTCGCGGAACGCCTCCGCAAGGAGTTTCACATCGTCGTACAGAACAAGGCAGCGCGCCCCTACCGGCCGTACGACAATGCCGTGCGCGTCACGCCGCAACCGTTCGCCTCACGCGCGGAGATCCAGCAATTTGTCGCGGCCCTCCGCGTAATTGCGCGTACGTGAATGTCTTCCCCGGCGCGCGCGTCGACGTGGGTCACCATTGACGTGCACAGCAGAGCGCGGCAGTCCGTGGTCCAGAAGGGAAGGCACCATTCCCGGCCCTCCCGGCATCCCGCGTCGGCCGAACCGTCCTTACGAGTTTCGTGTCAAAGGCACGCGCGTATTCTGGGTGCGTGAGTAGTGTTGTTCGCGCACCAGCGTAGTTGCTGTTGGACCTGCGATGGCACGTCGCGTGTCATCGGCTCGATCGTCCACATGCCCGTGGCGATCACACAGTCCTGCGAGCCCTCGGGCTCAGATGTTCACGCTCGAGATGCCGCCTGGCCTCCCAATCATTGCGGAGGGCCTCGAAAGGCATCAGTCAGGCGGGCGGGTTCGCCAGGCAGGGCCACGTGCAGCGCTTCGTGGTGGTTGCCGGATGTCCATGGAATTGCGTCTTGAAGGGTTCGCCTATTGACAGCATGGCGTCGACGAACGCCTTGAGAAAATTCGCGTGCGGGCCTCGTTGGAAATTCACTGCGTTGCTGCTGACAGGGCCGTCACAGTAGCCGCCTCGCTCGCTGCGCTCGCCGGCCGCACCCTGCAGCACAACGCGAGCGTTGCGTCAGCCAGACAAGTCGTTGTGCAGCGGCACGAGTTCAGCGTGTCGCACTGTCCCCTAAAAGGCCTTAGGCCTTGCGACGGCGACGGGCGGCGGCGCCGAGGCCGATCAGGCCAGTGGCCAGCAGGGCGTAGGTCGACGGCTCCGGCACGACGTTCATGTTACCGGCGCGGTACAGGGAAGCGTGCGAGAGGCCGTTGGGGATGCCGTTCGCATTCACGTTCGTGCCGATCGTGCTGTAGGTCACGCTGGAGGACGAGCCAGCGTTCATGAAATAGTACATGCTGAACTGGTCGCCGGCCTTCAGAACCAGGACGAACGGGCCCGAGATGGCGCTGTCGAAGGTCAGCGTGCCGGTCGTGCCGGTCTGATCGCTGGTGAACGGGCCGAACGTGATCGCTTCGTTCGACGAGCCCTGCAGGACGAGCGTGCCGGCGCCGAACGAGGCGAGGGCAGCGGTCAGGTTCTGGTTCAGGTTGTTGCCGGCGTACGAGCCGAGGCACGACGTGTAGTTGAACGCCGCGGTGGCCGCGAACGCCGAGCAGATCGGCTGCGTGCGGGTCAGGCCGAAGAGGTGGTCGGCGCGGGCGGCCGACGGCGTGGCGACTACGGCGACGGCGAGCAGGGCGGTGGCAATGAGCGAACGGCGCATGAAGAACTCCGAAACGGAGACAGACAGGGTTTGATCAACTTGACGATTGACTCCAGCGCAATGGCGGTGCCAGATCAGGCCATCATGCCAATAGAAGGCACAAGAATGTAAGTCGTTGTCACGTAAGAGTTTGCATTCAGCGATATGCACCGCGCTGAAATAGGCTCAGATATATTGTGGCGTGGACGCCTCAGTCATGTCATCAAAAGTGGTGCGAGCCCGGCAGTTACTCTGGTGGGCAGTTACTCTGGTGACAGTGCACTCATTGCAGCGGCATGATGATTGTGGTGACAGTCCGGCGCTCTAGAGTTGGCCATGCCAGCGATAGCGTACGGGTGCCGGGGGCCGGCAGGGCGATGCCGTCTGGACGCCCGAGTTGCCGCGCATCCGCGATTCGCGGCGCGATGATCCTTGCGTTGGTGCAGAGTGTCACTGACACGACCGA
>JANPFJ010000157.1:0-35172 GCA_031423355.1 Gemmatimonadaceae bacterium | reverse complement strand
GTGAATGCCGCGAAGGTGCCCGCCGGTGTGTACTGCCGGATGTTCACCTCGTAGATCACCGCATTCTTCGACCACTCCGGATGAACCAGCGGTCGCGGGGCGGTTGCCGCGATCGGCACGGAATCCGAGGTCGGGACTGCACGGTTGTCTGCAGGGGTGCACGACGTCATGGCGGTGGCTACGCAAGCGAGAGTGAGCAGTACGTTTCGCATGATCAAGGGAAACGGGAGGGAATGCTGTAGCTATTTCTGTGTCTGGAGAAATACCAGCCGATCGTTGTTCCGAGCCGCGACCACCACCGTACGACCATCGGCGCGACGCACCTGAGCCAGATGTCGCACTTCACCGGTGATCTGCACGCCGCTCCGTGTCATATCGACGGCCGCAAACGAACCGTCGCCAGTACCGCGCAGCAGCAGACCGTAGCTGGCATCCGATCGGCCGAGCATCGGCGGCGCGCCAAGAAAGTTCCCGCCGAGCAGCAGGTCGACCCGGCCGTCACCATCGAAATCCCTGGCCATCGTTGCATACACGGGAGAGAACTGCGCCTCGACCGGCAGCGGCGTGAGCACGAATCTGCCATCGGCACCCGCCATGGCCACGGAGCTCGCAAACGTGCGCGCTGTCAGTACGGCGGCCTTCGCCAGCTCGTCGGCAAGAACGATCTCACCAACACGGCTTGCACCAAACGCCTTGTAGCTCGGAAACTTTGCACGTAACTGCGGCATGAGTTTCATCATCTCGTCACGCGTCGCGAGCGGGTAGCTCACCCCGTGCTTGTAGAAGGTGATGATCTGTTCGATGGTCCCGTTGCTGAAGAAGTCGAACACGTACATCTGCGCCGGCTCGGCCGCGCTGGCCTTGATGTAGGCGTTGAGGCCAAGGTTGCCCAGGATCAGGTCTGGCCGGCCATCGGCATTCAGATCCGCCGATGCCACGGTGTTCCACCAGCCCTCTGATCCGCTCAGACCGGCGTCACTCGTACGATCGACGAATCGACCACGTTCCTGATGCAGCACGCGAACCGGCGTCCACTCGCCGACGACAATCAGGTCCAGTGCACCATCGCGGTCGTAATCGAGCCAGGTCGCCGACGTCACCATCCCGGCCGTCAGGAGTGGCGGCGCCAGCTTCGTGGTGACGTCAGTGAAACGGCCCTTCCCGTCGCCCTGCAGCAGATGACTCTTCGGCGACACACCATACTGCTTTGCCGTCACTCGGGCGCCGACGAACAGATCCTGGTTCCCGTCTCGGTTGAAGTCTCCCGGTACCACACACGATCCGTTCTCGAAGATCGGCGGCAGGCCATCCACCGACTTGGTGAAGTGCCCCGATCCATCATTCAGGTACAGCCGGTCACGAAGTTCGTCCACACTGCCCCAGAACTCGTTCCCGCCGGTCACGACGTAGAGGTCGGGATGGCCGTCGTTGTTCGCGTCGAAGAAGGCGGCCCCGACCTCCTCGGTGATGCTGTCGGCGGCGAAGACCGCGGTATCGCCGCGGAGGTACGAGCCATCGCGCTGCTGCAGCAGCAGCCGGCCAGGCTGCCACTTCGCGCCGCCGGCGTAGATGTCGTCCAACCCATCGCCATTCACATCGCCCACCGCCAGCGCCGGCCCCTCCGTCGACAGTAAATGTGGCATCAGCGGCTCACGATCCATGTCATTGAAGTCGTTCTCGACATGTGTGTAGCCCGTTTCCACGCTGTCGGTGACATCGACGAACAGCGCCGCCGATGCCGACGCACGCGCATACGACCAGACGCCACGTGCATCGCGTTGCGCCAGCGTCATGCGACGGTTCGCCGCCACGTTGGTCAGGACCTGGAACCGGCGGTCAGGCCAGATCACGATCAGCGAATCGACGATGGTGTCGCGGCCGAGCCCGAAGTGCAGCCGCTGGTCCACCGACGACTGGAATCCACGCGTCGGATTCTGCTCGAGCAATTGCCGTCTGCCGGACTGCACGACGAACACCTTCGCCCCGATCCCGGCGGTGTTCTTCCCCGCCCCCTGCAGCGCAATCGTGAGAAAGGCGTTGCCGGATCGATCGCGTGATCGATTGCGGAAAATCGAGACCGGTGCGTCGTAGTTGTTCACCACCAGATCGAGCGCGCCATCGTTGTCCAGATCGACATACGCCGTGCCGTTGGAGTACCCGGGCTGGGCCAGGCCCCAGGCACTCGCCATGTCGGTGAAATGCAGCTCGCCATCATTCCGGTACGCATGATTCGCCACCGGTACCGTCGGCATCTGCTTCAGCAGCGTGAGACTCTCACGCGTCACGCCATTCGCGAGCGAGGCCTGCACGGTCTCGTTCCCGACATAATTGATGTAGTCGAGATCATTGGGACGGCGAAATATTCCGCTGGTGACGAAGAGATCCTTCAGCCCATCGTTGTCGAGATCCGCGAAGAGCAGCGACCAGGTCCAGTCGGTGGCCTCGATGCCGGCCAGGAATCCGATCTCGCTGAACAGTCCATTGCCACGATTCAGCTGCAGCGTGTTCCGTGCATACTGCGCATGATAGCCGGCCCGCAGGCGCAGATTGAACAGGCTGTATGACTCGGAACTGGCCGACGACTTGAGGATGTCTTCCCGCTCCGGCAGCATGTCGCCGACGACGATGTCGGGGAGACCATCGTTGTTCACATCCGCGGCGTCCACACCCATCGAGAACCGGCTGGTGTGCCCGGTGGCCGTCGCGACCGACTCGGTGAATGTCTTCCGGCAGGTGTTGTAGTAGAGGAAATCCTGCTCCTGGAAGTCATTCGCCACGTAGACGTCAGGGCAGCCATCCTGGTTCAGGTCACTCACCACCAGGCCGAGTCCGTAGCCTTCGACACCGCCGAAGATACCGGCCGCTACGCTCACATCCGTGAAGCGTGCGCCATCGTTGCGGTACAGCCGTCCGCCGGCCCGCGCGTTCCGCACATCGCGCTTCGTCGAGTTGCCGATCGCACGCTCGGTATGCGTCGAGTGGCTGAGCAGGAACAGGTCCAGATCGCCATCGCCGTCGTAGTCGAAGAATGCAGCCTGCGTCGAGTACCCGGCGTGCGCGACGCCATACGAGTCTGCCCGATCGGTGAACGTGCCGTCACCGTTGTTGATGTAGAGCATGTTGCGGCCCTGCATCGTCAGGTAGCGCACCGCCGACACATAGATGTCGAGCCGACCGTCTCCATTCACGTCGGCCATCGTCACGCCGGTCTTCCACCCCGGCGGCCCGCCGACACCGGCCTTCGCCGTCACATCCTCGAACCGGAAGTTGCCCCGGTTGAGGTACAGCCGATTGGAGTCCAGATTCGATGACAGATACAGGTCGGGGAGACTGTCCCCGTTCACGTCCCCGACCGACACCCCACCACCGTTGTAATAGTAGAGGTAGTTGAGGATGTTGAACTCCGGCGACTCCGGCAGCCGGTTCGCAAACCGGACACCGGTGCTGTCGGCGGAGAGCTGATCGAACAGTGGCGGTCCCATCGACGGTGTCCTGGCGATGTTGCCGTGGGCCGGCGCGGCTGGTGTTGCCGATCGCTCACACCCCGCCTGAACCAGCGCCAGGACGACCAGCGCACATCCCGCGCGCGCGGCGCGTACCGAGACGGAACGCGACACGTCGCGCTGCTATTGCGCCGCAGCGACGGCGGCCGCTGTGGCGCGCGTGGCGACCTTGGCCAGCACCAGTTCCCCAACCTTGCGCCCCTGCACCTGCCCTTCCTCGATCGCGCGGCGGTAGTGGATGCCGCCGTACAAGCGGCTGATCGCCGCCTCACTGGCCGCCTGCGTGAACGACGTGAAGGATCGCACCGGCAACCCGTACTCCACCTCCGTCGAATCGGCGAATGAGAAGTTCTCGCCGTAGAGCTTCGTCAGAATCACCGACGCCGCGCTCGAAATTCCGCTGTGGCCGCTGGTGTACTCCGGGAATGGAGGTGTCTGGAGCAAGGGCTGCCACGACTCATCGAGGTACGTGTTGATCATCGTCTCGGGGCGGATCACGTTGCTCCGATACTTCTCGGCCCACACACTGAGGAAGCCATCGGCCAGGCCGATCGCGGTCATGGCATAGGCCTCGGCCGCACGAGTGATATCGGCGTTCACCTTGTGCGACGCCAGCCGCACGATCCCCATCCAGTGACCGCCAGGCGACATCTTCTTCGTGGCGAACATCGTGTGCCCCTGCACATGCATCACGAACGGGTTGCAGTCCCAGAAGGCGGCGATGGCGCGCTGTTCATCCGTCATGGTCCTGGTGAGCGCGTGCACTTCGAGCATCTGCTTGTAGAACGGACTCGTTTTCGCGGTGTCGAACGGGAGCGGCGGCTCGGGCCGGAACTGGTTCGAGGTGTCCATCACAAACGGGCGCAGCGTGCCCCAGTTCGGCTCGACCGCATCCATGTAGGCCGGCGGCGTCGGAACCCATCGCCCCACCTCACGCGTGACGCTGTACTTCGGCAGGCCGCGGCTCTGCTTGAAACGGTCCTTCGCCGCCCAGGCGAGAATGTGCTTCGCGACGGTGTCGCCATACGCGATCGATCGTTCGAACACCGCCGTCGACATGCCGGCTCGCATGCGCGCGTCCATCGCCTGCCGCAAGCTGTCCATGCGTGCCTGCGAGAAGGTGAGCGCGCGGCCCACGACCATGTAGGCGTGTACCCCTGCCAGCGCCAGCGACAGCTCGTCGCCGGCCGCGCGTGCCGGCACCGTCGCCAGCCCGTTCACCTGGCCAGCCAGCGTGCGATACATCGTGTCGCGCTGCCGCAATATCTCGTATGCCGCGATGCTGGCGTAGGCATATACGCGGCTCGCCTGAGGCGGGCTAAAGATGTCGTAGACGATGACATCGTTCACCTGCTTGACGGCATCATGCAACGGTGTCGCATCGGAACTGGCGATGCTGCTGGTGCTGGATGACGCTCCCTGACACGCCGCGAGGAGCACGGCGCCGCACAGCAGGGCACCGAGTCGAACGGATCTGCTCATGGTTCGCGTCGGTTGGATTTGAAGACCAGCGGCCGATCGTTGTTGCGGGCAACGAGGGTCAATTCCCCGTCCTTCGCGTGGAGACGCAGAATTTCCCGTGACTGTCCAGGCACGAAGAACCCACTTGCCATGCGCGGGACGGCGGTGAAGGCGCCACCCTGCGCACCGCGCAGCACCACGCCGTACGAATCACTCAGCCGGGCGATGTCGGGCTTGACCCCGTCGAAGTTCCCCGCCAGCAGGAGGTCCTGCACACCGTCGCCGTCCAGGTCGCGCACACTGATTCCGTAGACCGGCGCCAGCTGCGCCGCATCGGGCAGCGGCACGAGCGTGAACGACCCATCCCCATTGTTCCGCATCAACGACGTGGCGAACGTCTCCACCTTCTTCTGCACGGCGCCGACGAGATCCTCCGGCGTGAAGATGTCGGTGACGCCAGCCTTCGCATATTCGGTGTAGCTCAGAAAGCGAACCTTCAGCGGTGGCAGCGCCTTGATCATCTCGTCGCGCAGCACCAGCGGGTAGCTCTTGCCATGGTTGTAGCAGGCCACGATCTGATCGGCGTATCCGTTGCCGTCGAAATCCTTGACGTACATCGTCGTCGGCTCGGTGGGCGAGGCGCGCAGGCGGCTGTTGAGCCCAAGGTTGCCGACGATGAAGTCGATCTTCCCATCGCCCGTGAAGTCGCCCGCGACGATCCGGTTCCACCAGCCACTGCTCTGCGCCAGGCCACGCACGGGCATTGGTGCCAGCCGCCCACCACCGGTATTGCGGAAGACCGTGATCGGCATCCATTCGCCCACGACGATCAGTTCCGGCCTCCGGTCGCCGTCCAGATCCTGCCACACTGCATCCGTGACCATGCCGACGTTGGCCAGCGCCGGCGCCATCTGCGCCGTGACATCGGTGAAGTGTCCCTTGCCGTCATTGCGCAGCAACATGCTCACCGGATTGATCCCGTAGCGCCAGGGGATGCTGCGGCTGCCGACAAACAGGTCCTGATCACCATCGCCGTCGTAATCCGCGGCGGACGCACGCGACCCGCTGTTCGCTTCGGGGGGCAGTGCGTCGGTCGTCTTGCGGAAGACACCGCGTCCATCGTTCAGGTACAGCCGGTCCTGAAGCGCCGATGCCCCCTCCGCGTATTCGTTGCCACCGCTCACCACATACAGGTCGGGATGGCCGTCACCATTCGCATCGAAGAACAGGGCGCCAACATCCTCGGAGATCGCATCTGGCGCGAAGAGGCTGGCGTTGCTCTGCGTGAAGGTCCCGCTGGAGTTCTGCAGCAGCAGTTGACCCGGTTGATCCTTCGCTCCACCGAGGAACACGTCGTCCAGCCCATCCCCATTGACGTCGGCCGTCGCAGCAGCGGGCCCCTCCGTGGAAAGCATGCGAGGGATCAGGCGTTCGCGGTCGAAGTCAACGAACTCGTTCTCGCGATGTGCAAAGGTGATCCCAGCGCGCTGCGTGACATCGGCAAGGAGACTGGCCGGCACCGGCGCCGCGGCGCTACCGGCCGCTGCGGCACCACTCTGGCGCATCACCACCCGTGTATTCGTCGCCACGGCAGGCTGCATGCTCCGCGTTCCATCGGGCCAGACGACCGTCAGCGAATCCATCGACGCACGGGCGCCGACGCCGAACACCAGCGTGTAGTCCACGCTCGACTGGAAGCCACGCACCGGGGACAGTTCCTGCATCATCCGCTCGGCGCCACTCCAGAGGGTCACCTGCGCGCCGACCGCAAATCGGTTCATGCCGGCGCCCTCGAGCCGCACCTGCACGAACCCGTTCGCCGGCATCTGCGTCCGGACGTTGTTACGGTACACGAAGGCCTCGAGATTGGCGTTGTTGACCACCAGGTCGAGGGCGCCGTCTCCATCGAGGTCACCGTACGCGGCGCCGCTCGACACATTGGCGCTATCCAGCCCCCACGCCGACGCCTGATTGCTGAAATGCAGCGCCCCATCGTTGCGAAACGCGTAATCCGGGATCGGCGTCGATGACATCGCCTTGGTCAGCGCCATGAAATCGACCTTGCCGCCGCTGGTGACCGTGCGCGCGGTCTCGGTGTTGTTGGCGATGAACGCGAGGTATTCCTGAGAGGTCACATCCCGCAGCAGTCCGTTGGTGACGTAGATGTCCTTTCGGCCATCGAGGTCCAGATCGGTGATCAGCGCGCTCCAGCTCCAGTCGGTGCGTGCCACACCAGCCAGTTGGCCGACATCGCTGAACGTGCCATCGGCGTTGTTGTGCTGCAGCATGTTGCGCATGAACTGATGCCCGTAGTCATTGCGCAGCTTGGCCTGATACACGTCCCACCCATCGAAGGAGGAGGTGGTGCGCAGGCGGTACTCATCCTCCGGCAGCATGTCCGTCGTGTAGATGTCCGGGGCGCCGTCATTGTCCACGTCCGCGACGTCCATCCCCATCGAGAAGTAGCTGCTGCTCGCCAACCGCTGCTGCATCGACTCCGTGAACGTGCCATTCCGGTTGTTGATGTAGACGTAGTCGTGCTCGAAGAAATCGTTCGAGATGTAGATGTCCATCCAGCCGTCGTGGTTCAGGTCCGCGAGCCCAAGGCCGAGCCCAAAGCCGACTTCACTGCCGAAGATCCCCGCGGCTACGCTGACATCGGTGAAACGCCCGCCGTCGTTGCGGTACAGGCGATCGCCACCGTTGTGATCACGCTCGCTGCGGGTGTTGCGCAGGCCGAAGCTGCTCGCCGGCCGCGGCGAATTGTTGATCAGGATCAGGTCGAGATCACCGTCGCGGTCGTAGTCGAAGAAGGCGGCCTGTGTCGTGTAGCCGTCATCGTCGATCCCGTACTTCGCCGCCTGTTCGGTGAACGAGGGCACACCGTCCTTGCCCACCCCTTCGTTGACCCAGAGCTCGTTCCGACGGGTGTCAGCGGCACCGGTACCTGCGTGACTCACGTAGAGGTCCAGGCGGCCGTCGCCGTTCACGTCAGCAAGAGCGAGCCCGGTGGTCCACGGTTTCCGCGTTTCGAGGCCTGAGGCCTTCGTCACATCACGGAACCGGAACTTCCCTTCATTCAGGAAGACCGCCGGGCCCTTGAGGTTACTCCCCAGAATGACTTCGGGGAGACTGTCTCCGTTCAGGTCACCGATGGCGACGCCACCGCCGTTATAGAAATTCCGGTAGACGAAGACGTTGAGTGAGTCCGTCTCGGTCAGACGGTTCTCGAATCGCACGCCCGTGTACGCCGATGGCATCCGGGTGAACAGCGTGCCGTCGGTTGCTGGGGCGTTTGCCTCGCGCGGCACATCGGGCTGTGCGGGGGCCTTTTCCTGGCAGCCCGCCGAGAAGAACAGCACCGTCACCAGGGCGAGTCGTGCCACCGTCGATCCATCACTCATGCAGCGTTCGTCATTTCTTCGATGGGAATGGCGCGCAGCGCGGCGCCAACGAAAGAACAGATGCACTCAGGGCCTGCACCGGTACACGGTGCAGGCCCTGAAAGTTACATCAACATCAACGGCCCAGCAGCGATCAGTAACCCGGGTTCTGCTTCAGCTTCGGGTTGACTTCGAGCTGCTGCTGCGGGATCGGCAGGAGCACCTTGTACGGTGCCGATGCCGTCTTGCCGAACCAGACGCCAGACGTGTAGGTGCCCTGACGGATCTGGTCCTGACGACGCTTGCCTTCACCGAGCAGCTCGAACAGGCGCTCGTTGAAGATGATGTCGCGCAGCTGCGTCTGGGTCTGACCGGCAGCGATCGGCTTGGCCGGGCTGAAGACGCGGGCGCGAATCGTGTTGAGCAGCGGGATGGCCGCGGCCGTCTGCCCAAGCTCGTTCAGTGCTTCGGCCTTGATCAGGTACATCTCGGCCAGACGGAAGAGCGTGAAGTCGTTGCCGCTGGCGTTGCCGGCACGGTTCGGATCGAGCGGGAACTTGTAGATGCGGACACCTTCGCCTTCGTTCGCGGCGTTGATGTCAGCGATGACGGGCAGGAAGATGAGGCGCGCGCCCTGACGGTTGTTGACCGGTGCGCCGGTGAAGAGGTCGACCTGCGGGCCTTCCAGAATGACCGTGCGGCGTGCATCGACCGGGTCAAACTTGTTGTACGTCTGCTCGACGACCGACCAACCGTTCCAGCCACCACCACCACCGAAGCTGTTGTAGTGCAGCGACTGGTACTGACGGTTGAAGCCGATACCGTCAACCGCCTTGCCACGCACGACCAGCACGTTTTCACGCGAGGTCTGGTTGTTGAAGTTGAAATTCGACTTGAACCCGCTGCCGAGCGGTGAACCGACGGCATCGGTCGCGAGCGAGTACTCACCCGAGTTGATGACGCTGTCGGCGAATGCCGCCGCTTCCGTCCACTTGGCCGTGCCCGCCGTGATGCCGGCGGCCGTCGGCGTACCGGCGTAGACACGGGCGTTCAGGTACAGGCTGGCGAGCATCGCATCGGCCGCACCGCGGGTCATCCGGCCCTGTTCGTTGGGCCATGACCTCGGAAGGTCCACGCGAGCTGCCTTCAGTTCGCTTTCGATGAACGCGAACACTTCCGCGCGCGTCTTGGCTTCACGCTGCTCGACCTTCGTATCGGTCGCGATCGGCACTCCGCCGTACGCGTCCTGCAGCTGCAGGTAGTACAGCGCCCGCAGGGTGCGGAGCTCGGCCGTGATGGCCTTCTGGTTCGGGATCGTGACGACATTCAGCGCCTCGAGCACGATGTTCGCGCGGGCAACGCCGGCATACATCGCATTCCAGATGCCGTTGACTTCACGGTTTCCGACCACGCTCGTCGGCGTCCAGCCCTGCTTGTGCAGTTCGAGCCAAGCGCCGTTGTCAAACCAGTCACCGCCGCGGACGGGAACGACCGTCTCCTCGGAGCTGACCTGATTCAACGAGTAATAGTCATCCATGTTCGCCCGGAGGTTGGCGTACACCGATGCCAGACCGGCGATCACCTCATCCGAGTTCTTGTAGAACGTGTCCTTCGTGATCAGGCTCGTCGGGGTTTCCTTGAGATCGGTACAACCGATCAGGAGGCCCACTGGGACCAGCAGCAGCGCGCTCAGGCGCGCTGTGCGGATCGAGTTTCGAAACAGAGACATTCGCATTCGCCTCAATGGAACAGGTAAGAAATCAACAACGAATCAATTAGGAACCTGCGGACCTGACTCAGAACTGAACGCGGAAGCCCGTCGTAAAGGTCCGGCCGCGCGGGTAGGACAGGTAATCCATGCCACGTGAGGCGAGACCGGAGTCGATGAACACTTCCGGGTCATAGCCGCTGTACGGGGTGAAGAGCAGCAGGTTGTCACCCGAGACGTACAAGCGGGTGGTCCGAGCGGCATTCGTGAACGGCATCTTGAACGTGTAGCCGATCGTGATGTTCTGGAGGCGGAAGAAGGAACCATCCTCGACCCAGCGCGACGAGTAGATCGACGGCTCGGTGATGCCTTCCGGCGTGTCGAGCGCCGATGCGAGGAAGTTCTTGTCCTGCGTCACGTTCGCCTTCGTGCCGTAGACCAGACCCGTGTTGTTGAACACATCACGACCCTGCTCCACGCGCCACAGCCAGCTGGCGTCGAAGTGCTTCCAGGTGGCGTTGCTGCGGAGGCCGAGGCTGAAGTTCGGGTTCGCGTTGCCGATCTCGACGACGTCATCGCCCGATGGCGAGGTCGTGGTGCCGGTGATGCTGCGGCTCGTCTCGACGCCGGCGGCGCTACGGACCACGGTGTACTTGTTGAACAGCTGCTGCCCAGTCGGGTTGAACCCGACGAACTCGGCGCCATAGAACGTGCCGATCGGCTTGCCCGGGACGATACGCTGCGCGTTCACGCCCGTCTGGCCCTGGCCGCTGACGCCGCCAGTGCTGATGAAGCTCGCCTTGCCCAGATCCAGCACCTTGTTGCGCTCGATCGAGAACACGAGGCCGTTGGTCAGGGTGAGACCATTGTTCGGACGATCGTACATGCGGGCATCGAGTGAGAACTCGAGACCGCGGTTCTGCACGGCGCCGATGTTCTGCAGCTGCGTGCCGACGAAGCTGGCACCCGTCTGGGAGACCGGCACGGTCAGCAGCAGGTCGGTGGTCTTCTTGCTGTAGTACTCGAGCGAGCCGCTGTACTTGCCGTCAGAGATGCCGTAATCGAAGGCGATGTTCGCCTGTGACGACTGCTCCCACTTCAGGTCGGGGTTCGCGTTCACGGTCGGTACGATGCCGTTGACGACCGTGTTGCCGAAGATGTAGCGGGCGCCGCCGTCCGGAGCCAGAATCGGCAGCGAGGCGTACTCGCCGACGGCCTGGTTGCCCTGAAGACCGTAGCCGGCGCGCAGCTTCAGCTGCGAGAACGGCAGGCTCTTGGCGAAGGACTCGTCGCTGATCAACCACGAACCGGAGAGTGCCGGGAAGACGGCCCACTTGTTGGCATCGCCGAACTTCGACGAGCCGTCGCGACGAATGACGCCGGTCAGGAAGTACTTGTTCTTGTAGCCGACGTTGGCACGGCTGAAGAACGACACCAGGCGGCTCTGCGTCCGGAAGGACCCCGGAATCTGCGGCTGCGAACCGGCACCGAGGTTGTTGTACCCGAAGGCGTCGGTCGTGAAGTTCCGCGTCTGGGTCGAGAAGTCGGCGTTGTCGAAATCGGTGAACTCGTAGCCACCGACGACGTCGAAGTCGATCTCGTTGCCGACCGTCGGCGACCAGGTGAGCAGCGTCTGGAGGTTGTTGTTCGACAGCGCACGCTGCGACTGCTGCGCGAGACCGTTGAACTCCGAACCAACAGCGCTGGCGCGCGGCAGGTAGATGTTGCGCTGACCGTTCGAGCGATCGGAGCCGACGTTCACCTGTGCGATGAGGCTCGGCATGATCGAGAAGGACGTCGTCACGTTGGCGAGTGTGCGCATCGTGAAACCGTCATCCTGCGTCTGGTTGGCGAGCGCGACCGGGTTACGCACTGACTGACGGCCCGGGCCGATCTCGTAGTACACCTGCTTCTGCGTGGTCGGATCCGTCACGAACACCGAGCGCGTCGGATTGAAGACGGCCACGTTCTGGAACACGCCGCCTTCGAAACCACCGGTGTTTTCGAAGGGCAGGTAGTTGTTCTCGATGCGCGACGAGTTCAGGTTGAGCCCGATCCGGAGCCGACCGCCGAGGGCTTCATGATTGCCGTTGAGGCGAGCCTGCAACCGCTTGAAGCCGTTCGAGATCACGACGCCCTGCTGGTCGGAGAAGTTCAGCGAGGCGCGGAACGTCGTCGACTGGTTGCCGCCGGCGAACGCGATATTGTGATTCTGGGTCAGCGAGGTGCGCTGCGTCTCCTTCTCCCAGTTCGTATTCGCGGTGCCCTGAGCGGCCAGACGTGCGGCGGGCAGCGTGCCCTTCGCAATCTGGGACTGAATGAACGAGCGGTACTCGCTGCCGGTCAGGAAGTCGAGCTGGTTCGCGGCCTGGCTGAAGGCCGCATAGGTCTCGTACTCCATCGTGGCGGCGCCCGGACGACCCTTCTTCGTCTCGATGAGCACCACGCCGTTCGCGCCGCGGCTGCCGTAAATGGCGGTGGCGGCGGCGTCCTTCAGGACCGTCACCGACGCGATGTCGGACGGGTTGATCGCGTTGAGCGGGTTACGACCGAGTGCCGGCGAACCACCGATGCCGAAGCCACGGGCTTCCGACTCGTTGTTCTGCAGCGGCACGCCGTCAACGACGTAGAGCGGGTCGTTGCTGGCGCTGATCGAGGTCCCGCCGCGCACGCGGATCTGCGCGCCGGCACCCGGCTCACCGCTGTTCAGCGTCACGTTCACACCAGCCGCGCGACCGGCGAGCAGCGCCGTCGGGTTGGCGATCACACCGACGTTCGCTTCGTCGGCACGAATGGTGGCCACCGACCCCGTCACTGCTTCCTTGCGCTGTGACCCGTAACCCGTCACCACGACGGCGCCGAGGTTCGCAGCCACGGCCTGCATCGAAAACCGCACGGTCGCGGTCTGGCCGGGCACCACTGCAACATCCTTGACCTGCGGGGTGTAGCCGATACGTGTCACGCGGAGGCGCGCCGTTCCGGCCGGCAGATCATTCAGGTTGAAACCACCATCCACACGGGTGACGGCGCCACGCTGGGTGCCCTCAATCGTCACGGTCACACTCTGCATCGGGAGCTGGCTCGTCGAATCGACGACACGCCCGGAGATCGCGCCGCGGGCACCCTGTGCCTGAAGCGGATTCACCAAAATCAGACCGCCCACTGCTGCGGCCATCAGACCTCTGATCACCTTCATTCGTCTGCTCTCCTGAATCATGCGGAGGGTTTTGTCATACGGGCTCGCTCCTGACGCGGGGAGGTCGGGAGATCGAACGTCGAGACAGCACCTGCACCTGCGGACCTCATCACACACCAGACTATTCCTTCAACTGTCTCCTGCACCCTGAGTCTGCCAACGCGCATCTGAGACAGCGTCGAGACGCCGTGCACCGTCGTCGCACCACACACCCACTGCAGCGCCTCGGCGCGCCGCTCTCCAGCAGCCCTCACTGGCCAAGTGTCGCGCGGCCCGCTTCGTGCACAGATGCGGAACAAGCGCGACCCGGTACGCACCATCCGTCAGATTTCGGCATGCCGAGTTGCAACCGTTCGCAACTCACATCACCCCGCTGGAGTGCGTCACACAACCGATCACGTCTCGAGTGGGATTGACCTCAGGCGCGGGAGGACAGGCATGGCAAGCGGCGCCTTACCGAAACGAACCGGTTCAACGCACGTTTGCCGGGGAATTGTTGGGGGCTACGCTCGCCGTCGGCACATGCCCTGTCAAGATGCCGTACCAAAGCGGACGGCAGTCCGGGAAAGCTGCGCTAAAGCTGCTATAGACAGTTACAGGCACAATCATGTGCGGACTCCAATGCAATCCGGCATTTGTCGGCACACAAATAAGTATTTCTCTGCACGAATCTGCACGTCTGATGATCGGCGTCGCCCATTTGCGGACCACCGGATAGGATTCTTCCCTTCCGCAGGGCCTGTCTCAGTTCTGCGTTTTCTGCCAGCAGAAGCCCCCACTCGCGAAGCCCCGCGTCACGCCCGATCCGCCCCCGCCGACCCGATGCCCCTCCTCGCCTTCGCCCTTCTCGCCCAGCTCGGCGCGCCGCCACGCCCGATCCAGCCGGTCCTGAGCTTTCCCGACGCCGGGCTCGACGACACCAGCGCCTACCGCGGCTATCAGACGCGCTTCTTCCGCGACGCGGCGCGCAACACGCTGCAGACTTACATAGATCAGCGTGGCGCGCGCGTCGTGCATCTGCTCGCCGACGCCGACAACGCCAGCGTCGGCTTTACCGCGCGCGATGCTGCCGGAAAGACCGCGGAGATCGCATGGGGAGCGACCGACGCCACCATCAGCCAGACGGGACGCACTCGTGTGTTCCAGCAGTCGTTGCGCGCCGCGACACCACGCCTCCATCTGGGCTGGTTTCTCCTCGGCTCGATGCGGGTCGAACGTGACTTTCAGTTTGTCGAGAAGGCGAAGGACGCGTTTGACGCCGCACCCTACGCCATCCCGGAAGTCGATCGCCTGATCGCCGCCCTCGAGCGGCTGCCGGCCACAACGCGTTCGCGCCACCTGCGCCGGCTCAACGCCCCCTCCGTCGCCGTCCTCCGGGCCCGGATGTACCCCGGCATCTCGCTGCGCGCAGAGCGCGGCACGTGGATCGCTCGCGTGCAACAGATCACGCTTGATGCACGGGACACGCTGTCCCTCGAAATCCGCGCGCCGCAGGCCGCGGTCGCCGCCACGGTCGCCGGCGACTCGCTGTCGCTCGGCGCACGCGCCGGCAGCGCCATCGAGTTCGCCGTGCGGGTCACGACCACCGCCAGGACACTCACGCCCCTGTCGCGAGAACAGATCTTCACGCCGCAGTTTCTCGCCTTCCTCGAGGCGACTCGCGCGCGCGGCGCCGCCGCCGCGGCGGGCGATACCGCCGCCATTCGCGCCCGGCGGATGGAGCGGCAGGTCAGCGGCGTCGAGCTGCTGGTGTCGCGCGAGAAGCTGATGGCGGGGCTCCCCACCTACGCCACCTACTTCGGGCGCGACATGCTGATGACGGCGCTCATGATGCGCCCCATCTGGCAGCATGAAACGCTCGAAGCCGTCATCGCCACGGCACTCCGGAAGCTCGCGCCACGGGGCGATGTCAGCCATGAAGAAGCACTCGGTGATCAGGCCGTGCGCGAGTCTGCGGCCGAGTATGCGGACCTGATCACGGCACATATGGATCGTGCGCAGCGCGGCGACCGACGCGCCGCCGACTCGCTCGAGGCGCGGGCCGATACCGTGCTGCGTCGCCTGCGTGTCGTCCGCGAGAACTACCACATGATCGACGACGAGTATCAGCTGCCGATCGTCGTGGCGCGGTGGATCACGGATCCCGCCGTCCCCGCGAGTGCGAAGCGCGCGTTTCTGCTTGATACTCGCGATGGCGGTGGCACCCGGGCCGAGCGGTTGCTGCGCGAGCTGTCGCTGGTCACGCAACTCACGGCCGCCTACGCTGCGTCGCCGGTATCGGCGAACCTCATTGCTTTCGCGCCACGTGAACCCTCCGGATGGGCGACCGCCAGCTGGCGCGACAGCGGCGCCGGATACGCCGGTGGCCGGTACGCCATGGACATCAACGCGATCTGGGTGCCGCATGCCCTCGAATCGGTCGGGCAGATTCTCGACGCGATGCGCGAGCTGGGTATCTCGACTACGCCGGCTACCGCCGGCGACTCGCCGCTGGCCCGCTACGCCCGCGATCGGGCTGCGCTGCAGCGCGCGATCGCCACCTGGCGCGCTGCGTCACGGCACTTCCTCGTGCGCCTGAGCGCCTACGAAGTCCGTGCCGCGACCCTGACCCGGCTGGCCGCAATGAACGAGGCGGAGCGCGGCTGGTGGCAGTCACGCGCGTCGACACCGGCGGCGGTCGCCGACTCGCTCACTTTTCTCGCGGTGGCGCTGGATGCGAGCGGTGCACCGATCGGCGTTGCCAACACCGATCCGGCCACGCAACTCTTTCTGGGAGATGGCGAAGGGCGCACCACCGCCTCGACCCCGGACGAAATGGCGAACACGCTGCGCGACGTGCGCCTCTTCGCGCGGCCGTACCCCGCCGGCCTATTCGTCGATCGCATCGGACCGGTGGTGGCCAATGATGCCTACGCGGCACCTGCCGTCTGGGATGGATTCGTGAAGGATCCGTATCATGGACCGCGCGTCGTGTGGGGACGCGAGGTGAATCTGTTTCTGCTCGGTGTCGCGGGACGGATCACCCGCGCGCAGCAGCTCGCCCCGTCGGCGACGGGACCGTACGTCACTGAGTTGCGCGCCTCACTCGAGAAGGTGCGAACTGCGGTCGAGCAGTCCGGCTTCCACACGGAACTGTGGAGTTACGGCTTCGATCGCGGCCAGCTGGGGGCGATGCGGTACGGCAGCGGTGCCGACATTCAGCTCTGGAGTACCACAGACCTCGCGGTGCAGTTCGTGCTGTCGCAGTTGCGGTGAGGCCTCGTCAGCCCGGCCGCGAAACGCATGTTTGCCACGGCTGGACCTGATCGATCTGCCGGCAGGTGTGCGACACGCGCCGCGACACTGCGCCGACGTGATGCACGTGATCGTGCCGGCCGATACTCTGTATGCTTCGCATGCGCCACCTGTCGGCGATGATGATTCCTTCCTGAGCATTCCTGCGGTCATGACCAACGATCCACGTCCATTCGCTGGGTACGCTGCCGAGAGCGCAATGCTGGGCGCCATCGTGGACACAGCCGGGAGTGTGATCATCGGCCTCTCACCGGATCATCGGGTCTTTGCCTGGAATCGCGCCGCCGAACAGTTGTACCAGACGCCGCGCGATCGCGCGATCGGCCTCGACTACGTTGCCACATTTCTCGCGCCCGAGCATCAGGCGGCGGTGGCGGCCGACATTCAGCAGGTGCTGGCCGGCAAGCGGACGCTCAACTTCGAAGATGATTCAATTCTTCCCGACGGCTCGCGTCGGACGCTGATCTGGAACGTGACGCGTGTCCTCGACGAGGCGGGCTCACCGGTGGGGATCGTGGCGACCGGCCAGGACATCACGGAACGGAAGGAAGCGGAAGAACGATTTCGCCTCGTGTTCGAGCACGCACTCGATGGCTTGCTCATCTCGGACAAGACCGGGGTCATCGACTGCAATTCCGCCGCGCTGCAGATGCTCGGCCTCGCGGACAAGAGCGCGCTCATCGGTCGTCGTCCATCGACGTTCTCTCCGGAGCGCCAACCGGATGGCACCCCATCCGATGAGAAGTCGCGTCAGCTCGGAGCGGTGACGCTCGAACGTGGCGCGTACACCTTCGACTGGGTGCACGCACACAGCGACGGCACCCCGGTTCCGGTGGAAGTCAGTGTTCGACATGCGATGCTCAATGGGCGCCGTGTCTCCGTCGTCGCGTGGCGTGATCAATCGCGACGGGATGAGCTCGAACGCGAGCGCGCCGACGTCGAATATCGGCTCAGCAGCGCGCAGAAGATGGAGGCCGTCGGGCAACTCGCTGGCGGTATCGCGCACGATTTCAACAACCTGCTGGCGACGATCCGGAACTCCATCGAGCTGGCGGCGCAGGACATGCCAGCCGACTCGCCGGCCGGCGCCGACCTCGCGGTGGCACTGCAGGGTACCGAAAGCGCAGCCCGGCTGACGGGACAACTCCTCGCCGTCAGTCGACGGCAGCCGCGGGTGACCGAGTGCATCGAGCTTGGTGCGCTGGTGCGCAATCTCGTCCCGCTGATGCGAACATCGCTTCCACCCAATGTGTCGCTGGTGGTGAGTGGCGGCGACGAGGAGGTGTGCGTCACGGCCGATCGCAGCCAACTCGAGCAGGTGGTGCTCAATCTCGTGCTCAACGCACGCGACGCGATGCCGGATGGCGGTACACTGACGTTGGCCGTCAGCCGTGACGCGGATTCCGACGCGTCACGGCTGACGGTGACTGACACCGGGCTCGGCATGGATGATGCCACCCGAGACCGCGTCTTCGAACCGTTCTTCACAACGAAGGCCGTCGGGCAGGGCACGGGCCTCGGACTCGCCGTGGTGTATGGCGTGGTGACACAGAGCGGCGGCACGGTGCGAATCGAGACGGCGCCGGGAGCGGGCACACGCATCGAGATCGCGCTGCCCCCGTGCGCTGCGCAGACCATGGACGGGTCGGCGTCGCTGCTGCCAGCCGCCCCGTCCAGCACGACGGTGTTGCTGGTCGATGACGATGCCGCGGTTCGGAGCACGACGCGACGCCTGCTCCAGCGGCTCAAGTTCACCGTGCGCGAAGCGTGTGATGGTGCAGAGGCATTGCGTGTCTTCGACGCGGAACGCGCGACACTGTCCGTGATCCTCACCGACATTCGTATGCCCGTGATGGACGGTGTGCAGCTGGCCACGGCGATTCGTCGCCGCGACGCCGCCTTCCCGATCGTCTTCGTCTCAGGGTACGATGCGGTGGGCCATGACGCCGTCACTGGCCTCGACCATATCCCGCTGCTCGGCAAACCCTTCACTGCCGAACGACTGGCACACACGCTGCAACAGGCCGTTGCGACGCGCGCGCATTCGGTCTGAATGCGCGCGGTGCCGCCGTCAGGCCGTCATCGGCGGCCCGACCATCGTGATGCCATAGCGCTCGAACAGTGCCAGCAGGGGCACCATCTCTGGCATCCCCCCGACGGGGGTCATCGCTGACATCTCTTCGAAAAAGGACGAAAAATCACCGGGCGTGGTCGCGATCAGCAGGCGCGCGGTCCGATCGGTGAAGTTCTGATACGCATGGACGACACCTCGCTTGAGATACACCGTGCCACCAGCGGTGATGGTGTGCGAGACGCCGTCGAGCTCGAACACCAACTCGCCTTCGAGCACATAGAACAGCTCATCCTCGCGCGAGTGGACGTGCCGCGGCGGTCCCGACATCGGCGGCGCGTCCAGATGAAAGAACGACAGCAAGCCATCCGAGTCCGCTGCGCTGACCTTCACCAGCGTCTCCTCCCCCACGATGTTCAACGGCGCGGCGGTGCGAGTGTCGGCGGCGGCAAGTACCAGTGATCGCACGGACCGCGTTGAGGGCGTCTCGAAACTGGCTGACAGGGTGATCATGGCGTGAGGTCTGGTTGACGAGTGAGTGTGGCGAGCAATGCCTGCAGCGCCCAGTGCACCGCGCGCTGAGCTTCGGGACCGGTGAGCGCCGCGCGATCACGCAACACCTGCCAGTACGGTGACGAGAACAGCGCGACGAACACCGCAACGACGAGTCGTCGCTGCTCGGCGTCCAAGTGCGACACCAGGGGCGCGAGGGCAGCGTCGAAGGCGGCGCGCCCCTCCACACCGCCACGGTCACGGATGCGCATGCCGGCCGGTGAGGCCATCAGGGTGCGAATCACCGGCTCGTGCGCATCGAATCGCGCAAAGGCTTCGACTGCCTTGGTGGCGATATCGTCCGGGCTCGTCGGAAAGCCCGGTGGGATGAAGTCGCGAAGCCGTTCTTCCCACAGGGCGCGATAGAGGTCGCTCTGGGTCGGGAAGTGACGGTAGATCGTCCTCGCGCTGGCACCTGCACGAGCGGCAACCAACTCGTGGGAAATCACCTCATGCGCTTCCGCTGTGAGGATCTGGAAGGCGGCGTCGAGAATGATCGCTCTGGTGGCGGCGGTCTGCCGCTCCCGCAGGGTGAGCGGAGTTGGGTGCACGGAGGTAGTCACGCCACAATCATGCACTGGTGACAGTTAACTGTCAAATAGAGTTTCCACTGACGCGACGGGCGAGTTCCGACCCAGGGTTCCCCCAGCCGCGGCGTGGCCAGGCGTACCGCCCGCGCGGGCTATTGCCGCAATGCGGTCGTCCTCACCAGTCTGGCCCCCGCCGCATGCAGCGTCTCTTCCTGTTTCGCGAAGTGAAAGCGCATGAAGTTCTGCACCGGCTCGCGAAAGAAACTGGAACCCGCCACCCCCGCGACTCCCACCGTCCGGATGAACCATTCACTGGCCTCGGTGTCGGTGGCAAAGCCGAGTGACGCGATGTCCACCATCACGTAGTACGCCCCCTGCGGCTCGGCGAACGGCAGCCCGGACTGCCGCAGATACTCGAGGAAGATCTCGCGCTTCCGCGTATAGAGCGCCGTCAGGCCGGTGTAGTAGCTGTCCGGCAGTTCCAGCCCCGCCACCGCCGCTTCCTGCAACGGCGCGGCAGCGCCCACCGTGAGAAAGTCGTGCACCTTCCGCGCCTGCGCGATGACCGCCGGCGCCGCATGTACATAGCCCAGTCGCCAGCCGGTGATCGAGTACGTCTTCGACAGCGAGTTGCAGGTGATCGTCCGCTCGAATGCGCCCGGCAGCGTCGCGAAGTACGTATGCACGTGAGGCGCGTAGACGATGTGTTCGTACGGTTCGTCCGTGATCACGAAGCAATCGTACTGCTCCGCCAGCCGCAGAATCAGGAGCAACTCCGCGCGGGTGAACACCTTGCCGGTGGGATTGGACGGATTGCAGAGGACGATCGCCTTCGGCTTCTGCGCAAAGGCCCGCGCCAATTCCTCGGGATCGAAGCCGAACTCTGGCGGCCGCAGCGGCACGTAGATCGGCTCGGCGCCGGCAAGGATCGCATCGGCCGCGTAGTTCTCGTAGAAGGGCGAGAACACCACCACCTTGTCGCCCGGATTGCAGGCCGTCATCATCGCCACCGCCATCGCCTCGGTGCTCCCGCACGTCACGACGAGATGGCGCTCCGGATCGACCTCGAGACCAGTGAACCGCTGGATCTTCGCGGCCAGCGCCTGACGGAATCGCGGCGCGCCCCAGGTCACCGCGTACTGATGAAACGGGCCGCGCGTCGCGCGCTCGAGAGCCGCCAGCATCTCCTCCGGTGGATCGAAATCGGGGAAACCCTGCGACAGGTTGATGGCGCCGTACTGGTTCGACATCCGCGTGGTGCTGCGGATGACGGACTCGGAGAAGACGTTGAGGCGATTCGCGGTGGCTGGCATGGATGGAGGATGCCGCACGCGCGACGCGGGCGGAAGGCCTCGGCGACGACGATGCACTCGACGAACGTCCGAGGCAGCGTGTTCCCCGCCCCGGTACCTTCCGGGGAGCCGTGGCACCCATGCTGGTGCCCATCAATTCCCCCGATTGGGCAGCCGGGCGGATGCGAGACGTCGCGCCTCCGGAGCACTGGGAACAGCCATCATGCAGATCGGCATCGACAGTTTCGCCGCCTCCATCCCCGACCCGGTCAGCGGACTCGCGCTGACACCCGTCGAGCGCATGCAGACGCTCCTCGCCGAAATCGAACTCGCCGATCAGGTCGGGCTCGATGTGTTCGGCATCGGTGAGCACCACCGTCCCGAGTTCCTCGACTCCGCACCCGTGGTGATTCTTGCTGCCGCGGCAACGCGTACCTCACGCATCACGTTGACCAGCGCCGTGACGGTGCTCAGCGCGGCAGATCCGGTCCGAGTCTTTCAGGAGTTCGCCACGCTCGACCTGATCTCGCAAGGGCGTGCCGAAATCGTTGCCGGCCGCGGGAGCTTCATCGAATCGTATCCGCTGTTCGGCCTGCAGCTCGAAGACTACGACTCACTGTTCGCCGAAAAGCTCGAGCTGCTGCTCGCCATCCGCGCGAATGCGCGGGTCCATTGGTCCGGCCGGCACCGTGCCCCACTCACCGGGCAGGCGATCTTCCCGCGACCGTTTCAGGAGACGATGCCGATCTGGGTCGGGGTTGGCGGGACTCCCGCGTCATTCGTTCGTGCCGGCTCCCTCGGGCTGCCACTGATGGTCGCCATCATCGGTGGCGAACACCGCCGCTTTCGCCCGCTGATCGATCTCTATCGCGATGCGGGGCGTCGCGCCGGTCATCCGGCCGAACAACTCACCGTCGGCATCCACTCGATCGGATTCCTCGGTGACACCAACGACGCTGCGGCCGACGCCTTCTTTCCCGGCTACGCGCATACGTTCACCGAGATCGGCAAGGAACGCGGCTGGCCCGCGACGACGCGTGCGCAATTCGACGCCCTGCGCGGTCCGACTGGCGCGCTGGTGATAGGCGACGCCGAGACCGTCGCCGCAAAACTCCTGCGCATCAACGACGATCTCGGTGGCATTGCGCGCTTCACGTTCCAGATGGGCGTCTCCACCTTGCCACACACGACGATGCTGCGCGCGATCGAAATCCTCGGCACCCGCGTCGCGCCCATCGTCCGCGATGCGCTGAAGCGCCGCGTCGTCTGAATCCACCTGGATCACATGTCGCCCTTTCAACCGATTCTCCTCGCGATCGCCGCCGTCGCGCTGGTCGTCGCACTGACCGCGCTGGCACGGCGGCTGCCGATACCATCACCGATTCTCCAGGTGTTGGCGGGCGTTGCGCTGGGCTTTCTTCCGGGCGTGACGGTACCGGAGCTCGAGCCGGACCTGGTGTTTTTCGTCTTCCTGCCGCCGATCCTCTGGGCCGCCGCCTTCTTCACATCGCTGCGCGAGTTCAAGCAGAACACGCGACCGATCGGGCTGCTGGCGGTGGGGCTGGTGTTGGCGACGACGGCGGTGGTTGCGATCGTTTCACGCATGCTGTTGCCGGACCTGCCGTGGGCCGTCGCCGTCGCCATCGGCGCGATCGTCTCGCCACCCGATGCGGTGGCCGCTGCGGCCGTGGTGTCACGGCTGCCGGTGCCACGGCGTGTGATCGTCATCCTCGAGGGAGAGAGCCTGGTCAATGATGCGGCGGCCCTGGTGCTCTATCGCACCGCAGTCGTGGCTGCGGTGACGGGTGTGTTCAGTCTTGGCGCGTCGATCGTCCGCTTCTTCATCGACGCTGCGGTCGGTGCGCTGATCGGCATCGTGGTGGCGTGGTGCGTCGTGCAAGTGCTCAAGATCACCCGGGACGCGCTGGCCGAAACGCTGCTGACAATCGCGGCGCCGTACCTGGCATGGGTCGCCGCAGAATCCATCCATGTCTCCGCCGTCCTCGCGTGTGTCGCAGGCGGCATCTTCCTGCGGCAGCATTTTTCCACCGTGGTCTCGCCCACCTCGCGCCTCCAGTCACGCGCCGTCTGGGACCTGATCATCTTCATCGTGAACGCTGTGGTCTTCCTGATCCTCGGGCTCGAGGTCGGCCCGATTCTCGAACAGGTGCCACGCAACACACTCGGATCCGTGCTGATGGCCGGCGTGATCCTGAGCCTCGTCACGATCGTGCTGCGGCTGCTCTGGGTGCCGGTGGCCACGGTCGTCCCGCGAAAACTCAGTGCCGCCATTCGGCGTCGCGAACCGGAACCGAATCCGAAAGCTGTTGCGCTGGTGGCGTGGACAGGCATGCGCGGGATCGTCTCACTGGCATCGGCGTTGGCACTGCCGCTGGCACTCGGCAGCGGCCAGCCGTTTCCGTATCGCGCGGAGATCATTCTGATCACGATGTGTGTGATCATGATCACGCTGGTGGTGCAGGGGCTGACGCTGACGCCGATCATCAAGGCCTTCAATTTTGCGCCCGAGGTGGGGCATCACGCCGAGGAGCGCCACGCCCGTCGCGAGGCGCTGCGTCGCGGGGCCGAGGCGCTCGAAGACCTCTCACGCGAACCGTGGGCCGATCCGGCGGAGGTCGAGCGGATCCGCCGCGAGCTGCGCGACCGGATCCAGCACGACCAGCAGCACGACCGCGATCACGACACGCATCGTCGACTGCGTGTCGGCGTGTTGAAGGCGGAGCGCCGGATGCTGGTGCGCCTGCGCAACGAAGGGGCGATTTCAGACGAGACGCTGCGGGAACTGGAAGAGGAGCTCGACCACGAATCGGTGCGCGTTGGGGCAGGCGACATCCGGTGACGTCGATTCGCTGCAGCCGACTCGGGCATCGGTCATGATCCGCTGTCCCCTCGCTTCACGCGTGACCGGCGCTCGTCGACGTCCGCCCCCTACAGGCGGCCGGCGACTCCCGCACCGCCATCCGCGCTGACCTGCTCCCGCGCGGATGGTTCACTGGTCGACCCTTCCGGCAGCGTCTCGAGGCGATCGAGTCGTTCGACGTCGATCGCGATCACGCCATCCGGGGTGCTGACGAAGATGTTTGCGAACTTCGCATCCCAGCGAATCTCATCCCACAGGTAGGAGCTGCGCGAAATGACACGCGTGGAAAACGTCGCCTCGTGTGCATTGACCGAGACGAACATCTCCGCTTCGGCCTCGCGCAGCATGGCTGGCGTGAAACCTCGCAAGGGGCTGGCGGCCGTGATCGGATGCACGAGCGTCCAGTGGAGCGAGAAGAACTGGACCGCATCGAGCTCCAGCTCCAGTTGGTAGAACTCGCGATTGCGGACGCCGTCATGCGTCTCGAACATCGCCAGGTTCACCCGTACCTGGACATCACTCAACTCACTGCGCTGCGTGTTCACGATGCGAAACATCAGGGCACGGCCATTTTCGTACGGCGCCACGACGGCCGATTCGCTGTAGCGCAGCTGCATGTGCGGCCGGATCAGGCGCGCAATCAGCAGCCCCGCCACGGCAACCACGGTCAACGGCCCGAGCAGTGACTCGAAGATGACCAGCCAATGCGCCGTCGCACCGACCGCGAACATCGGCGTGGTATCAGAGGTCGTGAAGACGGCGAGGCTGAAACTGAAGGTCGAGAGAAACGGGTCCGTCACGCCAGCCTGTGCCTGCCCAGCAATCGCCGCCTGCCCGAGCGCGATGTACGCCAGCGTGAAGCAGCCATTCAGCAGCATGATCCCGCCAAGGGACCAGCTCAGGAACGACAGCCAGGTCGCGTTGAGAGCGCCAAGGTAGAGCCGTTCGAGACGCTGAGGCCCGAGGCCGTACTTTCGGCTGTTCGGTGATCCGTCGCGCGAGAGAAAGCGGCCCCGGACTTCCTGCGCCACCACGCGGCCGAATCCGAGGTTCTCCTGATCGACGTGCGGCGCATCGTCGTCGCGGGGGTCAGTGGTCACAGTGGTCTGATTCGGGGTCGTGGAGCGGCCAGCCGACGGAGGGCGGCGATCCACACTCCGATCGTTTTCGACACCCCTGACGTTAACGCGGAGTCACTCGTCCACGAAGACCACCCGGCGAACCGTGACCCGAACATCCGAGCAGCGGGCGCCCGGATCGAGACTGACCAATGTCAGCATCGGCTATGGCAACGCAAACGCCACGTACGTCCCCCCGCTCGCGGCCCCGTTCTTCCCACCGCCACACGCAATCACGATGTACTGCTTGCCATTCACCATGTACGTCGACGGCGTGGCGTTTCCGGCCGCAGGAAGCACCGTTTCCCAGAGCAGCTTGCCGGTCGCCTTGTCATAGATCCGGAACTTGTTGTCGTACGTCGTCGCCGCGATCATCAGCAGCCCGTTCCCGGTCACGATCGCACCACCGTAGCTGTCCGTGCCGGTGTTGGTGATCCCCTGCGCCGCCAGTTTCGGATACTCACCGAAGGGAATCGACCAGGCCAGCTTGCCCGTGTTGAGACTGATCGCGTTCAGCGTGCCCCAGGGCGGCTTGATGCCAGGATAGCCTTCATGGTCGAGGAAGATGTCGAAGAAGGCGGTGCGGTACTTGAGGAAGTACGGACTCTTCTGCACATCGCGCACCGACTCGACCTTGCCGGTCATCAGGTACTCGACGATTTCCTTCACCGCCGAGCCATCCATGGCGCCACCGAAGGCCGGCATGCGACCGTTGCCTTCGTTGATCATCTGTGTGACCTGCTCGGATGTGCGTCGTCCGGCGATGTCCACCAGCGACGGGCCACCTGCCCCACCCTGCCGATTGTCGCCGTGGCAGCCGGCACAGTTGGCGGCATACAGCGACTTGTCGTTGCGCGGCACCAGCTTGAGCAGCCAGGCCATCTCGTTCGAGTTCACATACAGCAGGCCCGTCGTCGGATCATAGGCCGGACCACCCCACTCCCCGCCGCCGTCGACGCCCGGGAAGATGATCGTCCCCTTCGTCACGTTCGGCGCTTCGTAGGGATCCGTCGGGTTGTATTCGGTGAACGTGCGCAACGCGGCGGCATGCGCTTCAGGGGTGCGCTGCGTGAGGTCATCTTTCGTCAGTTGCTGCCGTGCAAACGGCAAGGGCAGTGTCGGAAAGCGCTGTGACTCGGCGGGGCGTTCACCATCGAGCGCCAGCGTCGGCATCCGACGTTCCTCGACCGGAAACATCGGCGCTCCCTTCTCGCGCTCGAACAGCCAGACGTGGCCGGTCTTGGTGATCTGCGCCACGGCATCGACCGGCTTCCCGTCGCGCTGCACGGTGACCAGCATCGGCGCCGCCGGCAGGTCGCGATCCCAGATGTCATGCCGGATCGTCTGGTAGTGCCAGATGTACTTGCCGGTGCGCGCATCGAGCGCGATGACACTGTTCGCATACAGGTTGTCGCCCAGACGATTGGCACCGTAGAAGTCGTATGACGCGGAGCCTGTCGCGGCGAAGAGCATCGCGCGCTTGGTGTCGACGGTCACGCCGGACCACGCGTTCGCGCCACCCGCCACCTTCCAGGCATCCGGTGGCCACGTTTCGTAGCCCGGTTCACCAGGATGCGGAATCGTGTGGAAACTCCAGCGCAGCCGGCCGGTGCTCAGATCGTAGGCGCGAATGTCGCCCGGCGCACTCGGCAACTGTTCCGGGACGGTGCTGCCGATGATCAACAGGTCCTCGAAGACCACGCCCGGGGTACTGGCGCTGACGGAGATTTCCTTCGCCGGGCGACCGAGTCCTTCCCGCAGGTCAACCCACCCGCTGTCGTTGCCCCAGCCCGAAATCTTCTTGCCCGTCTTGCGATCGAGCGCGAACAGCCGGAAGCGATAGTTGAAGATCACCTTGTCGCCGGTGACCACCACTCCACGGTGCCGGATGCGCGAGGATGGTGGCTGTCCGTTGTTCGGGTCGAAGCGCCACAGTTCCTTGCCCGTGGCGGCATCGAGCGCAAAGACATGCAGCTTCGGTGTGGTGGCATACATCACGCCATCGAGGACGATCGGATTCGCCTGCATCTCCGATCCCTTGAAGGCATCCTGGGTGTCGTAGGTCCACGCCACCTTCAGCGCCTGCACGTTGGCCGGTGTGATCTGACCGAGTGTAGTGAAGTGGGTGTGGTCGGAGTTCCCGCCATAGACGGGCCAGTCGACCGACCTGGCTGGCGAGGCGCGGTCGCAGGACGCGAGGAGCGTCGCGCCAACGAACGACAGGGCGACCGAGCGGTGCAGCCGGGAGCGACAGTGCATGGAGCAGATGTGCAGTGGGGGTTGGGTGCTGGTCCAAGGCAATGTGCGGCCGTACGTCTGTGATCGGAATACGGCGCCTCGCAGGCGGGCGGAAATGCTTGCGCACATTCCGCCTCCCGCAATGCCCGACCGGCGGGGCGCCGATGGCGCCAGCAGCGGGCAACGAGGACCGGGCAACGAGGACCGGGCAACGAGCACCGGGCAACGAGCACCGGCCAAGCCCCCCAGCGGGCATGCCCGACGAGCCCCCTCCATCGGGCAACTCCGATCGACTACCGGTTGCGGCGGCACGCCCCCGCAGTAAACTCTTGAGAGCCCCTGAATTGCCAGACGAGCGAGGGCCGGTCTGCGACGGGCAGACGGCCCCACCGATTTCCTCGTGATCGCCATGCTTTCGGTTCTCTCAGCGACCTGTCCGAACTGCAAGACCAGCATCGACGACGACGATCGCCGCTGCAGGCGGTGTGGTGCTGGCGTGAGTGTCTGGCCGAATGTGGACCGCTCGCCATTGATTCTCCCCGACAACCCCGCCCTGAGCGAGGACACCGCTCAGGAGCGCCTCCCACTGGGGCAGGTGCTGGGAGGGACCGTCGTCGGGATTGCCGTGCTGTTCGGCCTGCTATTCCTGTGGTCGACCAGTGCACCAGAAGGACCGGAGACTCTGGTCGCCAGGAGAGCCCCCGTCACGCAGACACCAGCGGCCCTCCGGCCCGCCCCGGTCATCGCGACGACGCAGCTCATTCCTGCACCCGTGCCTGCACCCGTGCCTGCACCCGTGCCGGTAAGCACTGCGCCTCCGACGAAAGAGCGCCCGACCGAATTGACCGTGGTCCAGGCGAGCCCGGCAGCCATCGAAGCGGCGTCGGCGGTCATCAGCGTCCGACCGGTGCCCGTGTTCAGGATGGTACCACTCTTCTACGATTCACTCCGACCAGGCGATCTCCTCCAACTGCGCTGGACGCTGGAGGATCGCCAGACCGGTCGTGCGCTGCCGTCGGACCTCGAGTTCACCAGCACGAACACCAGCGTCGCGTCGGTCGATCGACGAATCGGAACCGTCTCCGCCCACACACCTGGCCGGGTGAGGATCATCATCGATGCGGGCGCCGCGGGACAGACCGACGTCACACTGACAGTCCAACCGCCACTGACGGAGGCAACGCGTAGAGCGGCGCCAGCACGGATACGAATCGTGAAGCGGTAGCAATCCGTTGCGCGGCCGACACCACCGCACAGCCGCGACGACGCCTGACTGCGCCAACGGTCAACTGGCGAAGCACAATGATGTCAGCGTGCGGTGGCATTTCTCTCCGGTAGTGCGCGGCGTGAAGAAACGGGCATCGCAATAGATGAGGTCGCAGTGAATCTTCGTCAGGGCACCCGCGCCGGCTGGCCCGCTGCAGCCGGCTACTCGGACGACGGGGTTGCGGAGTCGACACCAGAGCCACCAATGACTCGCTCGTCCGCCTCTCTGGCATGGCCCTCGTGATGGTCAGATCAGGCTCGTTGCCACACCCCAGCGCCCGCGGCACGATCCCCGCGTGAGATTCTCTGATACCTTGCGGCGTCGGATCGAGATGCATCCGATCTGCGACTAGTGGTCGGTCCCTCTGAATCCAAACAGTTCGACATGCGTCCTGCCTTCTCTGCGATCTGCCCGACGTGCAAGGGCAACATCAACGACGCGGATCGCGCCTGCGGTCAGTGCGGCGCCGACGTCAGTGTGTGGCCCGGCGTTGGCCGGACACCGCTGATCCTCCCCGGCAACCCTGCGCTGAGTGACGACGAGGTTCGTCGCCGGATTTCGCCGTTTCGCATGGTCGGCGGGACTGTGCTTGGCGCGGCGGCGCTGCTTGGTGCGCTGTACCTGACATCAGCCAGTGAGCCTGACGAACCGGCGCTGGTCTACGCCACCGGTACGACCGGTTCGGAGCCAGCGCTTGCCGACAGCGTCCCCGCCACGCTCGTGACACTGCCAGCGGCGGACTCCGCACGCATGCTGTCCGCGGTGTCGGCGTCGGCCAGCGCCCCGAGGTCGACCGCCCCGGCGTCGACCGACGCGACGGTCGAACCGGCCCTCGAGCCGATCCCGGCCTTCGTTGTCGCACCATCGGAGGTTGCCGCCGTCGTTTCGCCCTCCGCGACGGCTATGGCCTCTGCCGCGAGAATTGAAACGCCCAAACCGCCATCACCACCCCCGGCGCGCACGCCGGTACGCACGCCGCCGGTGACCCTGCGCAGCGCGACACCTGAGGGACCCGCGCTGCCGGCCGCCGCACGCCGAGCCGTCGTGGCAATCGCGCGCCCCGCCCTGCCAGCGCCATCGTCAACGCCTGTGCTCAAAGTGACGCCGCTGGTCTCCGATCTGCTCCGGCCGGGTGAGCTGCTGCAGCTGCGCTGGAGTGTGCAGGATCGCGCAACGGGACGCGCCGTCAAGGCCGACATGGAGTTTACCAGCACCGATGCCAGTGTGGCATCGGTGGACCGCCGCACCGGCACGGTGTCCGCGCGGAAACCGGGGCGTGTTCGCATCATCGTCGATGCGGGCGCGGCCGGCGAAACCGCCATCGCATTGACGATTCAACCACGTGCCATGGTCGAGGTGGTGCTGGCCGCGCCGACGGAGACGCTGCAGGCGCGCACCGAAGCGGCGCGCTCTGTGTCCGTGATCGCGGACCCACCGGCACCGGTCCTCAGTTCGCCGGTGCCCGCGCCGACACCACCGCCTGTTCGCGAGGCACGACGCGATGATGTGCCGACAGAGACGGACGTCCGGACCGCGATCGATCGGGTCGTGAGCGATATCCGACGCAGCGGCGCGAGCAACGCCCAGATCATGGGGTTTCTGGCTGACGGGGACGGCCATCGCGTCGCAATGCTCGGTACTCCGACGTCGAGCGGGGCCGGCAACAACGCGCTTCGCGTCTCGTTCGAGGTTCGGCTCACCAAGTTTGATGGCGGTGGTCGTCCGGTGGCACGCGTCGTCCCAGTCTCATTCACCATCGACAAGCGGGACAGCGCCGTCACGTCGTCCGGAATCAGCATCGGTGCGCTCCGCAGGTAATGATCGACGCCGAATGATCTTCCTCTGCCAGACTGAACTCATGTGTGTGAATCCCAGGTCGCTGTCGCGAAGGCGCCACATGGTGGCACGACTGTCCGCTGTGCTTGGTCTCCTGCTGAGCGTGTCCCGTCCGGGGCAGGCGCAATCGGCGCAACCGTACGCCGTGCAATTGTCAGCACTCTTCACCACGATCACCGCCGGGAATACCAGCGTCTCCGGCGCCGGCGTCGAGCTGCAACCTCGCTACAGTCGCCTCTATGCCAGTGAGACATTCGGTGCCCTGTCGCTCGGTATCGGTGGGCAGTACTCGGTACACGCCAAGGTGCGCGACCGCCTGAAGATTGCCGGGGTGTTCGCTGAACCGCGCTGGGTCCCCGCCACCAGCTCGAGCATGCTGTTCCCGTATCTCTCGGCGCGACTGGCGGTGCAACGCCTCACCGGGGTCTTTCAGTTTGCCGAGGGTGGCAGCACCTGGGGCAGCGCATTCGGCGCTGGCGGCGGCCTCGCCGTCAGGTTGACGCGCCGAACGAATCTCGACGCCGGCGTGCAACTGGTGCGCCAGCATTTTGGCACGATCGGCGTTCTCACCTTCCGGCCGTTCACGACCTACACGGCCAAAATCGGCATCAGCATGGGTTTCACGCGATGAAAATCCTGACGAGTCTTCGGCATGTGGCGGAGCGGCGCTGGCAGCGCATGCTGCTGGCAGGCGCACTGATGGCTGGCGCTGCCATCGCTGGCTGCTCCGGCGGCGACGAAACCGCCTGCGGTGGCATCATCGAGCCGGTCCGAGTGCTCACACCGTCGCCAGCGTCGCTGACACTCGATGTCGGTGCAGACGGTGTGGTCGCGGCCAGTCTCTCGGGGGGCTGTTCGAGCGATAGCCGAGCCGTTCAGTGGACCACGAGCGACGCGCTTGTCGCCACGGTTGATGGGAGTGGAAAGGTGACGGCGGTAGGCGGTGGCAGTGCGACGGTGACGGCGACCGCGTTCGACAACAAGGCGCGGGTGTCGATCCCTGTCACGGTTCGTCCGCGGGTCGCAACGACGCTCGACGCACGACCGGACGTCGATACGCTCTCGCCACTCGGCACGCGAGTGCTGAGCGCTACGGTGCGCGATCAGCGCAGCGTCGTCCTCGCGTCCGCTCCGGTCGTCTGGCGGTCACTGACCCCGAATCTCGCGACGGTGAGTGTCACAGGCACGGTGAACGCCATTGCCGCTGGCACCGCGAACATCGAAGCATCAACACCGCGCGTCGGCGCCGATTCGCTGCGCGACACCGTGCGCATCCTGATCGTGACGGCATGCAATCTGGTGCGCCCGATTCAGCTCGGCACCACGTTCAGCGGCAGCATCGACGCGTCAACCTGCGAGAACTTCCTCGGCTACCGCATGGCGAATCAGTACTCGCTGACGGCCGCCGCGCAGACATACTATTCCATTCGCCTGACGTCGGCGGTGCCGACCGCGCTCATTCCTCTCGTCGTCAACAGTACGCTCTACGGCCTGCCGGTCGCGGATACGGCCGTGCGCGCACTCGGTGTGATCCGCGCCGGCACCTTCGGGATCCTCGTCACGGCACCGGCACAGACGCCTGGCACCTACACCGTCACTACCGAGTTGAATCCCGACCCGCGCACGACCTGCGTGACGACCGACGTGTCGACGGATGTGTCGTTCAATTCGGCGATCACGCCGACGTGTCTGTCGAGAGACATCCGGATTCTGCCGATCATTGCGGCGCGGCAGGTCGTCAGGATCACGGCGGCTGCCTCCAGCTTCCCAGTCGAGATCGAGCTGCGTAACACGGCCGGGTCGCTGATTCAGCGGGCGGTGGCTGGCGCCGCCGGGGCAACGGCGACGATCTCGTTCACGAACGGCACGACGGCGCGGTTCGGGATTCTGCGTGTGATCGGGGGCGCGGGGTCGAATGACCTGGTGGCGGTGACGGTCGCGCCGTGACGGGGGCTCGGCGCAGGGGCGTTCAGCGGAAACAGTGCAGCCCGGACGGCAAGGTCCCGCGCTGTTCGCGCAGAACCTTGCCGTGAGCTGACGCCGCGGCGCGAACGATCGGTCCGTCGCCCTGCGGCGTCAGCTGGACCCGGTTCGCCGACGGACTCGATCCCATCTGGCGAACCCGGCCGCTCGCCATGCACGGTTTGCATCGGTTCACGCGCAATGCCTGACGACGGCGGAGTTACCGTCGCCAACCCCACTGAACCCAGAGAGAATTCCCATGCGCCGCTTTCTCTTCACGCTGGCCGCCCTCACGCAGGCCGCCGTCACGCTCGCCGCCTGCGGCGGAAACGCGAACGGCCCGGCAAACCCCGGGGGCGGAAACGGCAGCAACACCCTCACTGCCACGATCGACGGGCAAGGATTTGCCGCAACGTTCGTGCAGGCCAACCCGGTCGCCGTCACACCGGGAAGCATTTCCTTCCTCGGCACACAGACGGCGGGCGGCGTCACCCGCTCGCTGTCGATCAGCCTCGCGTTCATCACCGGACCAGGCACGTACCCGCTCGGCACCAACATTGGGTCGACACCGGGCGGCATCGTGACCTACGCCGCCGGCACCGCGCTGTTCAGCACGCCGCTCTCGGGTACCGCTGGCTCGATCACGATTGCCACCCTGAACGCGACTCGTGTCACAGGCACCTTCTCCTTCACTGCAACACCATTGGTTGGTGGCGGTGCGGCGGCTGTCGCCACCAGCGGTCGCTTCGACGTGCCACTGTCCGCGGGCTACGTCGCGCCCACCCCCGAGCTGGCCGGCAGTGTGATCACGGCGACCATCAACGGTACGCCGCGTGTCCTCGCCACCATCACGGGGCTGGGGGGAGGGTCGCAGACGCGCGCCGTGGGTGGACAAGACCTCACCTACTCGCTGAACATCACGCTCGGGCCGATCAGCGGAACAGGAAGTGCACCACTGACGGGCAACACCGTCCCGCTCCGTCGCATCACGATCGTCCAGGTCGGAACCACGCAAAGCTGGGGCGGCGCAGGCTCTGATGTGGGGGTGCTCACGATCACATCGATCTCGACAACCCGAATCAGCGGCACCTTCAGCGGCACGCTGGCCGCCAACGCGCAGACCGCCGGTACGCTGACGATCGCGAACGGAGTGTTCGACGTGCGGACGCCGGTGCCGTAGCGTCAGGACCGACAGCGCGAGTCGCAGATGACATCGACGCGTCAACCCGTGGGCAGCTAGTTTTCCTCGACACACGCGCCCTCGTTCAGTGCGGTGGTGCGCCACCTGCACCCCCTGCGCTGACTGCTCATCTCACGCATTGCCCGACGTTCACATGCAGCCGAAGTTCGTTCCATCGTCGTTCCGTTCTGCCGTCAGCATCGCGCTGCTGGCTTCCGCTTCCGCCTGCAGCAGCAGTGAGAAGAAATCCACCGGCGTCGCGGACACCACCGCAGCCCGCACCGCTGTCGCGCCGAAACCTGCCCCTCGCGACACAGTGCCTCCCGCGCCTGGCACACTTCGCGCCGGTCGCTCCGGCATGGATCAGCGATCGTATGCGGCCGCCAGCCGCGCCGGCGATGCCAGTGCCGCGCGGTGGCCGCAGATCGAGGCGGCACCGGGCGCACTCCTGCCGGGCAAACGCATCATCGCCTACTACGGCAACCCGCATTCGAAGAAGATGGGTGTGATCGGTGAGTATCCCGAGACTGAGATGCTGGCGATGTTCGACCGCACCGTGGCGGAGTGGAACAAGGCGGACCCGTCGACACCGGTGATGCCCGCGATCCATCTGGTGACGGTGGTGGCGCAGGGTGCACCCGGTGCCGACGGCATGTGGCGCCGCCGCGAGGACGCGTCGATGATCGAGAAAACCTACGCCTGGGCGAAAAGCCGGAACGGGATTCTCTTCCTCGACATTCAGGCGTCGCACAGCACGTTGCAGCAGGAACTGCCAGCGCTGCTACCCTATCTCGAGCGCCCCGACGTGCACCTCGGCGTGGACCCCGAGTTCTACATGCACTACGACAAGGAAGGCGCGCGCCCCAGCAGCAAGATCGGCACGATGATGGCGAGTGACATCAACTACGTCATCCGCACGCTCGACAAGCTCGTGACCGACAAGAAGCTGCCGCCCAAGGTGCTGGTCGTGCACCGCTTCACCCGCAAGATGGTGCCCGATGCCGAGAGCATCCGGCCGACGCGCAACGTGCAGGTGGTGATGCACATGGACGGCTGGGGCCCGCCCTGGCTCAAGTTCGATTCGTTCCGTGACTACATCGTGAACCATCCGGTGCAGTTCACCGGCTTCAAGCTCTTCTATCACAACGACACCAAGAAGGGCGACGCATTGCTGCTGCCGGCGGAGCTGCTGCGCCTGCGACCGTCACTGGGCTACATCCAGTACCAGTAGCGCCATTCCTTTCACGCGTCTGCAACATGGCTGCCCGGAGCCGGCCGTGCGCACATCGACCGACAGCGTTTCGTCAACGCCGGTGCGGCACCTGACGCTACTTCCGCGCGAGCGGTATCGTCCTGCCCTCTCTCGCGCTGCGGATCGCCGCATCCAGAATTTCCATCACCAGCATGTTGTTGTCGAGCGATGATGGATCATACCGGTCAGGGGCAATCCGCCCTTCGATCAGCGCCTTGAAGTAGATGAACGGATCGTTGCCTGGCGCCGCGCGTTCCGGCAGTGTCTGTCGTGTTTCTTCCGCCGCTTCGGAGAAGCGTGTCCGCACTGTGTTGCGGTTCTCCGCCACCAACGTGCCCTGCACGCCGTAGATCTCCATGTCCTTGCGACCGATCGGCCAGTTCCACGACGCCTGGATGATGGCCTGCGCACCCGGATACGTCAGGATGATGGTCGCTTCGTCATCGAC
>JANPFJ010000156.1:0-6690 GCA_031423355.1 Gemmatimonadaceae bacterium | reverse complement strand
AGCCAGCCGTGCCGATCCTCGATCGTTCCGCGGGCGAGGCCGAGGAACTCCGTCTGGATCGCACGACAGATCGGGCCGGGCTTGCCGCTGCCGACGGGAATCCGATCGATGCTCCGGATCGGCGTGATTTCGGCGGCGGTTCCCGTGAAGAACACTTCGTCCGCGATATAGAGGAACTCGCGGGGAAGGGCTTGCTCACGGACTTCATACCCCAGATCGCGCGCAATGGTCGAGACCGAATCGCGGGTGATCCCGTTCAGAATGCCGTGGGCCAGCGGGGCGGTGTACAAGATCTCGTCACGAATCACGAAGAGATTCTCGCCACTGCCTTCGGACACCAGACCCTGGTTGTCGAGCATGATGCCCTCGACGTAACCATCCAGCCTGGCCTGCATCTTGGAGAGCTGCGAGTTCAGGTAGTTCCCGCCCGCCTTGGCCATCGTCGGGAACGTGTCAGGCGCCGCCCGGCGCCAACTGGACACACAGACATCCACTCCATTTTCCAACGCCTCGGGACCGAGGTAAGCTCCCCAGTTGTACGCCACCACGAACGTCTCCGTCATGGATGGGTCCTGCGACGGCAACACGCCCATCTGTTCGCCCGTGCGCGCCATGATCGGCCGCAGGTAGCACTGCGACAACCCGTTGGCGTTCACCGTGTCCACGACTGCCTGCATGAGCTCGTCTACGCTGTACCGGAGGGGCATGCGGTAGATCTTCGCGCTGTCCACCAGACGACGCATATGGTCCCGCAGACGGAACACGGCGCCGCCGGTGGGCGTCTCGTAGCAGCGGATGCCTTCGAAGACGCTCGAGCCGTAATGCACCACATGACTCATCACGTGGATATTGGCGTCGGCCCAGGCGACCAGCTGGCCGTCGCGCCAGATCTTGTCGGTGGGTCCGGATTGTGGAACGGCCATGGCTGCGGCGGGGAAAGGGAGACCCAGCATTGTAACCAATGTCGGGGGGTCGCCGCCACGGTGTTCAGCCGGTAGTGCGACCTCGAGCCGCCACGAGCCGCTGCCCGAGCAGGTCGAAGCGAGACCGATCAGAGTGGAAGGGCTCGTGGTCCGTGAGTACGCCGTCACGCACCTTCTGCACACCGGCAACAACGGTCAGCGACGCCGGTCCTCCAGCGACTCCGTGCACCAGCGCGTCGGCCACGTCCGGCAGCGGTTTCGCCGCCAGCCCATCGAGTGGAAACGCACACAGATCCGCCGGCGCGCCGGCCGCCAGTGTCCCCAGCCCGCTCCACCAGCCGAGCGCCGCTGCGCCGCCTGCGGTCGCATGCCAGAGGGCCCGTTCGGCCGGAAACGCGCGCCACGACAGCGTGTGAGCACACGCCATCAGATGCGCGACCCGTGCTTCGTCCAGCACATCCATGCGGTTGTTGCTGGCGACCGAGTCGGTGCCGATGCCGACGCGTAATCCGGCATCGAGCATGGCCTGCAACGGCGCGATCCCATGCCCGAATCGTGCGTTCGATACCGGGCAGTGGGCCACCGCGCACTGATGCTCGGCTAGCAGCGCGATGTCTGCCGCATCCATCCGCACGCCGTGAATGATCAGCGGCTTCGCGCGCAGAGCGCCTGCCTCGTGCAGCAGCGCGACGCTCGATCGCGCGTGTGCTCCCGCCGGATCGATGCCACGACTGCGCCAGTTGTCGGCGTACGGCCCCTCGCCGCGCACGACCAGATCCTCCTCGAACGCACTCTCAGCCAGATGCACGGCCATCGGCAGCCGTTCAGCCACGGCGTAGGTCGCGACCGCGCTGAACAGGTCACGCGACACGGAATATGGCGCATGCGGCGAAACGCCAATACGCACGGCCTCCGTCTCGAGCGATCGTAATTCGCGCACGGCGTCACGCAGCTGGACCAGCGACTGCATGCACTGCTTCGGATCAGGGCCGAAAACCTCCTTGTACACGACGCCGCGCACCCCCATCGCGCGCATCGCCAACACCACCGGAGTGGCGCTGTCACTGGTGTCGGCGTAGGTGGTGATCCCGCGCAGCAGCCCTTCGGCAATGCCGATCCGCGCGCCACACGCCAGATCGACTGGATCGGACAGTTCCGTGCGGCGCAGGTGGGTCAGCGTGCGGATCCACTGCGCAAAGTCGAGCCCCTCGAGCAGGTGTCGCAACGGCGTCAGCTCGAGATGGGTATGCACATTGACCAGTCCAGGCATCAACGCCGCGTCGCCCAGATCCAGCACCGTGCCGCCGGGCGCGCCGGTCGCCGGTCCGACATAGGTGATCCGATTTCCGTCCGTTGCCACCGCACCATTCGCGATCGGGGGCTGCGCCATCGGCAGCACCCAGCTGGCGCGATAGACCGTCACATCACCCACGGCGCGTGCCGTGCACGGCGGGATCGTACAGCTCGTGATCCGGCACGCCGAGCGACCGCGTCAACGCGAGGGGCCACGCGATGTTGCCGACCTGCTCGCGCTGGTGGCCATCCGAGCCAAGCGACAAGCGCACGCCGTGCGACACCGCGCGTTGCACGAGTCGTGCATGCGCCCGATACCGATTGGAGACCTCGAGGCAGATCCCGTTGCGCTCGAGTGCCTCCACCAGACGCTCCTCGTGCTGTTCGGACCAGAGCTCTTCGCCCGGCACACCGCGCAGCGCGTGCGGCACCAGCGTCGGGTGGGCAAAGATCTCGATCGGCATCTCGCGCGCGAGTGTTTCCACTGCCCGCACATGCTGCTCCATATAGGCAGCGCGGAGCAGTCCAGCCGGGAGTTCCTTCTGAAACATTCGCACCAGCGTACCATCCGGCATCGTGACGGCATGCAGCGAGCCGATCCGATGCGTCAGCCGATCGAGCTGCGCGCCGGTCAGTTCACGCCAGAGTGAATCATGCGAGCAGAACTCTGCGCTGCGGTACGGCAGGTGCGCGATCAGTGCCAGATAATCGTCGACGACTTCCGACGACTTGAGCGCGAACTTCACGTCGCGGCTGGCATGATCGCTGACCGTACCGCGCACACCGAGCAAGGCGGCGGTGGCGACTACATCGTCGGGACTCAGTACGCCGTCGGAGCAGGTGCTGTGTGCGTGACAGTCGACGGGAATCCAGTCGCTCACGGGAGCCGGAACGGATTCGCTGTGTCGGACGGCGGGCGCTTGGGCTTCGGCGCTGCCGGTGTGGGCAGTTCGAAGATCGGGTCGACGCGGGTGCTGTCACCCATTGGCCCCATGACGGTGCCGTCACATTCCTGCGTCGGCTCCGTCCCCTGCACGAAGTAGTCGATGTAGACACGCTCGGCTGGGCAGAGTGGTCCGGCGCGAAGCCCGGTGAGGCGATCGACCGGTACCGCGAGCAATCCGCCGGGTCCGGCAAAGTCGGACGTCAACTGCCGGCGTCGGTAGACTTCCGTCATGAACGCCGTCCACGCGGGCGCGGCGAGATCGCCACCCTGTGCGTTGCGCATGATCGTTCTCGGGCGATCGAGTCCCATCCAGACCCCCGCGACCAGGTCGGGCGTGAAGCCAATGAACCACACGTCAGCGCCGTCGTTGGTCGTCCCCGTCTTCCCACCGGCCGGGACTCTCAGCCCGGCAACCGCCCGCGCGGCCGTCCCGCGACGCACGACGTCGCGCAGGACGTCGGTCATGAGCCACGCCTCACCGGTCGAGAGCACGGCGGTCCGCACCGGTGCGGGCTCCCAGAGCACTTCGCCCTTCGAGTTCTCGACACGGACAATGCCGGTCGGCCTTGTGCGAATGCCGCCCGCGGCGAAGACGGTGTAGGCCGCGATCATTTCCAGCGGATAGACATCGGCCGCGCCGATATGCAGGCTCGGATATGGTGGCATCGGTGTCGACAGCCCGAAGCGTCGCGCCATGGCCGCCACACTCTCTTCGCCAAGCGACATGCCAAGCCGCACCGTCGCCTGATTGCGCGAGAGATAGAGTGCGCGGCGGAGGGGGATGTAGCCCATGCTCTTGCCATCGAAGTTCTGCGGCGACCAGGTACCACCGCCCGACTGCGGCACGCTGAGTGGGCTGTCATCGAGCGCCTCGGCGGTGGTATGGCCGCTCTGAATCGCGTCGGCATACACGACGGGCTTGAACGTCGAACCGGGCTGTCGCAGCGCCTGCGTGGCTCGATTGAACTTCGAGTCGGCGTAGTCACGCCCACCGATCATCGCGCGTATTCCACCGGTTCTCGGCTCCATCGCAACGAAAGCGCCCTGGAGGTACGGCGTGACCCCGCTGGCATTGCGGTCCTCGTCGGCAGTACGTGCGACATGCTGCTCGTAGGTGAGGTACTTGTAGGCCCCCAGCTTGCCACCCTCGATCGCGCGAAGCTGATTCTCCATCGCACGCTCGGCCGCAAGCTGCATGTCGATATCGAGCGTGGTGTAGACCTTCAAGCCCTGCTCGTAGAGTTGACGACCGAACTGTTCGTCGAGCTGCTTGCGGACCCATTCCACGAAATACGGAGCCACGTCTCCCGTTTCGGTGCGCTGTGCCAGCTGCAAGGGATACGCCTTGGCGAGTGACGCGTCGGCGTCACTGATGATGTGCTGCCCGCGCAACAACTCGAGGACCGTGTTGCGACGCTGGACTGCCCGATCCGGTTCGACGCGCGGATTGTAGCGATTGGGCGCCTTTGGCAGCGCTGCCAGCAGCGCCGCTTCGGCCAGGTTCAACTCCCGGACGTTCTTGCCAAAATACCGCTGCGCCGCTGACTCGACGCCGTACGCACCGTTACCGAGGTAGATCTGATTGAGGTACAGCTCGAGGATCTTCTGCTTCGAGTACTTCCGTTCAATGGCCAGCGCCACCTTGCCCTCGCGCATCTTGCGCACGACCGACTTGGCGCGTTCGAGCCGTTCAGGGAAGATGTTGCGCGCCAGCTGCATCGTGATCGTCGAGAAGCCCTGCGCGTATCCGCCGCGGATGACGTTCACGACCACCGACCCGAAGACCCGGATGAAGTCGATGCCGTTGTGGCTGTAGAAGCGCTTGTCCTCGGTGTAGACGAACGCGTTCTGCACCAGCGGCGGAATATCCTGCAGCCGGGCGACGGTGCGCCGTTCGAGGCCAAGCTCAGCCAGGAACCGCCCATCCACCGCGTACAGCTTCGAGGTCTGGCGCGGCTGGTAGAGCTCGAGGACATCGACGCTCGGGCACTGATTACCGGCGCAGACCATCGACCACCCAGCCGTCAGCGCACCGAGGACCATGGATACGCCGAGCGTACCGAGCAGGATTCCCGCGCGGACCACACGATTCCCGAAAAAGCCGGTTGCTGCAGCCATGAGTGTGAAAGTAGCCCTCGACACGTGACCCGGCCAACGCGGGGTGGCTGGCCGCCGGGATTAGTTTGCCTCGCATGACCGGAACTCCTGCCTTTCTTGACGAACTCGCGTGGCGCGGGTTGCTCTTCCAGCAAACGGAGGGCGCCGCAGTGGCGCTTTCGCGGGGAACCGTGACGGGGTATTGCGGCTTCGATCCGACCGCCTCGAGCCTGCATGCGGGCAACCTGGTCGCGATCATGTCGCTGGTGCATCTGCAGCGGGCCGGGCACCGGCCGGTGGCGCTGGTGGGCGGCGGCACGGGCATGATCGGCGACCCGAGCGGCAAGGCCAGTGAACGACAGCTGCTGACGCCTGAGATCGTCGATGCGAACATCGCCGGGATCAGTGAGCAGCTGTCACGCGTGCTCGACTTCGATGGACCGCGCGGTGCCCTGATGCGCAACAACGCCGAGTGGCTGCGGCCGATGGACCTGATCGGCTTCCTGCGCGACGTCGGCAAGCATTTCACCGTCAACTACATGCTGCAGAAGGACTCGGTGGATTCCCGGATCGGCAGCGAGACGGGCATCAGCTACACCGAATTCTCCTACATGCTGTTGCAGGCGTATGACTTTGCCGAACTCTATCGCCGTGACGGTGTGACGTTGCAGGTGGGCGGCAGCGATCAGTGGGGGAACATCACTGCCGGCACGACCCTCGTGCGCAAGCTGCACGGCGTCGAGGCGCATGGCGTGACGCTTCCGCTGCTGACGACGGCCACCGGCACGAAGTTCGGCAAGAGCGAGGCAGGCGCCGTCTGGCTGGATGCTGCGCGCACGTCAACGTACCAGTTCTACCAGTTCTGGATTGGCGCTGACGATCGCGATGTTGGGCGCTACCTGCGCACGTTCACACTGCTGAACCGCGCCGAGATCGAGGCGCTGGATGAGACCGTGATCGCTGCACCGGAGAAGCGTGAGGCGCAGTTGCTGCTGGCGCGCACCGTGACGTCGATGATTCACGGTGCCGACGCCGCGCAGACCGCGGCGGAGGTCTCGACCCTGCTCTTCGCCAAGGGCGACCCTACGGCGCTCTCGTCGAGCGCACTTGCCGCGCTGTCGCGGGAAGTTCCGTCGGCAATAGTGGCACGCGCGGAGTCGTTCGACACGCTGTCGCTCTTCGTCACGGCGGGCCTCAGCGCCAGCAAGGGCGAAGCGCGCCGGCTGCTGCAGCAAGGCGGGCTGTCGGTGAACGGCAGCAAGCTTTCTGCCGACGAGACATCGGTCAGTGCCGAGCGATTGCTGCGCGGGCAGTATCTCCTGCTGCGGAAGGGCGCGCGCGACTACGCGGTGGTCGCGCTGGGCGACTGACGGGCAAACTGCTCAACGCCGTTTCTGTTTGCGGTGATTCCCTCATCAGGCGATCAGCAGC
>JANPFJ010000155.1:0-1134 GCA_031423355.1 Gemmatimonadaceae bacterium | reverse complement strand
GTCGACCCGATTGCTGACGGCAAGCGCATTTTCGGTGCGAACTGTGTGGCCTGCCATCAGTCGACCGGCCTCGGCGTGACTGGTGCATTCCCGCCGGTGGTCGGCAGCGAGTGGGTGGTCGGCCCGGAAGCCACCGTGATCCGGATTCTGCTGAATGGGCTCGGCGGACCGGTGAAGGTGAAGGGTGCGACGTACAACGGTGCGATGCCGGCCTGGAAGGAGTCGATGAGTGACGACGACATTGCCAACGTGATCACCTACTTGCGGCAGTGGAGCCCGAACGCGGCACCGGCGGTGGCAGCATCATCGGTGGCGGCATTGCGCAAGGAGCACGATGCGCGCAGCGGGCCCTGGTCCGAACCGGAGCTCAAGACGCTCGAATCGGCAGCGCCCGCCGCTGCGAGTGCTCCGGCCGCGGCCGTGGAGGCGAAGAAGTGACAACGACGGAAACGAACGTCATCACACACCCGACGGCGCGGCGGCCTCCCACGACGCCGGTGTTCGGGTACTTCTCGACGCCGGAGAAGGTGCGCGATGCGTTGCCGCCGCTGGCACGCCTCGGCGTGCCGCGCGACTTCATCGATGTCGTCGTTACCGAAAATGCGGCCGGCGCGATGTATGCGGGCAAGCGACGCGCGATGATTCCCCTCTGGAAGTTCGCGTCCATCGGCGGCATTCTCGGCCTTGGTGGCGGCGCACTGGTCGCGTTCGTGTTGATCGCCTGGCCGGGTTTTGCACCCGCGGGCCCATTCGCGTACGCGCTGCTGTTCACACCGATGGTGACCGTGGCCGTCGGCGCATCGCTTGGCGTGCTCATCTCGTTGTTCACCAAGCGGCGCCCGTCGCCGTGGCGGCTGCGTATTCCACCACCGGGCAATGATGAGATTCTGGTGGTGGTGCGCGCACGCGGCGAGGAACAGGTGAGTCTCACGCTCGAGGCGTTGCAGCAGCAGGGAGCGCACGGCGCGCAGGTTCTGCGTTGAACACACGCCAGGCATGGATCGCCGCGCTTCGGATTCCGATCGCGGCGCTCTGTTGTCTGATTGCAGGCGCGGCAGTCTGGTTTCAGCACACGCCATCGAGTGAGGTACTGGCCGGCCGGATCTGGTTCGTCGGGCTCGTGCTCACCGCCGC
>JANPFJ010000154.1:0-3095 GCA_031423355.1 Gemmatimonadaceae bacterium | reverse complement strand
AGTGTGCTGATTCTCGCTGGGCTGGGCGATGACGCGGCGACCGTCAAGGAGGTGCCGTGGGCCGTGATCCTGATGGTGTGCGGCGTGAGTGTGCTGATCGGTGTGCTGGAAAAGACCGGCGGCATGGACCTCTTCACGACGCTGCTTGCCCGCATTGCGTCGCCGGGGACCGTGAACGGTGCAATCGCTGGTGTCACCGGCCTGATTTCGACGTACAGCTCAACCTCAGGCGTCGTCTATCCCGCATTCATTCCGGCGGTGCCCGGCCTGGTGCAGAAACTCGGCGGCGGCGATCCTCTGCAGGTTGCGATGAGCATCAATGTCGGCGCCGCGCTGGTCGACGTCTCACCACTTTCAACCATTGGCGCACTCTGCATCGCCGCGCTCCCCCGTGGCGGCGACGACGCCAAGCGTCTGTTCCGGCAGTTGTTGCTGTGGGGCTTCTCGATGACCATCGCCGGCGCGCTGTTCTGTCAGCTCTTCATCCGCTTTTTCGCGTAAGCCGACTGCCGCGACCATCTGACGGGTCGCAGCGGTGCTGGCAGTGCGTTACCGTCGCCGCGCGGTGATCAGCACGTTGATCGCATCATCGCGTGGATTGATGAAGTCCAGCCGCACACGACCATCAGAAAGCGTGGTGACCGTTGCCGGCACTGCGCTGTTCGTCAGCACCCAGCCCGCCGGCAGCACGACCGCGTTGGCGGGGCGCCCGAAGCTGCGATCCCACACCAATTCGTCGTTCACCACGGTGTATCGCGCCGGATCGGTGTAGGTCTCGAACATACGCAGCCGCAACGTCGTGCCGGCCGTGATCGGAGGAAAACGAAACACCACCACTTCAGTCTCTGGCGTCACGTCCGGCACCGCAAGTCCGGCAGCCGTGATCGCCGCGCCTTTCAGCGTCTCATGCGCGAGCGGCTCACCGGTGTCGAGGTTCAGGGCCCGGGGATTGGTGACCGTGCTTCCGGCACGCACGACATTCAGGTAGGTGCTCGTTCCCGGTCGCGACTCGGTGTAGTCATGGTACAGGTCGAAGGCATGCGTCTCGGGCGGCTGCAGGAAGTACACGATCTCGCGATCCTGGTGGGCCCGTTCATTCAATCTGCTGGCAACCGAGGAGACGGTCGTGCGCAGCGAACGCGCCGGTACGGCTCGCAGCATGACCGCCGCTTCGCTCGGCGTGTTGTTCCAGAAGCTGATCCCGATCCGACCATCGGCCTCCTGCAACACCTGCGCTGGAAAACTCGATGACACCAGCTCGTATCCCGCCGGCAGCACCACCGCGTTGCGCTTGATGCCGAGGGGGCGCGTGAAGACGAGGGTATCGCCGCGGAGGAAGTAGCTGGTGGCGTCCTCGTAGGTCTTGAGTATCAGCACGCGCTGCTCACCACCGTCGAGCGGAACCGGTCGCGCGAGCTCCACGCGGATGTAGGTCTGCAGACTGTCGCCGCGCACTCCGCCGGCCCGCGCCGCCGCCGCGCCGACCTCGGCAAACCGCAGGGGCTTGCCGGTGGCGCGGTCGCGCACGCTCTCGTCGGTGGCAAGACTGCCGCGACGGATCGGATTGAAGTACGCAACCGCCCCCGATGTCGTTGCAGTCACTTCGTAGACGATCCGGAATTTGCCGGAGCCGGGGGCGAGGAGTTCGTAGCGCGTGTAGGCGTCGGACTCGGTCTGACGGGGAGGCGGCGGCGCCGTCTGTGCGCGGATCACGCAGGGGACGCAGAGAAAGACTGCAGCCGTCGCCGAACGCGCGAGATGGAGTGACATGACCAGTCTGTGCTGAAGGGAGCGAACGCTGGTGCGGCGATCGCAGTTGCACCGCCGAGGATCTGCTGGTAGTCTCGCACAACGTCCATCAAACAGCTACAGCCCGCCAGAGCCTGCCACACACGATGCCCACGCGCCCGCGCACCGGATCAATTGCCTTCGCAATGCTCGTCGGCCTGATACCAGCCGCGACGGATGCGCAGGCGACGGCGCGCGCCACGGAAGTCCGCCAGATCGTCACCTTCCTCTTCCAGCCCGGCCGCACCGCCGACGCGGTGACGATCTACGAGCAGCAGCTGAAGCCGATCTACACGGACAACCCAGCGCTGAGGCGATTTCGCGCCTACCGCGAAGCCGAGAGCCCGGAACCACTTGATCTCGTCATCATCAGCAGTTTCGATGGCATGGCCGGCATGGACGCGTCGAACGAAGCCCTGCGCCGACCCCGAGCGTCGGGACCGTCCGCCTTCGCACTCTATGGTACACTCTCGAGTCTGACGCAGACACACCATGATCAGTTTGTGGAGATGCTGCCCGCGCTGAGCGACACGGCCACGGACGGTGTCGGACTCACGGTCTTCGAGTACCTGCGCGTCGCACCTGATGCCCGCACACGATTCCCCACGCTCCTCGCCGGTTCGATCCGTCCATTCGAACAGCAGCGAAAGGTGTACGAATGGTCTGAAACCGGACGCATGCTGGTGAGCGACGGCTGGGATTTCGTTCGCATCCACGGCATTCGGTCACTCGCCGACTGGCAGCGCTATCGTGAGCAGCTCCGAAATGCGCCAATGGGGCCGCAATTGGAAGCAATGATCACGGCCCGCAAGACACTGATCCTCCGGCGCGATTCTCGACTGTCGGTTCGCTGAGAGGCGCAGCGCCGGCCGGGCCGAGGCTCGCCAGCGACCAGCGCAACGCCATCCGGTCAGCGCGCGGCTTCGGCCGAAATCAATTCCGAGTGCAATGCCACGGCGTTCGGCGTACGACGCTCGACATCGCTCGACAGCAACCGCATCACCAGCGCTGAGAGGGCGCGCGGTATATCCGGTACGATCTCATGCGGCGCAGAAACCGGAGCTCCTGAGACGATACGGCCGATCATGAGGACGGGGTTTGTCGGATCGTACGGCAATTGACCAGTCAGGCATTCGTACAGCACGGCGCCGCAGGCATACAGATCTGCGCGCGCGTCGACATCGCCGTCCATCAATTGCTCCGGCGCCATGTAGCCCGGCGTACCGACCGCCATCCCGATCTGGGTCAATGCCGTCGTTCGCACGGCGAGCCGCGCGATGCCGAAGTCCATCACCTTGAGCGTACCA
>JANPFJ010000153.1:0-6109 GCA_031423355.1 Gemmatimonadaceae bacterium | reverse complement strand
ACCGGCACCGTTGCGCGACGCGCCGAGTTGAATCGAGTCACCGCTCTGTGCGCCGCAGACGACGAACCAGCCGCGCGGCGATGCTGCCACCCGGCGTCGTTGCGATTGACCGGGGGCGGATCCCGCGCCGCGCCGCCGCGGCTGCCACTCGACGGTGACGATGACTGAATCGAGTGCCGCGCGGTCGCGGGCGCGGCGCGCAAATCCGAGAATGAGTGCGATCGAATCGCGAACAGCCCCATCACCGCACAGTGCCAGACGCAGCGTCGCCGCAGAGGGAAGTGCGAGATCGGTGCGAAGGACCATCCCTGCCCTCACGACCAGGTCCACCGGCGGCGGTTCGACGCCCAGTGCATCAAGGGCGGGATGCTGGAAACCGAGCCGGTACTGTCCCGGTCGCACATCGGAAAATCGAAATCGTCCAAGCGAATCTGATGTCACGGTCCGAGCAGCGCTTTCATCGCTGCCCGGATGCATCAGCTGTACCGTCGCACCGGCAAGCACCCTCGTGGTGACGCTGTCGATGACCGTTCCGGCTACCGATGCCGCTTGCCGGCCGACTGGACGCGGCTGTGCTTCCAGCGCGGCCGTGCAGCCGCAGGCCGCGAGCAGCGACAACCACGCGCGTCGGCGGTTCCGAGGCCAGTCACGCCGTGCACCGGCCATTACTCGCAGTGTACAGCGGACACACTGCCTCAAGCTGCGGCAGCAACTACCGATCACCAATCGGACTCCCCGGCGGCACCGTCAGCTTCACCCGCCGCTCCGCAGGCTTGTACGTCCCGGCAATCCACGAGCGAATATCAGCCGCAAGCTGCTCGTTCGCCGCATTCGATCTGCCGGCCACGCCACCGCGCAGCTTCGTGTTCAGCAAGCCCACCAGCGCGTAGCGGGCCTCCGCCTTCACCAGCGGCATCTCGGCACTTTCGGCCAGCTGCATCACATGATCGACGTACGACCGCTGTACCAGCTGCTGCAGCGTGACGTCGTAGTTGCTGCCGACGCTCACCGCAAAGATCCGCGCCTCAATCCGCTTCAGCAGATCGGCAAAGCCAGGCAGCGACGGATCGATCGCACGCTGCGCCACCATCCGCGCCGACCGCTCACTGTCCAGCAGCAGATCGAAGGTGACGTTCGCAATCGTGGCACCCGGCGCCAGCGGATCGAACGTGATTCCCGTCCAGCGATCGAACAGCTCACGCGACGGATCGATCAGGAACGGTCGCGGCGGGAGCTGCGCCAGCAACGCCCGCGGCAGCGCCAGATTCGCCGGCTGCAATACATCCATCACCGCATCGATCGCAGTGCCCTGCTGCGCGGCCGGCACCGCAACCGGGCCGGACACGCCGTCGCCACGCATCGTGTAGTCGTACGTCACGCCACCCACCACCTTGATCGCGGCCTCCAGCTGGTAGCGGTGATGCAGGTACACCGGCACCAGCACGTCTTCCATGGTCGCCATCGGTGCGCCGCGCTTGATCACCGTTTCGCCGAACTTCTGCAGTGCCTTGGCGCGCACGGTCATCATGCGCTTGAGCTCCGTCACCGCATCGGCACCGTTGTCCCAGAGGTGCGTGTTCGGATGGGCGCTGCTCACCGGACGGGCATCCTGGTCCGTGAGGAACGTCAGCCCGCGCGTGCGTGCGGCAACTAGCACCGAATCGAGCTGCTGCTTCTCGTTGCCCGGGAACTCGCCGTACCCCCACGTGACGGCCACCTTGTCCCAGTCGCCGATGCCGACCTCGTATGCCTTCGTGATATCCACATCGCCGCTCGGCGTCAGCGTGATCATCGGGTGCGGGTAGTCCATCACACTGGTGTTCTTCTGCGCGCTGCTGATGTAGTTGTGCGCCATGCCGAGCGTGTGACCGACTTCATGTGCGGCCAGCTGCCTGATACGGGCCAGCACCATCGCTTCCACACGCGCGGCCTTTTCAGTGCCGGTGGCGTAGGGCGCATCCAGCCCCTCGCCGATCAGGAAATCCTGTCGCGCACGGAGTGAGCCGAGGATCACATGTCCCTTCATCATCTCGCCGGTGCGCGGGTCAGTCACCGCACCGCCGTAGCTCCAGCCGCGGGTGGCGCGATGGGCGTACTCGATCACGTTGTAGCGCACATCGAGCGGATCGATCGAATCAGGGAGGACTTCGACGCGGAAGCCGTTGATGTAACCAGCCGCCTCGAATGCCTGGTTCCACCAGCGCGTGCCTTCCACCAGCGCCGAACGAATTGGCTCGGGCGCGGTGTTGTCCACGTAGTACACGATCGGCTTGACCGGCTCACTGCGCGCGGCACCGGGGTTCTTCTTCTCGATGCGATGGCGCGAGGCAAAGCGCTGAACGAACTGCCCGCCGAGCGGCTGCGAGTAATCCTGATAGCTGATGCCGAAGAAGGAGGAGCGTGGGTCGGACACACGCATTTTGAACCCAGGCTCCGGCAGCGCCACGAGGCTGTGCCGCTCGCGGATGGTGATCGCTTCGGGGTTCGGCGTCACGTCACGCACATACCGGCCGGGGTTGGTACCGGCGAGGGTGAGCGTGACCTCGATCTCGGTGTTCCGCGGAAACGCCTTGGTGTGCGGCATGTAGACCGCACTGCGCGACCGATCAACCGCGTATGTGCCCTGCTGGCTGCGGCGCAGGTTGCCGGCCGCGTCATGCGCATCGCGCACCACGAAGTCCGTCGCATCCACCAGCACCCGTGCACCATCCTGCGCTTCGACGGTGAAACCGAACAGGGCGCTGCGGGCGAAACTCTCTTCCACACCGCGTGCTTCGTTGGCGTCGGTGGTCACGCCGCGGAAGTTCGTGTTCTTCTGCATCAGCAGCACGCGTGGACCGCTCCGCGTGAACGCCACCAGGCGCTCCTGACCCAGCTGATTGCGATCGAGGCCGATGTCGTTCGATCCCACGCCCCACGGCAGCGACGTGAAGTAGATGAACTCCTGGTCCATCGCCGGGATCTCGAGATAGAGCTTGCCTGTGCGCTCGTCCCAGTAGAGCGGGAAGAGCCCATCGCGCTTGAGCATACCGGCGGTTTTGGCGGCAATACCTGGGAGCCCGGGTGCGGCGGTTGGCGCCGGCGCGGCGGCTGGCTGGGCGCCGAGGGCGGAGAGGCCGAGGAGGGACGTGGCGAGCAGGGCGCGCAGTGAGCGTGTCATGGCAACGGATGGGGAGTGTGGTCTGGACCTGCGCGGAGTACGTCCTCCGGCGGGTGCCCGTTGCCCGCAGAATACTGCCCGGGCAGCCGTTCGGCCGGGTGCTCTGCCCGGGCGGCGACACGTCCGGTTCAGGCTGCCGTTCTGCGCGCCTGTTGTCCGCCGCTAATCTCCGGCCCACCCGCGCTCGACACTCCATGGCATGTCACCGATCGAACCCGCCGCCGTCCCTGATTCCGTTCCGACCGGGACCTCCGTGTACATCGGAGCCCGCCGCTTCACCGTGCGGCGGAACCGCGCCGGCCGGCGAATCTGGGTTGGCAAGCACGATCGCTACGTGGAAGTGATCCTGCTGCGGACGGATGACAAGCGCTACGCCGTTGCCCCCTGGCTGGAAGATGCGGCGCCGCGCGCGATGCTCGAGCTGATTCGCAGCGGGCTGCTGGTGCCTCCCGATCCAACTGAATTTCTCGACGTTCCCACTGCGAGAGATGATGCCAACGATGCCGCGTTGCGCGTGGCCGTCCTCGAAGGGTTGCTCGAAACGTCGCGGCTGTCGATGGACGATGCCTGGCAGTCCCTGCGCGCCTGGCGTGCACTGCGTGATGGTGCGGCGCCGCGCTGACAGGCTTTCGGTTTCTTGCGTCAGATCAGTGGCGAACGGCGAGAAGAGCGAAGAGCGAACAAACTGCATTGGGAGGAGACGCAGAGGCGCAGAGCCGCAGAGAACTGCGACTGCTATTCCTGTGGAACAGCACAATCTGATACGGATTTTGCGTCTGCCAGCAACACTCCGCTCAGTGCCGAAATCAATGGCGCAGACGATGGCAACGGGCACGAAGTTTCCCAGTTCAGTTGCCCTTCTCTGCGGCTCTGCGCCTCTGCGGCTCCCCAAATCGCAGTTTGTTCGCCGTTGCCGTTGCCGTTGCCGTTACAATTGCCGTTGCGGTCGCAGTCAGTGCAAATGCCCCCTACGGCGTCAACCACGCATCCCGATGCTCGGCCACGAACGCGTCATCCGTCAGCCACGGATACGACTGCATCACGCGATCGAGTTCGTCGGTCTGCCGCGGACTGAGTGTCTCGCGCGGGTCAAGCGTCCACGTTCCGCGCAGCAGCCCTTGACGCCGCAGCACTTCGTGAATGCCGGGAATACACCCCGAAAACCGGTGCAGCGAATCGAAGATCGCGCCGTTGGCGTCGGTCAGCTCAGCGCCTTCCGTCAACAGGCTCGGGGCCAGTGGTGAGTCGCTGAGGGCCTTGATGCGCGCCAGCAGTTCCACCGCGCGTCGAGTCCAGACCGCCCACTGTGCGAGCAGCCCACCGACGATTCGCGCGGTGTCCGCTCGGCCGTGACGGCGCACCGGGAACGGTGTCGTGAGATCGGTCACGATGGAATCATCATTGCCCGTATAGAGCGCCACGTCATCGCGACCGGCGGCCACGATCGCACGCACCACGTCCATCGTACGGTAGCGATCGAACGGCGCGATCTTGACGGCGATCAGCTGCGGCACCTCGGCCAGGTCGCGCCAGAATCGGTACGACAACACGCGACCGCCAACCGCTGGCTGCAGATAGAACCCGATGATCGGCATTACTTCGGCCACGGCTCGGCAATGCGTCAGCAGCGCCCGTTCATCGACGCCATCCATGCCACCCAGCGACACCAGCACTGCATCGTACCCCAGTTCGCGCGCGATCCCCGCTTCACTCACGGCCTGCGGGGTCTCACCGATCACGCCAGCGATGCGGACGAATGGCCGCGGCGCCGCTTCGAGCGTGGCGTTCGCCGTTTCGATCGCCAGCTGCAGCACCGGGTGGTACAATCCCACCCGTCGGATGGCGAACTGTGTGGTGTGGACGCCAACCGCGATGCCGCCGGCGCCGGCAGCCAGGTAATACCGCGTCAGTGCACGCTGTGCACGTTCGTCGAGCGTCCGGGCGGCTGTCAGGGCCAGCGGATGGGCTGGAATCACCTGACCGGCGAGTAGGTGCTGGCGAACATTCACAGAGTCGGCTCCGGCGTCGGATTGGACGGCACCGGGAAACGACAGGCGCCGCCATCTTCTACCATAATGACAGTCGTTGCGTTCTGACGTTTCGTGACATAATCAGGAAATGCGAAGGCTCGTGTCGCCGGAGCGCCGGCCTCAGAACTTCCCGTCGCGCACTTCGAATTTCGTGGCCTTGCCGAGCAGCGGACGGTCGGCGCGCGCCCACTCGGCGGTCCAGTCCAGCAGCTGCGGCAGCGGCATCATCGGCAGGTCGAGGCCGAACCGCGTGTGCAGCGCGCGTGCGTCGGACAGCAAGGCGTCCGGCGCCTCGGTGCCCACAAAGTGCGGCTCCCGGCCCAGGCGTTGGCCAAGCGCGATCGCGAGTGACCTCACCGTGTGCGGCTCGAGCCCTGTGACATTCACCGGCACCGCCGGCACGCCGCCGTGCGCCAGCAGCAGCAGCGCGATCGCGTTGGCGTCGCCCTGCCAGATCACATTTACGGTGCCCATCGTGAGGTCGATCGGTTTGCCGTCGCGCACCTTGATGCCCAGGTCAGTCAACACACCGTAGGTCAGCGCGCAGGCGTAGTTCAGCCGATAGAGCACGACGGGCGACGTGTGTCGGCTGCCCAGTGCCGACATCACCCGTTCGCGGCCGAGGCAACTCATGGCATACTCGCCGATCGGTGCTGGCGGGGTGGCTTCCGTGGCGCCGAAGCCACTGGCGCTGGTGAGCGGATAGACGTTGCCGGTGCTGAACACCACCTGCCGGGCGCCGGCAAAGCGTTCGCCGCACCATGCCGGCACGATCGTATTCATCGCCCAGGTCTGCGCGGGATCACCACCGGTGCCGAACTTCTGGCCCGCCATGAAGATCACGTTCGGTGCGAAGGGCAGTGCATCGACGACGGCGCGATCGAGCAGGTCGGCGGTGATCAGTCGCACGCCTGACGCC
>JANPFJ010000152.1:0-6548 GCA_031423355.1 Gemmatimonadaceae bacterium | reverse complement strand
CAGCTCTTGCTGTTGCAGTTTCTCCGCGCCCTCCGCGGCCCCCGCGTGAAAAGTGGTGACAGCTTTCGATGCGCGCAGAGGCAGGGATTCCACGAACGACGAGTGGTCCGGCGTCGGTGTTTGTTCTGGATCTGCAACTCTGTTCACGCGAGGACCGCGGAGGACGCGGAGGAAGAGCAAATGGCTTCTGGAACAGCGTCACGCGAGCGCAGTTCCATCAGCTCTTGCTGTTGCAGTTTCTCCGCGCCCTCCGCGGCCCCCGCGTGAACAGTGGTGACAGCCTTCGATGCGCACACGCGCCGGGATTCCACGCAGGATGAGTGGTCCTCGCGTGAACAGTGGTGACAGCTTTCGATGCGCGCAGAGGCAGGGATCCGAGTGCAGCCCGTTCAGCCCGCAGCCGTACCGACGATCACGGAGTTGAATCCCCCCGACGTCAGATGCGACCGGACCTTGTGCACGCTCACTTTGAGGCCCGCCGCCTTCAGTGCCCGCACGAACGCCGGTTCGGTATCCACCGACCAATAGGCAAGCCTGCCCCCCGGGCGCAGCGCAGCGATGGCGGTCCGGATGCCCTTTTCGCCATACAGCTTCTTGTTGCTGCCCGTCGTGAATGACTCGGCGCCGTTGTCGATGTCCAGCATGATCGCGTCGAAGGCGCCGACGTTCGCCCGCAACACATTCGCCACATCGTCGCGCACGACGGTCACGCGTGCGTCGTGCATCGCAGCGCCCGCCAGCGGCCAGTCGGGATGTTGGTTCCACTCGATGACTTCGCGCATGATCTCGGCCACGACCACGCGCGAGTCAGCCGGCAGCAGGCGAAGCGCTTCGGTCAACGTGAAGCCGAAGCCAAGGCCACCAATGAGCACCGCTGCACCGGCCTGCTGCGCAAGCGATGTACAGACCAGCGCCGCCAGCTGCAACTCCGAATGCACGCGGCGCGTCGACATCAGCTCGATGCCATCCACGACCATCAGGTATGAGCCGTCGTGCCGGTAGAGCGTCAGCACCGACCCGTCAGGCGCGGTGGCGCTCGCCAACCGCTCGGTCGGCTTCACTTCAGCGCGTCGAGATGCTGCAACAACTGTGCATAGAAGGTGACCGCCGTACCATAGCTCTTCACCGACATCCGCTCGTTCACGCCGTGAATTCGCGTCACGTCACCCTGTTCCAGCGGCACGGCCAGAAACCGGAAGACGTTGGCCGAGTGCGGGCCCCAGTACTTCGCGTCGGTCCCGCCACCAACGAGGTACGGCAGCACCGGCACCGACTGCCCGGGCACCATGCCACGCACGGTGGAGGCGATCAGGCGAAACGCCGGTGAATCGACGTTCGACACCGGTGACGGGTCGACACGTGCACTGTCGGTGGGTGACACACTGATCATGGTGTCAGCAATCACCTCGTTCACACGCGCCATCACCGTGCGCTGTGTTTCGCCGGGACGAATCCGGAAGTTGACCACGGCAGTCGCTTCCGGCGGCAACACGTTGTCCTTGATGCCAGCCGAGAGCATGGTCGGAGAGGTGGTCGTATGCAGCATCGCGGCGGTGGTCGGCGTGCCGCTGAGCATCTTCGTCACCAGCGGGCCGGTCAACCAGAGATTCGCCAACACCATCTTGCGGTCGAACGACGAATACGGGGCCATCGCTTCGAGCATGCCACGGGTCGGTCCGTCGAGCACGAACGGAAACTGGTTGGCCTCCAACGCCGTGATCGCGCGGCTCAGTGCACCAACCGCCGTCCGACTCGTCGGCATCGACGAATGCCCGCCATCCGCCCGCGCCGTCAGCCGCAGTGACAGATACCCCTTCTCCGCGATCCCCACCACTGCGGCCAGCCCGGCAACGCCCGGTATCGCACCGTTGGCCATCACACCACCTTCGTCGATCACCAGTGCCGGCTTCACGCCGCGACGCACCAGCGTGTCGACGATGGCGCGCGCACCAAAACGCCCGCCGACCTCTTCGTCATGGCCGAAGGTGAGGTACACCGTGCGAGAAGGACGGACCCCGCGCGACAGCAGATCCTCCACGGCCTCGAGCACCGCCAGCACAGTCACCTTGTCGTCCATCGTGCCGCGTCCCCACACGTAGCCGTCCGCCACGTCACCCGAGAAGGGTGCGTGTGCCCAGTCCTTCAGATTCGGCTCCGGCACCGGCACCACGTCCATGTGCCCCATCAGCACCACCGGCGGCGCGAGCGAGTCGGTGCCGGTCCAGGTGTAGAGCAGGCTCAGTCCGGCGATCTTCTCCAGCTTGAGCGCGGCATGCACACGCGGAAAGGACGTTGCGAGAAAGGCGTGAAACCCGAGAAAGGCCGCGGTGTCGATCGGGCCACCCGACACGGTCGACACCGTCGCGAACCTGACGGCGCCGGAGAGTCGCTGCGCGGCCGTCGCTTCGTCGATGACGACACGCTTCTCGGCGACTGCCGGCGGGGCCGGTTCCGGCACCATCGCCGCGCGCGCCGCCATCGTGCCCAGCAGCGCCGCAACGACGGCAGCAACGAGCAACAGCAGGCGTTTCATGAGAGTCTCCCGACGACGTCGTGGATGGTTGCTTCGAGGTCTTCGACCAGCGCATCGATCTGCGCGGCATGCGTCCGGAAGCTGAGGACACACACACGGCCCAGATATCGACTGCCAACCTCGGCACCGCTCAACATCACACGCCCGCGCCGCGACACTCCCTCCATCACCGCGCGCGTGGCGACGTCTTCCTGCGCCCGCGTCGCGCCCGGCCAGCTCACGTGGAAGGGGAACAGCGACAACTCGGGTGGGCCGTAGATCGTCACGTGCGGCAACTGCGACACGCGTTCGTATGCCTCCATCGCCAGCGCGCGCTTCTCGGTGATCGCTGCCCGGAAGGTGTCGCTGCCGTACACCTTCATGGTCAGCCACATCCGAAGGCCCGGAAACCCGCGCGACAGATCCGGGCCATGCTGACTCGGGTCGTAGAACTCGGCGGGACTCGGCATCTCGGGCAGGTACCCTGCCGTCGCTTCGTGCGCCGCACGCAGCCGCGCGCCATCGCGCACCAGCAGTGCGCCGGTGCCGTACGGCATGAACATGCCTTTGTGCGGATCGAGTGTCAGCGAGTCGGCCCGCTCCAGTCCACGCAACACCGGCTGTGTGGACTCGCAGAGCTGGAAGAACGCGCCGTAGGCGCCATCCACATGGTGCCAGAGATCATGCGCCACGCACAGGTCCGCGATCGCATTCAACGGATCCACCGCACCGGTGTTGGTAGTGCCGGCATTCGATACCACCATGAACGGCATCAATCCAGCGTGCAGATCCTGGGCGATCGCCGCGCGGAGCGCATCCATCTGCATGTGAAACTGCGCGTCGACCGGAATCGAGCGGACCCGGTCCGGCATGATGCCGGCCAGCTTGGCCGACTTGATCACGCAGTGGTGCACCTGGTCCGACGTGTACAGCACACCGCGGCGGATATCGACGCCGAGATACTTTTCGCGCGCACACAGCACCGCGTTGAAGGTGGCCATCGAGCCACCCGTCGTGAACAGTCCGATCGTGCCCGCAGGCATGCCCATCCACTCGCGCAGCCAGTCCAGCGCATTCGCTTCGAGTTGCACCAGTGCCGGCGCCGCCTGCCAGATGCCGGTGTAGCGATTGGTGGTGTTTGCGATGAAGTCGGCCAGTGCCGCCGTGTACAAGCCACCACCTGGGATGTAGGCCAGATACCCGGGCGAGGGCGTCGTGAATGACTGCGGGATGTAGGTGGTGAACAGATCGTCGAGCAGGACCGTCAGCGATGTCCCCGCCGCCGGCGCCGACTCGCGCATGCGGACGCACAGCGCCTCGGCGTCATGCACGCCATAGAGCGGCTGCTCTGCGATAGTGGCAATGTGGTTCACGCAACGCGCGACGACCTGGTCGGCCATTGCACGCATGTCGTCCGGACTGAATTCGAGATCGCGGATACCGGCTCCCGGCCAGGGTACACCGTCCGCGGCGGGCGGACGGTCCCTGAATATCGCCGAGGTGCAGCAGGGCGCGAAGTCGCGGCTTTCGAACCGCGGCCGGTTTCAGCGCGCCTGCGCCACGCTCCGCCGTGCGTGCTGGAGCGCGACGTCGAGCGCCGATGCGGCATCCGTGGCAATGGTCGGCGTCACACCGACCTGCTCCCACTCGGCCCCCGTCACCGGATCTGACACCCGCGTGTACGACACCGAGAGGCGGAAGCCATGCCCGACATCGATGACCTGATTCATGTGCCCCGCGCCCGCGGTGCGCTCACCGACGATCGTTGCGCGCCCCTTGTTGCGCAGCACGAAGGCGAATTCCTCAGCCGCTGACGCGGAGAAATGACTCGTCAGGACGTAGAGCGGCACCGCCGTCCGACGCGGTCCGGTGACGTTGGCGACGCTGGTCAGAATTGTATCGCCGCCGTCGGTGCGGTCGCGCACACGAATGGTCGGCACCGGCGTCGCCGGGAGGAAGTGACTGAACAACATGTGGCTCATTTCGCCGCTGCCACCGCCGTTGCGCCGGATATCGATGATGATCGCATCGGTGCGCTCGAGCAGCCTGAGGGCATCACCGATTGCCGCATCAACACCCGGCCCAGCCGCGAAGTCGGCAACTTCGAGGTAGCCGATGTTGCCGTCGAACACCTCGACCTTGCGGAGCCCGAAGTTGCGTCGTGCGGCACTGGCCTCGTCATGCCCCTGCATGATGACAACGCGCGGCTCCCCGCTGCCTGGATCGCCCGGGGTTGCCGCACCCTGCTGCGGCCGTGGCGCGATCAGCACGAGATGCTTGTCGTGATTGATCGAGCGGAGATCGCCGGTGACCGCAGACGCGAAACTCGCCGCGAAGGCCAATGTGTCGTAGGCGTGCGCCGTCTGCCGCGCCGAGAGCTGCGCGGCGATCATCCGCCCGGTGTCGGCGTCGACGTAGGTGCTGCGCAGCAGCTTTCGCACGGAATCGAGCACTGCCGTGCGAGCCGTCGCCGAGAGACTGGCCGGCGGCGCCTGCTGTGCGCCAGCGGCGGCGGCCGTCACCAGTGTCCCGACGAGGGCGAGGAGTGTACGGCGGTGAGTGAAAGGCATGGTCAGGCTCCAGATGGACGGGACTCGGCGCGAGGCACCCCACCGTCGGGGACTCCATAATGTATACCTTTCTACTGCCAGAAAGTTTCGATTGCTCTCGAACCAAGTGTCCTGCCTTCTCTTGCACCTGAGGTCCATACCGAACATTGTATACTTTGCTTATGCCAAAACCACCCGCCGGGGCCTCGCTTCCGATCTCCGCCCCGGAGGGAGACGCCTATGCTCAGCTGCTGCACTTGGTCGTCCGAGGCGACCTCGCCCCCGGCACCAGGCTCACTGAACCGGCGTTGGCGCTGCGGCTGGGACTCAGTCGCACCCCCGTGCGCGAAGCGATGCAACGCCTGCAGCTGGAGGGGCTCCTCGTGCCGGCAGGCGGCGGGGAGCGACCGCGTGTGGCCGTTGCACCCTTGGACATCGACGAGGCTCGCGCCGTTTACCAGACCACCGGGCTGCTCGAAGGAGCGGGCGCGCGCGGCGTGTCGGAGTGGCCGGCGCTCCGACGCCGCACACTCGCCACGGCGCTGCGGCAGGCTGATAAGGAGTTCCGCGACATCGCGCGCGCGAAAACTCCTGATCCGGCGCTGCTCTTCGAAAAACACCACGCATTCCATCAACGGATCGTCGATGAAACGGCGACCTCCGTCTCCCGCGCGCTGCTGCACTCGCTCGGCTCGCGTCTCGCTCGCTACGAGTGGTTTCATGGGCCCTTGCTGCAACTGGCCGGCCTGCCCTTTGCGCCGACCTACGACGAGCATCAGGCGATCGTGATCGCGGTGCGCAGCGGCTCAGCGGATGACGTCGAGCGCGCCATCCGCGCGAATTGGACGAACGCGGCTGAACGACTGGCGCAAGCGATCATGCGGGCAAGGGCGGCGATCGGGAGTTACTGACCCACGGAGCGCCGTCGCTGCTGAATTGACCGCGCCCAACCACCACGACGTGTCATGCCCACCCACTGACTTCTGCCTGCTTTGGCCAGAGGCGGCCGCTCACGGAAACGGCCGCGGACGCGGCTGCGGCCAGGGCCACGGATTGGTCGCGCTGCGACCCGCCAGGCCGCGAACCGCCGCTTCCCGGACTGCTGCATCGCTCGAGTCGAGCAACTCGGTCAGCGTCGCCTCCGACCGTTCGCCCGTCTGAATCAGCGCACGCAACTGCGCACGACGCGCCTTGGAGTTCTTCTCGCGCTTGATCGCGGTTCGCAGCGCGGGCAACGCCGCCGGATCGCGGATTTCGCCGAGTGCCCACGCGGCCTTGACCCGGATCTCGTCGTCCACGTCGCCCACCGCCGCAATCAACCCTTCCGGCGCCGAACGGGTGTTCACGTTTCCCAGTGCCCACGCCGCCGTACCGCGAACGCGCGGGTCCGCATCACGCGCCAACACTTCGCCGAGCACCGTCGCGGCATCGCGGTCACCAATCTCGCCGAGTGCCCAGACGGCCGACTCGCGCACCCGCGCATCGCT
>JANPFJ010000151.1:0-37058 GCA_031423355.1 Gemmatimonadaceae bacterium | reverse complement strand
CCCGCGCTCCACGATCTGGCCGCCCTCGAGCACCAGGATCTGGTCAGCGCTGGTGATCGTCGAGAGCCGATGCGCAATCACGAAGGTGGTCCGGCCGGCACGCAGCCGCCGCAGGCCTTCCTGGATCAGCTGCTCGCTTTCCGAATCGAGCGACGATGTCGCCTCATCGAGAATCAGAATGCGCGGGTCAGCCAGGATCGCGCGCGCGATCGCCACACGCTGACGTTGGCCACCGCTCAGCTTCACGCCGCGCTCACCGACGATCGTCTCGAACTTGTCAGGGAACCGGTCCACGAATTCGTCGACATAGGCGATCTTCGCCACTTCCTCGACCTTCTCGGCCGAGGCGTCGGGACGGGTGAAGGCGATGTTCTCGCGCACGGTCCCGTCGAACAGGAAGTTGTCCTGCAGCACGACGCCCAGGTGCGTGCGGTACTCGTGCAGCTTGAGCTGCGTCAGCGGTGTGCCGTCCACCAGGATGCGCCCCTTGGTCGGGTCGGCGAACGCCATCACCAGCGAGATCATCGTGCTCTTGCCGGAGCCACTCGACCCGACGAGTGCCGTGGTCGTGCCAGCGGGAGCCGCGAACGACACCCCCTTCAGCACCGGGACACCCGGTTCGTACTCGAACCAGACGTCATCGAACTCCACCCGCCCCTGAATCACCGGCACCGACTGCTTGCTCGCGTCTTCCTGATCTTCGGTGCGCATGTCACGCAATTCACGAATCCGATCCAGCCCGGCCAGCGCTTCGGTCAACTGCGTACCGATACTGGCGATGCTCACCAGCGGTGCGGCGACGAGGCCGATGAAGAAGACGTATTGCACCAGCGAGCCAACCGTCATCCGACCGGCGAGCACGTCGCGACCGCCGATCATCATCAGCAGCACACCGAGCGCACCAATGATCGCGACCGACAACGCCGCCGTCGCCGACGTCCCGGTGATCGTCGCAGCGATGTTCTTGAACAGGCGGTCGACGCCCTTGGCGAACACCTCGCGCTCACGCGTTTCGGCAGTATAGACCTTCACGATGCGAATTCCGCCGATCGTTTCCGTGAGGCGCCCGGTGACGTCAGCGGTGATCACACTCCGCTCCCGGAAGATCGGACGCAAACGCTTGAACGCGATCGACATGCCGATGCCGAAGATCGAGAGGAACACGACGGTCGCCAGCGTCAACTGCCAGTTCAGGTAGAACAGCACGCCGACGGCGACGGTCGCCGTGACCAGGCCGCCAACCAGCTGGATGATGCCGGTGCCGACGAGGTTCCGGATGCCTTCGGGATCGTTCATCACCCGGCTGACCAGCACGCCGCTCTTGGTGCTGTCGAAGAACCGGACCGGCAATCGGATCAGGTGCGCCTGGACATCCTCGCGGAGCTTGGCGATCGCCTGCTGCGCAGCGACACTGACCACCTGCGACAATGCATACGAGGTGATCGCCTGGATCACCGTGGCGAGGAACGCGGCCGCCGCCAGCTTCGGAAGCAGGTCGGCGTTCTTGTTGCCGAGGACTTCGTCGATCAGGTACTTCGAGCTGGCGGGGAGCACCAGGCCTGCCGCCCGGCTGATCAGCATGAGCCCCATGCCGATGCCGACCGACTTGCGATAGGTCCAGATCAGTGCCCGGGCCTCAGCCCAGGCGCGCTTGGAATCGAACTTCGGCTTCTTCGGGTCTTTGGGCGGCGTCATGCAGGAAAACTACCTCCCTCAGTAACGCGGCGCGCCCTCGCCGATCGGCCGGGGCGGCCCTCGCGTCCGTCGTCGCGTCCGAAGTCGCGTCAGGAAGTTGAGGGATTTGAAGGCCGAGCCGGAAGCTCGGCGAACAGGTCGACGAGCGGAGCCTCCTGCAGCAGGGTCCGGAGTGGACCGGTTGGTGTCGTCTTCCAGCGAATCAGGCGCAGCACGCCGTCCTGGATCTCCATCCCGGTGATGTCCCCGTCGTCGAACTTGCAACAGCCGGTATTGAAGTAAGCAGGCAGGCTTCCCGGCTCGTGCTGGTTCTCCTTCGTTCGACCTGCCCAGACAGGTTTGTGCGTATGCCCGACGATCAGCATCATTTTTTCCTGGTTCACGGCCCAGTTGTACATCATCAGGTCGTGCGCCCCCCGCAGCGCCGCATCCTTCGACGGCAGGTCGACGCCACCAAACCAGCCGACGCCGAAGCGATTCTGCAACCAGCGATAGACCACCAGCGCCCAGCGCGACACGAAGGCAAATCGATCGGAGCCGGCCGTACCCTGATGTCCATGCGTCATGAAGAGTGTCCCGATCTTCCGGTCGCCGTCGCGAACGCTGATACGGCACCCCTCCCAGACGCGCCGCAGCCCGATGCCCGGCGCGTACGCCCGCAGTTCAAGCGCGACCAGCATCTCTTCCATCCAGCGGTCGTCGTGGTTCCCCCAGATACGCAGATACCGGTGCGTCCCGAAGGCCGCTTCGGCCTCCAGCACGTTGCGGTGCGCCTTCGCGACCTCGCGATAGCTGTTCTCCCAGAGTTCCTCGACGTCGCCAAGCAGCACGAGCCGGAATCCGGCTGCGTTGTAGTGCTCGAGGGCTGACAGATAGGCCGGGACACAGCGCACAAACTCATCGGCATGGTCACCCGCCCCTTTGTGTTGATCAGAGAAGATGATCCAGGGCTCGTGCTGCCGGATGTCGAGCGCCGTGCGCCAGGTGAAGAAGCCCGAGATCGCGCGATCAAGCCCGCGACGGACGGCACGTTCCTTCATCTCGCGCGCGCCGGCAATCCGAATCCGGATGAGCGGCGTACTGGGTAGGAGGGGGTGTGTGGCTGCGCTGCCATGGTTCCGGCAGGCTAACTGGCGCCCTGTCGGAACGGAACGCCTGACCATCACCTTGCCCGTCGCTCAGTTGCGTGCCCATTGTACGTTTCATGGTACGGACGGCGCAAAGAACGGCTGTCACCTTCCTCACCACGCTTGCCTGTGCTTCGAGATCCGATCACTGTCGCTTCGCGTAGGATGCATGCGAGAGTCTGAGTCTGACAGCAGCCAATCGGCACCGCGCAGCATGCCAGCGCTGCCGATGCGGTCGCGGCACCCTGATGACGCGGCTGCCGATGTGGCCATCATCCAGCGGATGGCGCTGGGTGACGAGTCGGCCCTTGGTGCGCTCCATGATCGGTGGTCTGATGGCGTTCATGCCCTCGTGTTGCGCATTCTGCGTGACGAGGCCGAAGCGGAGGAAGTAGTGGAGGCTGTGTTCTGGCAGGGGTGGCAGCAGGCGGGGCGCTACGCGGGTGACCGTGGCACGCCGGGCGCGTGGCTGCTGGCAATCGCGAGGAGTCGCGCGCTCGACCGCCTGCGGACGATCCGGAGGCGGCGCGATGACGTGGCGTCCGATGATTCGGTCTTCGCGAACGAACCGGCCGTCGGCGATCCACTCTCCGACCTGAATACCAGCGAACGGGCGGGACGTGTGGTGGCCGCGCTCGAGACGCTGCCACCAGAGCAGCGAACGGTACTCGAACTGGCGTACTTCGAGGGATTGAGCCAAACGGAGATCGCCGACCGTCTGGCGCAGCCGTTGGGTACCATCAAGACGCGCGCTCGGTTGGCGCTGCGAAAACTTCGCGACACGCTTTCCGTGTTGCGTGAGGAGTTGGCGTCATGACGACTCCGCTCACACACGACGAGGCCTTCGCGATGCTACCGGAGCTCGCGCTTGGTCTGCTGCCGCCGGACGACGCTGCGACCCTGATGGCCTTCGTGCAGACATCACCGGCCTGTCAGGCGGAGCTTGCATCACTGCGTGGTGCAGCTGGCGCGATGGCATCTGCCGTGTCGCCCGCACCGATGGACGACACGAAGAAGCGTACGATGCGTGACCGTCTGGTGTCGCGTGCGGCCGCCAGCACGCGCGCTGATGCCACTGGCGCTGACGATGCCGGAGTCGAGCCGGCAGCAGCGACGGTGCCGATCGCACCGACGGCACCGATGACATCACCGCTCCGCCTCGAACCACGCGAAGTGTTGCCGGAGAAACACGAACCTTTTGCCCCGAACCGGCGACGCAGCCCGGCGTGGCAGGTGCTCCCGTGGATGGCAGCGGCCGCCAGCATTGGCGTTGCGCTGGCGCAGGTGCGCACGAACGGTGACCTCATGTCGGAGCGGGATGCGGCGCGCGCGGCCCTCAGCTCCGCCACGGCCTCCACGACACAGCTCTCCGCTCAGCTGGCGAGCCGCGACAGCCTCGTGTCTGCGATGACTGGCGCGCAGGTGAGCGTGGTCGAACTCGCATCGACGGCGAAACTCGCGCCGGGTGCGCGCATGTTCTGGGATCGCCTCACGAATCGCTGGACACTGATCACACATGACCTGCAGCCGGTGCAGGCTGGACGCACCTACCAACTCTGGCTGGTGACTGCGAAGGCGGAGAAGATCAGCGCGGGAACGTTCAATACCGACGCGCAGGGCCGCGCAATCGTGCAGGCGACCTACGCACTGGCCGAGGCGGATCTGGCGGCGATCGCCATCACGGAGGAGCCGGAAGGCGGCTCGCCGCAACCCACCGGCACGATCCTCGTGGCTGGCACCCCTGCCCCAACGCGCTGAACGCGCGACCGGCGTTCCGGAACAGGGCAAACGATGGAGACCAGCACCGTGTCGATCGAACGTTTCAGTGTAGGCCAGTCGGCGGAGTTGACACGCACTCTGAGTGACGCCGATGTGATGGCCTTCGCGCAGCTCACGGGCGACTACAATCCGGTGCATGTCGACGAGGACGCCGCTGCCAGCTCGCCGTTTGGCGCGCGAATTGTGCATGGGATGCTGACGGCAAGCCTGCTCTCAACCCTGCTTGCAATGCAACTGCCCGGCCCGGGCGCCGTCTATCTCAATCAGACGCTGAGCTTCCTTCGGCCGGTGAAGATCGGCGATACCGTCACCGCGCGCGTGGAAATCATCGCAATCGACGTGGTCAAGCAGCGACTGACGCTGGCAACGACGATCCGCAATGCGCGTGGCAAGAACGTCGTCAGCGGCGAAGCGGTGGTACAAGTACCGACGTGACACTCGGAGGGCTCGCTACTTTCGAAACAGCCACGGCCACGGCAACAGCCAGAGCGTCAGTCAGCGCAACGGCGACTGGCGGTGTGGAGGTGGTTGCACTTCGTGCTGGCCCAGCGCGCTGCATAGCGGCCGAGCGCGTCAGGCCGTCGTGATCAGCTGCTCGACAGCGGTCTGGACGGCGGCAAGAGCGGCGGCGTTCTTGAGTGCGCTGAAGCCGATGCGGAGCTTCTCGTCTGGCAGCAGCGGTTCGCGCATGTGTGCGTTCAGCGTATTGACGAGCTTCTCGCGGCTCTCGGCCGAGATTGCCTTCGACGCCTTCGGTACCAGCTCGAGCCGGGGCACATCCTGACGGCGTGGCGAGGCGGCCCACACGATCATCTTCGATCCGACCCGTTCGAAGGCAATCGTTCCAGGCGTGTCTTCCTCTTCGCGAAACTTGAGCAGCGTCGGGTGCTTGTTGCTCCAGGCGATCAGGGCATCGAGCACCGCGATCAAGCGCGGCTGTTCGACCGCGTGGGTATCGCGAGCGATCGCCTTGACAAACAGATCGCGGGCATCGGGCAGGGTACGGGACATCGGTCTCTCCTCATCGGTGCAGCGGCACTCGACGGGCGCTCATTGGCGGCACCTTGGAGTCACTACGCCCTGCAACCTACTCCAGCGCACGCCGAATGGACGAATCCGCGAGAATTGATTATCGCTAACACCCGCCGGGCTGGCGCGTACTCGGCTTGTGCACGACGCCCCAGAGCGCCATTCATGGCCAGATCTCATGCGCCCTCCCGCGCCTGCGCCGCAACTCCCCACAGCCCGAGCCCGCTGATGCCGCGTTTTCGTGCCCTACTGCTGTTCACCGCTGCCGCGACGCTCGCCGTCTGCCCCCGGCCGCTCCCCGCTCAGGATTCCACCATCGCGCCGGCGCCGTCCGTACCAAGGGCGCCGCTCGATCCCCGAATCGAGCGCCTGAAAGCCGAAGCATCGACAAAGGTCGAAGCCCGGGCCAAGCTGATCCAGGAGATCATCGATCAGGTCTATTCGTACGGCGAACTCGGCATGCAGGAGTTCGAGACGTCGAAGTACCTGACTGGTATCCTGGAGAAGAATGGCTTCACCATCACGCGCAACGTGGCCGGAATGCCAACCGGGTGGGTCGCGCGCTGGGGCAGTGGCAAGCCGGTGATCTCGCTCGGCTCGGACATCGACGGCATTCCACAGTCGAACCAGAAGCCAGCGACGGCGTATCGCGACTGGCAGGTGACCGGTGCCCCCGGTCATGGTGAAGGGCACAACTCCGGCCAGGCGGTCAACATCGCGGCTGCGCTGGTGGTGAAGGAGATCATGATCCGCGAGAAGATGGCCGGCACGCTGGTGCTCTGGCCCGGCGTGGCGGAAGAAGCGGTGGCGGGCAAGGCGCACTTCGTCCGCGCCGGTGTGTTCAAGGACGTCGACGTCACCCTGTTCACGCACGTCGGCAACGACATGGGCGTCACCTGGGGACAGTCATCCTCACTGGCGATCGTCTCCGCCGAGTTCCGCTTCAAGGGCAGCTCGGCCCACGCAGCCGGTGCGCCGTGGCGCGGCAAGAGCGCGCTCGACGCCGTGATGCTGATGGGCCAGGGATGGGAGTTCCACCGCGAACACATGGAGCCGGGTCAGCGCTCGCACTATGTGATCAAGGACGGTGGCGACCAGCCGAATGTGGTGCCGAGCACCGCGTCGATCTGGTTCTATTTCCGCGAGCGCGACTATCAGCATGTGCAGGACATGTTCGATGCCGGCAAGCGGATTGCACGCGGCGCCGCGATGATGACCGAGACCACACTCGACACGGTGGTGATTCTCGGCTCGGCGTGGCCGGGACACTTCAGCAAGCCCGTCGCCGAAGCGATGCAGGCGAACATCGAGACGGTCGGCCTGCCCAAGTGGGACGAGAACGATCAGGCGCTGGCGAAGGGATTGCAGCGCGAACTCGGTGTGGCGCAGAACGGGCTGGTGACTCAAGTTCGTCCGCTGCAGGGACCGGCGCGCAGCCTGGTGGCGTTCGGGGGTGGCTCTGATGACATCGGTGACGTGAGCTGGAACGTGCCGACGATCACGTTGCGCTATCCGTCGAACATCCCCGGGACGCCCGGGCACAACTGGGCCAACGGCATCGCCATGGCGACACCGATTGCGCACAAGGGTGCGGTGTACGGTGCCAAGGTGCAGGCGATGACGCTGATCGACCTGTTCACGCAGCCGAAGATCGTGGCGGATGCGTGGGAGTACTTCAACAATGTCCAGACGAAGGACACGAAGTACGTCTCGTTCCTCGGCCCGAACGATGGACCGCCGACGTGGCTGAATGCCGAGATCATGGCGCGGTATCGGCCCGAGATGCGGAAGCTGTACTACGACGCGACGAAGTATCGCTCGTATCTGGAGCAACTCGGGATTGCGTATCCGACGGTGAAGCCGCCGACGAATCCGGTGCCGTGATCCAGGCTGGTCGTGTCACACCAGCGGCATGGTGATCCGACTGAGCCATGCCGCTGGAGGTGTATGTTCGCTGTCGTTCAGATACAGCTCGTACGCCTCGCCGGTGACGGTGAGCCCTTCGGCTGGGGACCGGCGGACCGATGACGTCGGCGGCGCCTGCCTCAGAGGCTCCGCTGTGCCGCCACGTCCGCGACCGTCGTGCCGCGAAGGAACGCATCACGCGCTGCCGCCAGATCGCGCCATTTCTGATGCGCCGCGCACGGTCGCGCGTCCGAGCAGCGCGCTTGCCCAAGCAGACAGGTGCTCGACCCAGTGATCGGTTCGAACGGCGCGATGACCTCCGAGAGCCGGATGCGTGCTGCGGGCCGCGACAGGCGAAAACCACCGGTGCGTCCGCGCGTCGACTCGAGCAGACCAGCCCGGGTGAGCTGATTGAGGATCTTGGCGCGATAATTCGCGGGCACCCGCACCTTGCCCTGCATGGACACCGCTGGGACGAGCGTGTCCGCAGGTTGCTGCGCGAGATAAGCCATGATGCGAAGTGCGTATTCCGATGTCTGGGACATCACTGGAGTCGGTGGTTGAAGCGTGAGGGGGGCAGCATCTCGAGTCTACACTGCGCCGAGGCGCATGGGAACACGATGTTGCGCGCGGCCTGGCGTCGGACGTTCGGCGCCAGCGGCAACGCAGTTCAGAAGTCGCTGCGATCAAATGCTCGCGCCGCGAGCCACCAAGGCGCGATGACCCAAAGCACAAGAGCGACCGTCGCAAGCGTCGCCCCGCCGGTCGTCCCGAACGCAGCCCGGAACACGGCCCCCGTGTAGCCCATCAATACGGCGACATCGAGGCGGAGCAGCAGGATGGTGCGCGCCAGATCGATCGGATTGAGCACCATTGCCACCAGCATACCGCGCTCGATCGGCCAGTCGCGGAACGTGGTCGCGACGGCGAGCACGACTCCGTCGTAGAGGAGGCCCATACCAAGCCATGCGAGAACGGCGACCCCCAGTCCGCGCGCCCGGTCGCGCACGGTCACCGTCACGAGGAATGCGAGCGCAGTGAACACACAGACCAGCAGCATGCTGACCGCCACCAGCAACGCCAGCATCGGCACGGTCGTTGAGTCCAGCGCGCGCTCAATGAGGAACGGCAGCGTCAGGCCCAGTGCCGTTGATGAAGCGAGTGGAACCGTAAGGCCCAGGTAGAGCCCAACGAACAGTGCGCGACGCGGGATCGGCTGGGCCAGCAGCAACTCGGTGAACTCACGAGCGCTGTACAGCGACGCGGCCCCAAGGATCAACGCGATCAACGGAATGAGGAGGAGGACGACGTTGAGCAACGAGACGAGCGCCGATGGCCCGTTGCCGGCAAGCCTCAACAGCAGGTCACCAGCAATTGTCAGCAGACCGGCGTAGGCAATCAGCCATCGCTTGCGAAGCACATCCCGCGACTGATGGATGGCGATGATCCAGGACAGGTCGACGCGACCGAGTGATGACGTGGCGATGGTGTTCATGAGCGCGCCTCCCGGACGATCCTGACGCGTTGTGCCGCGCCTGGCTCGATCGCTGAGGCGGGAACACTGCCGGCCGGAGTCTGCATCAGCGCTGCCAGCGCCGCGTCGAGTGTGGCGGCGCCGGTTTCCTGCAGCAGAACCGCGACCGGGCCGGCAAACCGGATCACACCATCCAACAAGAATGCGATGTCGTCCGCCAGAACTGCCAGCTCGGCCACTACGTGTGTCGTCAGCAGCACCGTGACGCCCGCGTCCCGTGCTGCGACGATTGCGGACTTGAAGACGGCCGCTGCGAGCGGGTCGAGACCTGCCGTGGGTTCATCGAGAATCAGCACCGACGGGCGGTATCGGAATGCGATGACGGCCGACAGCTTCTGCCGCGTGCCACCGGAGAGCGTGCGCACGGGCTTGTCAAGCTGGCCTGCCACCTGCAAACGTTCGAGCAGCGTGCCGTCTGGTACGACATCGGGCCGCAGGGCGTCGAGCATGGCGAGCACCTCGTGCCCGGTGAGGTTGTCGGGGAAACTCGGCTGCTGTGGCATGTACCCCAGCGCCGCACGTGCCGCCGGCAGCCGAACGTCGCGTCCATCGGCGAGCGTGATGCTCCCTCGGTCAGGGCGCACGAGGCCCAGAACGCTTCGGATCAACGTGCTTTTCCCCGCCGCGTTCGGCCCGACGATTGCCGTCACGCGGCCCGGAACCAGCGCGAGCGTGACGCCCCGCAGCACCTGCACCGCGCCAAAGCGTTTGTGGACGTCGTGGACGCAGATCATGGGTTGGGGCGCATTGCAGGAGCGACGTCGATCACCGCGGCGGGAACGAGAACGGGCAGCACCCGCTCGGCCATGTCGAGCAGGTCGACGAGGACGGAGCGCAACAGAATCAGCGCCGGCGGATTGTTCTCGACGATGAGCGCGAAGAGCCGCACCGGGTGGTGCGGCACATCGCCAACGCCGTTCCTGTCGAGATCGTAGCCCCGATAGGCATCCCAGAAGTTCCCGTGCAGACGCGTCGAGTTCCGGTCACCCGAGGCGACGACATCGAACGCATTCGCAATGAAATCATTGCCCGCGATCGTGTTGTCATCGGCATTCGTCATCAGGCGTATCCCCCAGCCATTCCGTTCGAACCGATTGCCAAGGATCTGGTTGCGATTCGCGTCCTCGAGGTGCAGCGCGACCGAGTTCGCCCGGAACGTGTTGTCGAGGATGCGGGAATCGGAGATCGCCTTCAGGAGCAGACCGTACGACGCACTGCCGCGGGCATCGGCGAACAGGTTGCCCCGGATTTCGACATGGCCGGTGTACATGACCGCGATACCTGCAGCATTTCCGATGAACTGGTTGTTGAGGTAGCTGCAACTGTCCGAGAACATGAAGTGCAGGCCGTAGCGCCCGTTCCCGCGACTGACGTTGTCGCGCACGACCCCGCCGTGCGTGAACTCGAAATAGATCCCATCCCGGTGCCGTTCCACGGTATTATGCGTGAGGTGCACCTCGCGCGCATACCAGAGATGGATGCCGTTCCCCGCCTCCATCTCTCCGGCGGCGGTTCCGGTGATCAGGTTGTCGCGGACATCACACCGGGTCACTCTCGCGAGATAGATACCGAAGAAGGCGCCTTCGATCCGATTGCCGACGATGCGGCAGTCGTGCGTGTCCACGACGCGCAGCGCCGCCCGATCATCGATACCGCTGAACCCGGTGTGGCGGAGCGTGAGCCCTTCGACGGTCACGTGCGGCGCGAAGACGATCAGGATCGCCCGCTGCCCTTCCCCGTCGAGCACCGCACCGGCGTCACCGCGGATTGTGACGGACTGGCGCACCATGATGGTCGGTTCGCGATAGAGCCCGCGGTGCAGGAACACCGTGTCCAATGGCTGCGCGTGCGCAATGGCGGCGGCAACCGGCGCGCCTGCGCCGGGATACACGTCCAGCGTGCGCGCCGCCTGCGCCGCCGTCGCGTGCCACAGGCTGATGCCCGTCAGCGCGGCTGCGAGGCGCCACATCGTCGCCTCAGCGGACACGGTGCGCGACTCTGGAGCTTCCCGCCGCAGTAGTCGCCTCCGCCCGAGCCGCAGCCACCAGCGACACAACGTCGGTGAGACGACCGCCATACCGCGCCGTGACGTCCGCATCATTCGCCCCCTTCCGCAACGCCAGCAGCGATCGCCCCATCGGCGATCCCACGGTTGCACCGCTGACGACGAGAGCGTCGCCAGCGGCGATCCAGGTTCCGGGATGTTCGAAGTCACTCACCCAGATCGACTGGTGTGTGGCCGTGTCCGCGGACGCGACGTACGCCACCGCACACTCGAGCGCATCAAAGGTCTGCACGCGCCCGGTGCGGGTGATGACCTCCGCACCGAATCTCGGGTCTGAGATCATCATCCGGCATTGCGCGCATTCGTCGCTGCCGAGCGCGAGCTGGCGTGGGCCGGACCGGGCACAGGACGCGAGGAGCAGCGCGGCCAGTGCCGCCCTCGCTGCGGTGGTGACGGCCTCGGGTGCACGCAGCGGGACCATCATCGTGTCGCGACGTGTGACCACGAGATACAGCAGCACCGAGCCGATCACGACACCCGAGAAGATGAGCATCCAGCCGCCCACGTCCGGATAGGAGTTCGCCACGAAATTCAGGATCTGCTTCGAGCCGAACAGCGGCGGCTGATACGACAGCCCGGGAATGCGAATCGCGGCGTCGGGATTGAGATGGTGGCCGTAGTTGTATTCCCACTTCCAGAAGTCGTAAACCCCAGCCGCCAGTGTGGCCGTCACCACACTGGCCCAGCCGATGCAGAGGCGACGCGACCCGGCCCAGGCCACCAGCAGGCCCGTCATCGCGATCGCCCCGGCGATCCATGGCATGAAGCGGAGCTCCGGAATGGCCTCCGGCTCGATCCGCGCCATGCCGATGTAGTGATTGAGACCGTTGATGTTGTCGAGATCGTGCTCCTTCACGCCGGTCACGCCGTTCACGTGAATCAGCATCCCGATGCCCTCCGGGTATTGCGGCGCCTCCAGCGTCACGCGCCAGAGCGGAAACGCATAGACGCCCAGGACCACGAGAGCGGCAATGGCGATCAACCAGCGGGTGACGCGCGGCATCGGTGCAACCGGTGTGCGGTGAAGAGATGGGCCAGCGACGGCGGCCGTGACCGCCGTCGCTGGCCGATGAGGGAACTGCTCAGCGCTTTGCCTTGACGGCCGCCGCGATCTCGACGTCGACGTTCTGGCCAACGCGTCCCGCGTTGGCTATCAAGGCCACGCTCGACCCGGCCTGCGACACCCGCACGTATCCCTGCATCTCCTGATGCAACGCCGAGCAGAAATCGGTGCAGTAGAAGGGATAGACGCCAACCCGGGTCGGCACCCACTTCATCGTCCGGGTTTCACCTGGCATCACCAGCACTTCGGAGGTATTGGCCCCGGTGATGGCAAATCCGTGCGGCATGTCCCAGTCCTGCTCGATGTTGGTCACGTGGAAGTAGACCGTGTCGCCAAGCTGCACTCCCTCGATGTTGTCCGGGGAGAAGTGGCTGCGCAGTGCCGCCATGCGCACGTGCACCTGGTGGCCGCTGCGATTGATCCCGGTCTCCCGCTCCGTCCGTGAGACTTCAGGGTGCCGATTCTCCTTCAGCGAGTAGAATCGCAGTTGCCGGTCACGGATCACGCTGGAGGCGATCGCGTTGGCGTAGTGCGGCTCACCGATGGTCGGGAAGTCGAGCAGCAGCTTCATCTTGTCGCCTTCGATGCTGTACAGCTGAGCGGACTGCGAAAGCTCCGGCCCCGTCGGCAGGTAGCGATCCTTCGTGATCTTGTTCATCGCGAGGACATACTTGCCTGCCGGCTTGCTGGTGGCGCCGCCCGGAATCATCAGGTGACCGACCGAGTAGAACGTCGGCGCACGGTCGACCACTTCCCACGTCCCCAGTTTCCACTTCACGATCTCGGACGACAGGAACATCGAGGTGTAGGCAAAGCCCTTGCCGTCGAATTCGGTGTGCAGGGGACCAAGGCCCGGATTCTTCACTTCGCCCGCCAGGACACTGGCGTACCGGAGGACCGGGATTCCCTCCACTTCGCCCTCGAAGTCCTTCTTCGCGATTGCCGCAGTCATCTTCGAAAAACTGTGCACAGGAATGACAGAGGCCAGCTTGCCCCCGGCAACGATGTACTCGCCCGACGGGTCCACGTCTGCGCCATGTGGCGACTTCGGAGTCGGCAGGAAGTACATCACCCCCGGGCAGGCAGCCGTCTCGAGCGTCGTGACACCGGTTTCCCGGATCACGTGGGCGATGCGCGTGAACGGATCCAGCACGTTGTGCAGGTACTCAGTCGCCATCGGCTTGCCCTTGCCATCGGCGACACACCGCTCCGCGGCTTTCCAGTTCACTGCAGCGATGAAGTCCTTGTCGTTCCGCGACGCATTCGCCTCGAGAAGGCTGTTGGCCTGCTCCGAATTGTACGACGTGAAGAACATCCATCCGTCGGAGGGCCCCTTGCCCGCCCGCGCCAGGTCGTAGTTGAAGCCGGGTACCAGCAGCTGGAATGCGATCCGCATTTTGCCCGGCTCGTTGGCCTTGATGAAGCTGATCGACCCGCGGAAGCCCTTCTTGAAGTCCGCGATCGGCATGTCGCGATTGGGGATCGGGACGCTGAAACGCGTCGTCGCGACTGCATACTCGGTGTTCTGTGTGATGAATGGCGACGCGTGATTGCCAGCGGAGTTGGGAATCTCGATGATTTCCTCCGTCTCCATTTTCGTCAGATCGACGCGCGCGACGCGTGGTGTGTTGTTCGCATTGACGAAGAGCCAGCGCCCGTCGTCCTCGCCTTTCGTTTGCGACAGCGCGGTGTGATGCAGATCGTCCCACGGGACGAACCCGTACGACGTTTCGAGCATCGGCTTGGTCTCTTCGTTGTAGCCCCAGCCATTCTCCGCGTGCTGGCTGAAGACCGGGATCAGCTTCAGCAGCCGGCCGGAGGGCAGACCATACACGCCGACCTGTCCATTGAAGCCGCCGGAGAGGAAGGCGTAGAACTCGTCGTACTTGCCGGGCGCGACATAGACGACCTGAGCCGCGTCGCCACCGACGAGGGCCGTATTGGGTTGCTTCGCGCCGGTGGGCGCGCAGGCGTAGGCCAGAACGATCGACGAACCGACGACGACCGCTGCGAGGACCGCCTTCCCTTGGGTGAGCATCCGGGACATCACGCACTCCTATTCCGATGTGAGGGAGCGCGCACACGCCTCGTTGCACACTCGAGACGATAGGTACAGCGTCGGCCCGGTGACTGAAGTCAGCCATCGCCTGAGGCTACGTCAGGGAATCTCTGACATTCCCATCTGCCTATGTGAATTAAGCTCGTGTCTTCCCGCCACCCGCCGGTCGCGCACCGGCATCCTCTCTGTCCCTGACATGCGCCCCATGACCTACCAACCCCGCTTCACCACCGCCGCCCCGATCCTGCTGTGTGCAGTGACGCTGCTCAGCAGTTGCGGCAGTGAATCCAGAGCAGCCGCGGCAGGTGATACCGCCACAACGGCCGCCGCAACCGCCGAGCCTGTCGCCACCAGAGGCGAAGCGACCTACGTCCAGATCTGCGCCACTTGCCATCAAGCCAGCGGCATCGGCGTCGAGGGCACGTATCCACCGCTGAAGCACTCGTCCTGGCTTGCTGGCGACCCCAGCGTGCCGATCTCGATCGTCATCGCCGGGCTCCAGGGTGAGATCATCGTGGACGGCAAGGTCTTCAACGGCGCGATGCAGCCGTGGGGCATGCTGAGCGACGATGACATTGCCAACGTGCTCACCTACGCCCGGTCGCAGTGGGGCAACAGCGCTGGTCCGGTGACGGCCGCGCAGGTCACGAGTGTGCGCGCGAAGATCGGCAACCGCGGGACGTGGACCGCCGCCGAACTGAAGCAGGAGTATCCAGGCGCGGGCGGCTGAGATCTGCATCGCGATGTGACCGGACCGATCGCGGTGTTGACGACGGCAACTGCGGAGCGGGTGGCGCCACTGCGTCCGGCGTCCGCTGCGGCCATGGACGCGCAGCGCGGTCGATCACGTTCGGAAACAGGTCATGCACGGGCATGGTCCACTGTCCGAATACAGTCCGCACCACCGAACCGGCGTCACGAGGGCTCTCGTGGCGCCGGTTCGGTGGTGCGGGCGCGAAGCCGCACGACGAGCTTCACGATCTCGATCACGACCAGCGGGAACACCGCTCCGCCCACGACCAGCCCCCAGTCCGACCAGCTGAGTGACACCGTCCGCAGCAGTCGCTGCAGGAACGGCAGCTCCACCGCCAGCATCTGGATCGCGGCGCTGCCGATGACTGCAGTCCACAGCCACCGATTCGAGAACACCCCGCGCGAGAACGCCGACCGTGTATCGGACCGGGCGCTGAGTGTGTGGACGATCTGCACCAGCGACAACGCCATGAATGCGACCGTGACGGCGTGTGTCAGACCGGCACCACTGCGGCCATACCACCGCATTGCGACACCGAAGGCCGCCAGCGTGCTTCCAGCGAGCAGCACACCCTGCCACAGAATCCGCCAGACGAAGGGTTTCGTCATCAACGGCTCCTTGGGATCGCGCGGGGGCCGCAGCATCACCCCGTCGGCCGCCGGCTCCATCGCCAGCGAGAGCGCCGGGAACAGGTCGGTCACCATGTTGAGCCAGAGGATCTGCAGCACACCGATCGGCAGCGGCCAGCCAAGCATGATCGCCACGAACACGGTCAGGATCTCGGCGAAGTTGCAGGCAAAGAGGTACTGGATGAATCGCAGGATGTTGCTGACGATCACGCGTCCCTGCTCCACCGCAGCGACGATCGTGGAGAAGTTGTCATCGGTGATGACGATGTCGGCGGCATCCTTGGCCACATCGGTCCCGCGGATGCCCATGGCGATGCCGATGTCGGCCGCCTTGAGCGCCGGCGCATCGTTCACCCCATCGCCGGTCATCGCCACGATCTCGCCGCTCCGCTGCAGCGCGGTCACCAGCTGCAGCTTGTGCTCCGGCGTCACGCGCGCGAAGACAGCCGCGGTGCTGGCGGCGCGCTCCCAGCCTGCGTCATCGAGCCCGTTGAGTTCCCGGGCATGCACCGCCTTCATCGGCGCGCCATCGGGGCTTTTGTCCAGACCGAGCTGCCGCGCGATTTCAGCGGCGGTCGCCAGCTGGTCACCGGTGATCATGATGACGCGGATCCCGGCAGCCTGGCAGGTATGTACCGTCTCGACCACGCCATCACGCAGCGGATCGAGCAGGCCAACCAGCCCGACGTACGTCAACTGCGCCGCCAGTTCGGCGACGGGTTGCGTCTCACCCTCGGTCAGTGTGCGGCAGCCGAACGCCAACACACGCAGTGCCTGCCCTGCGAGTTGGTCGTTGCGGTCAGCCCACGCCTTGCGCGTGCCGTCGGTGAGCTCGACACGGCCGGTGCCTTCGAGCGTCGACGTGCTGACCGCTAGCACCGCCGATGGCGCGCCCTTGACGTAGACCACGCGCGAGCCGTCAGGCGCCTGGTGCAGGGTGAGCATGCGCTTGGTGACACTGTCGAACGGCAGTTCGCTGATGCGCGGGTAGGTGGCCTGCATCGCAGCCACGGGGAGCCCCGCGTCCTCGGCAAGCTTGAGCAGCGCCACCTCGGTCGGATCGCCGAGGAATACGGCGCCATTTGCTCCATTCGACACGCTGGCGTCATTGCACAGCGCGCCGATGCGGATAGCGAGGGCTGTGGTCTCCGTCTTCGCTGCGGCGCGCACCGGTTCGAGCCCCGCGCCCTGTGCAGCGCCGCCGGTCGAGGTGGCGTGTCTGGCGTCGTCGACATCGATGTGTGCATCGGCCGCGAGCAGCACGCGCACCGCCATCTCATTCCGGGTGAGCGTCCCGGTCTTGTCCGTGCAGATCACGGTGGTGGAGCCAAGTGCCTCGACGGCGGGGAGGCGGCGCACGAGGGCCTTCATGCGGGCCATGCGCTGCATGCCGACGGCCAGCGTCATGGTCGTGACAGCCAGCAGACCTTCCGGGACCGCCGCAATCGCGAGGGAGACGCCGACCTCCACCATCATCAGCAGCGGATTGCCGCGCAGCCACCCCGCCAGCACGATGATGGCGCACAGCACGAGGACCAGCACCAGCATCGCGCGATTCAGACCCGCCAGCTTCAGCTCGAGCGGCGTCTCACGGTCAGCCACATCATCGAGGAGCGTGCCAACGTGACCGATCTCGGTCGCCACGCCCGTCGCCGTCACCACGGCCAGGCCGCGGCCACCGGTGACGACGGTCGCCATGTGCAGCATGCTGGCTCGATCACCGAGGGAAGCTTCCGCGTCCGGCACCGCCTCGAGCTGTTTGGACACGGCCGCTGATTCACCCGTGAGCGCGGCTTCGTCCGCCTGCAGGTTCACCGCCTCGAGCACGCGGGCATCCGCCGGTACACGATCGCCAGCACTCACGATGATCACATCCCCGGGGACCAGAGCGGTGGCCGGCAGCGAGGATTCCACGCCATCACGCCGCAGTCGTGCCTCCGGTATGGCTTGGTCACGCAGCGCATTCAGTGCGCGGGCCGCGCGTTGCTCGGTGGCGAACCCGATGATGGCATTGAGCACGATCACCACCAGGATGGCGATGCCTTCGCTCACATCACCCATCACGAATGCAATGGCGCTCGCTACGATCAGGAGGAGGACGATCAGGCTGCGGAACTGGTCTGCGAGCATCGCGAGCGCCGATCGCTGCCGCGGAGGCGGGATGGCGTTGAGCCCCACCACCTGCAGGAGCTCCGCCGCTGCCGCCGACGTCAGTCCTTCTGCTGCGTTGGAATGCAGTTTCCGGAGTGTGTCATCGATGCTCAGCGCATGCCAGGCGACCGGCGGGCCACCAGGTGAGTGGGGTGTCGCGCGTCCGGCATTGGTACTCGTGGCACGGGCACCGGTCTCGTGCGGTGCGTTCGTACGTTGCGATCCTGACATGGGCTCCTGGATACCATGCAGGGTAGCGTCAGAATGGCTCCGGGCGAACTCATCGCGACGTGTCTGCGCGATTGCGGCACACGCACCGGTGCCCAGTGCGTATGCCGTGTACTGCAGATCGTGTTCAGCTTCGGTCCCAGAATCCCAGCGGCTCGATGCCAAGTGCTCGTGCGCAAACGTGCCCATGCGCACGAGGGTCGATCTTGTTGTCGATGAGATGGAAGCGCAGACCGTGCACCGGCATCGTCAGCGCACGACAGGCATGACCGCGCGCCCCCGTGAACGATCCACGGGGCCACGTGTCATCATACGGCGCCTCCGCGCGCGACCTTCGCCGTCACGTACAACTGCCCCACATGCCGCATGCCGTGCTCCGCCGCGTGCACGAGGCAGCCGATCACAGTTGACGGCAGTTGCGCCCGACCGATGCCGCGGTAGACGCCAAGGATGGCAGGATCGATCGCCTTCAGCTCTGCCAGCGCGGCATCGATGCGCTCATCGAGTTCGTCGAGCAGGTGCGGCACGTATGCCTTCACCATCGGCGCCGCCTCCACGCGCAGTGCCCCGGTCTGCGCCTCGGTGAGCGCCTCGCCGCGTGCGTAGGTGAAGAGCCGGTCCACGACCCCTATGATGTGCCGCACGTGAAACGCCACCGACGCCACGTTGGCGGGCCGCGCATTCCACTCCGCCTCCGTGAGCGGTTCGACGATTTCGTGCACGCTGTCGCGGATCTGCAGCAGCATGTGCGCCACCGGCTGCACCATCGCCGGCACGCCATCCACCGGTCCGCGCTGCCACCATTCAGTTGCTGCCATTTCGCCGTCTCGCTTCGTCAGAGTTGCACGGCGTCACCACGTTCAACGGCGTCACCAGGGTGATGCTCAGATTTCACTGCCGGAGAGCACAAAAAAAATCACAGCGACACAGACGACAAAAAAGCAACAGAGCGCAACCTGAAAATGCATGGACGAAAACACACGGGGCCGGCCACCTTTCGGCAACCGACCCCGCATACTCCCACCCAGGAGGTTGCGTGGACTCCCCTCCACGCATCCTGTACTACCGCCGATAGCCGCTGGTGTTCCGCGTGCCGTCCTGGCAGGTCGGCCAGGCGCCCGGCGTCCCGCCCGGGCCGGCTGGCAACGGGTCCAGCTTCACCCGGGCCATCAGCTTCGGGTCCTCGCTGGCCAGATAGATCAGCATCGCCGCCAGCGTCGCGTTGTGCTTCAGATCGTCAACAATGATCTTGTCATACGTGTCACGATTGGTGTGCCACGTGGTGAAACCGTAGTCCCAGCCGAGTGCGCCAAGATTGAACCCGGGCGCCCCTGCGCAGACGAAACTGACATGGTCGGTGCCGCCGCTCCCTGGAGCGCCGACGCCGGTGTAGCGAATCCACTGCGTGAAGTCACTCGGCAGCTGCGACAGGTAACCGCGCAGCACCGTGTCGGCGCTGATCAGGCCGCTCGCACTCATGTTCACGATACGCCCGGTGCCGTTGTCCTGATTGAACAAGGCCTGCAGGCCGTTCACCACTTCGGGATGGTCCTTCACGAACGAGCGCGATCCGTTCAGCCCCTGTTCCTCACCCGCCCAGTGGCCGGCGAGAATCGTGCGCTTCGGCTTGTAGCCGACGCTCTTCAGGATGCGCATCGCCTCCAGCATCGTGACGGTGCCGGTGGCGTTGTCCGTCGCACCGCTCGACGCTTCCCACGAATCGTAGTGGGCCGACAGCATCACGTATTCCTTCGCCTTGCTTCCGCTGCCCTTCACTTCGGCGATGGTGTTGTGCACCGGCTGCTCACCAAGGAACTGTGCGTCGATCTGCACGCGCAGTTTCGGCCCCTGATTCTTCGTTGCGAGCCGGTAGACGAGACCGTAGTCCTCGCAGCTGAGATCAAACGTCGGCACCTGCTGGCGCGGTGATCCGAAAATCTTGTTGATGCCCGGATAGTTCGACCAGCCGAAGGTGACGACGCCGGCTGCACCGTACGCCTTCAGGCTGTCCTGCAGACCGGCTGCCGCCACACCGCGGTTGTTGAAGCTGACGCGGATCGAGTCCTGCGCGGCGCGCATCGATGCCAAGGTCGCCGGCGTCGCGAACTCCGCCATCTGTGCCGACGTCCGACAGGTGACGTTCGGGGCATTGATCATGACGAACTTGCCACGCGTCGCCATCAACCAGGCGTGGGCAGATTCCGCGTTTTCAAACTGCGGCAGCACGACGACGTCGCCGGTGATGGCGCCATTCGTGGCGGGGCTCCACGCCAGCATCGTCGCCTCGAGCGTCCGCGTGCGCGGTGCCACGAGATCGACGTGCGTCACGCCTCGGCTGAAGCTGTTCCAGGTGCCCCACTGCTCCTTGCGCGCCGTGATTCCCCATTCGGCGTACTTCTTCAGCAGCCAGTCGCCGGCGGCGGTGAAGCCCGGCGACCCGGTGAGACGCGGTCCGATGGAATCGGTGAGCACCTGGGCGAGCGCACCGGCCTGGGAGCGCGTCATCCCCTCTTCCATGATGCGCAGCAGCACCGGATCGGTGATCGGTGTGCGCCGGACCCACTCGGGCCATTTGTCAGGGGCGATCGGCAGTGCCATGCTGTTCGGGGCCGCTGGCGCGGCACCATCAGGGCGCTGCGCGACAAGGAGGGCCGGCATGAGCGCGGCAACGAGCGTGAATCGACGGACAAACAGCGGCATGCAAGGCTCTCGCAGTCGGAGTGAAGCGCACGAATCTGACGTCTGCGCTACGACTGCGTCGTGCTGCACGTTATTGAGATGTTTCTATCATCTGATCCGGCGCTCCGATGGGAGCAAAACATGCGGGCCGCCTCCCCGAAGGGAGACGACCCGCACGACACGTGGCGAAGCGCTCGGGATCGCTTCTGCTCACGCACAGTAGCGGCGCACCGTCGCGCCAAGCATTGATCTCATCTCGTGCGGCCCCACGACTGTCCGGACCGGTTTCGTGACCGAGCAAGCCGCATGGGCAATGCCAAGCTCTGCCATTGTCGGCGGGCGCTTCCGCCTCCGGAACCACCGCGTTTGCAACTCACTGAATAACAACAGCTTACGACGTGTCAGCGGTTCTCCAGCTGACAGCAGCGGCGTCTCGAATAGCTGAGCGGAAGTGTACTCTGCATCCGATAGTGTGGTGTGCGCGCTACTGTTCACTTCGGTAAGTGTGGTACTGGGGCGGCGATTGCCGCCCGGGGGCCAGACTGCCGGTGGCTACTGCAGCGACGCGGCACGGATGGACGGCCACCGCACCCGGCTAGAGCCGCGGGCTCAGTCCGTCGGCCAGCGAGCTTCGATAGGCGCGCCACGCGGGTACCAGGCCAACCAGGACACCAGCCGCCAGAACGACGGCGATGTAGGCCCACTCGAGTGGCCCCGGTGCCTGGACTGCGATATGAACGCCGGTGCTCCCCTCGATCAGCCCTTGGGCAAGCGCGAACCCGCCCATCACCAGACCGATTCCGAGCGCGCAGCCCAGCAGCGTCAGCAGCCCGCTCTCGAGAACCAGCAGCGCCACGATCATCGATGGCCGCGCGCCCACCGCGCGCAACACCGCCATCTCGCGACGGCGAGCCTCGAGCGATGAGTACAGCGCGACGAGCATTCCGATCAGTCCAACGACGATTGTCAACGCACCGACCAAACGCAGGCCCCCTTCGATGGTACCCAGCGTCTTCCAGAGTTCTGCGAGCGTGACACCGGGAATCACCGCGGTCAGTGGCTCGGCCTTGTACTGATTGATCTCACGCTGCAGCCGAAGCGTCTCGAAGCGCGTCTTCGTGCCAACGAGGAAGGCACTGAGGACGCGTGGTTCGTCCTGAAAGACATTCGACGGTGACGCGGCACCCGGAACGCTCGCACCCGGCATTGCCGGCGGCGACTCCGCGCCGGGCATGGTCGGTGGCGGCCCCGCGCCAGGCATGACGGGCGTACCACCGGTGCCTGGCATCGCTCCGCTCTCGTCGCCGTGCATCGCCTCGATCCCATCCAGCGTCACGAAGAGAGCACGATCGAGGGGCGTGAAGGTCTGACGCAGCACGCCAACCACGCGGAACGGATGCGACTCGTGATCACCGAGCCCCGCCACTGCATTCAACCCGTGGCCGACGGTGACCGTGCTGCCGACGCCGTAGCCGAGCTTCTCGGCCACTTCGCTGCCTATCACCACGTCACTGTCACTCGCAATCACCTGCCCCGCCGCGAACGACAGCGTTCCTGAACTGCGGTAGCGCCAGTGTTCGAACAAGCCCGCCGTCGTACCGATGACGCGATAGCCACGGTGTGAATCGCCGATCGCCAGGGGAACGGTCCAGCGAATCGCCGGATGCTTCGCCCACTGCTCGTACACGGCGTACGGCACACTGCCGGTGGGTGATCCGATGCCGAACACGGAACCGAGCAAGAGCTGGAGCGTGCCGCCGCGGGCGCCGACAACGAGATCGGTTCCCTTGATCGTTCCGGTGAAACTCTCGCGCATACCGCGGCGCGCCTGCTCGACACCGAGCAGCAGCGTGATGCTCAGCGCCACGGCCGCCACCGTGAGGATCGACGTGACCGGCCGGTTCCGCAGTGAACGCCAGGCGAGCGAGCACAGCAGCTTCATGCGGCGTCCGCCCGCGACGACCGATTGAGCGTCGGCAGTGAGAGTTGCATGTCGAATCGGGCGCCAAGGGAGGCATCGTGGCTCACGAACAGCAACGTCGCGTTGGCACGAGCAACACTGCTGGCGAGCAGTGCCAGAAAGGCATCACGCCGATCGGTATCGAGTGACGATGTCGGCTCGTCGCAGATCACGAGGTCCGGCGCGGCAAGCAACGCGCGCGCCGCCGCAACGCGCTGCTGCTGCCCGACACTCAGGGACGTCGATGGCTGCTGGAGCAATTCGACGATGTCGAGCTGCGTCGCCACATCCCTGATCGCCGCATCGAGGCTGGTGCTGCCAAGCCGTGCCCGCCGCCGGGCATCGAGTCGGCAGGGCAACGCGATGTTGTCGTACGCGCTGAGATACGGAATGAGGTTGAACTGCTGGAACACGTAGCCGATGTGTTCAGCGCGAAAGGCATCGCGCTGGGCTCCGGTCATGGCAACCAGATCGCGGTCGAGCACGCGCACGGTGCCTGACGTGGCGCGCAGCACGCCAGCGAGAATTCCCAGCAGCGTCGTCTTGCCGCAACCCGAGGGCCCGTGGAGGAAGACCCGGCTGCCGCGCGCGATGACGAGCGAGGGGATGTCGAGCACGCGGGGGCCCTTCCCGTAGGCGAACTGCAGTCCCTCGATCGCGATGGCGGCGCCGAATTGTGCCGCTGGGGTCACTTCTTCACGTACGGCGACACCTTCATGCCCTTGATCGTGAATCCCGCGGTGCCGTAGAGGCTCTCCACCAGATCGATGCCGAGCCGCCCTTCCAGCCAGATCGCCTCGAACAGATCGAGGCGAACCTTCTGCCGCCCCTCCATCTCGACCAGGACCATCTGATTCGGCGGCGGCGCCGTGTGGAGACATGCGCCGTCGTAGGGCACGAGCAGAAACTCGGCGTCCTCCTGGCTCGCGTCATCCAGTGGGACGACGTACCCCGCGATCCGGACCACCTGCCCGCTGAGCGCCCGGAGGGCTGGGACAACGGCGCCGGTTTGCGGATTCATGCCGCCCAGGGTGCGCCAGTCGATCAAGACCGGGTCGGCGATGGTACCAGCCCCGGTCGCCACCGGGCCGCTCAGCAGGGAGGGCCGCGCCACTGCCCATGGGTCGCCGACGGGCGCCGAAAGCGCGAGGACAGCGGCGAGGGCAAGCGGTGTCAGTGGCATGGGTCAGCTGGGACAGAGGCATGGCGAATCGAGCGGCGGCGCGGACGCGATCAATATCGCGACGCTTCGTTCTACACCGCGACTACGGAATGCTCCGGGCGTCCGCTGGCGGCCTGGCCTCAGGCGTGGCCGCCCGAGTGGCGACCCGTGCTGATCTCGGGACGCGGACATCCATGAGACGCACCAAACGCGGCTGTGACGAAACGTCCGATTATCTGTCCTGAGGGGAGATATGGAGGTCGTTCACCCACCCGTGAGCGCCCTGATTCTGTCTTACTCAGTGCGAATGGCTTCAATTCAGCTTCCCACCCCGCTGTTTCTCACGGCCCAACGGCTGAACACGTTGGAGCCGAGAGCGAGGCTGTCCGTGCGCGGTGCGGTCGTCTTCGCGCTGCTGTACGCAGCGATGATGCTGTTCGACGCCCCGGACATACTGCTCCACGTGATGCTGGTGCCGCCCTGTCTGGTGGCGGCCTGGTTCGGCGGGGAAGCCGCGCGGAGAACACTGGACCGACGCACCCGCCTCGCGTGGCGGTTCGTCGCGGTCGCGCTGCTGGTGCAGGCGCTCGGCGATGGTGTATGGACCTACTTCGAACTCGTTGGTCGCACCACGATGTGGGATCGCTGGAGTCACGCGGCGCAGGCGCTGAGCACTCCGCTCTGGCTCATCGCCGTGCTGACCTTCCCCCGCGGCGCCCGGACGCAGGCGGATGCCACGCGCTTCACACTGGATGCCCTGACGGTGGTGTCGGCGGCCTCGATGGTCGTCTGGCACTTCATTCTGGCACCGCTGCTCCAGGATGCCGTGTCCCGCGAGGACATGGCCATCTACACGGTCTATGCCGCGCTCGACCTGATCACGCTGGTGGCCGCGTCGTCAATGTTGCTGCAGGATCCCGGCACGACGCTGCGTCGCAGCTCATGGTGGATCTCCATCGGCCTGATTGTCGGCGTGATGGCGAATACCACCTGGAGCGCGCTCAACATGCGGTATGCGCCAGCCATCGCGCAGGTGACCGACGTGCTGCGCATCGGCGGCTACCTGATGGTCGGGCTCGGGACGTGTGTCGGCTGGGCCGATGCCCGCGGCCTCGCGCCTGGCGGGCGCGGCACGCAACTGCGAGCCCGCTTCAGCATCGTGCCGTACCTCGCGGTGGCACTGGGCTATGGCCTGCTGTTCGCGATGGCGCTCCGGGAGACGTATCACATCACCGATCTGGTGGTCGGTGCGGTGATCCTGACCGGGCTGGTGATGGCGCGGCAGTTGACGGCGGTGCGCGAGAACATGCGCCTCTACATCGAGCAGACGGCGAAGGACACAGAGGCCCGATTCCGCTCGCTGGTGCAGCATTCGTCCGACGTGTTCGCGATTCTCGATCCGCTCGGCATCATCCGGTACGTCAGCCCGGCAGCCGAGCGGGTCTTCGGCACCTCCGGGGACCGGATGATCAACCGGACGCTGGCCGAATTGGTGCACGAGGCGGATCGTGGTGCGTACGAAGCGCATTTCTCCGCGTCGCTGATGGGGAGCCTGTCCACCAGCCACATCGGCTGCCGGATGATCCGCACCAGCGGCGAGTGGATGCGCACCGAGACGGTCGCAACCAACCTGCTGGCCGACGTGAACGTCAACGGCATCGTGCTCACGATCCGCGATGTCACGGAACGCGTGACGCTGGAAGAACATCTACGCCATCAGGCGCTGCACGACCCGCTCACCGGGCTTGGAAATCGGGCGCTGTTTCAGGACCGCGTGGCGCACGGGCTGGCGCGGGCGGAGCGCACGAATGACGAAGTGGCGGTCGTCTTCCTCGATCTCGATAATTTCAAGGAAATCAACGACTCGCTCGGACATGCGGCGGGGGATGCGGTGCTGGTGCAGACCGCCAACCGGCTGCGGACCTGCCTGCGCGACAGCGATACCGCGGCGCGCTTCGGTGGCGATGAATTCGCCATTCTGCTCGAGCAGACGCGAGGTGAAGGCGAGGTGATGGACGTTGCCAATCGCATCACGGCCGCACTCGGGCGCCCGCTGCAGGTGGAAGGCAAGGACGTGGACTTGAACGCCAGCATCGGAATCGCACGCGCGCAGCCGCAGCAGTCGGCGGACGAAGTCCTGCGAAACGCCGACGTGGCGATGTACCACGCCAAGGCGCGAGGCAAGGCCTGCGCGGTGCTCTATGAGAGCGGCATGCACACGGCAGTGCTCGATCGCATCGAGATGCAGGCCGACCTGCGGAAGGCGATTGAACGCAGTGAACTGGCACTGGTGTACCAGCCGATCGTTGAGCTGGGCTCGCAGCAGATCATTGGCGCCGAAGCACTCGTCCGCTGGAACCACCCATACCGCGGACTGGTCTCGCCATTGGACTTCATTCCGCTGGCGGAGGAGACAGGGTTGATCGTCGAGATCGGCGAGTGGGTGCTGAAGACGGCAGCCACGGATGCCGCTGCGTGGCCCGTGCCACCGGGGCAGGCGCCAGTCACGATCACCGTCAATCTCTCGGCGCGACAGATGGTGGACGGCAATTTCATCGACATCGTCAAGCGCACACTCGCGACGACGAAGCTGGATGCGGACCGGTTGGTCCTCGAACTGACCGAGAGCATGCTGGTTGGCAAGAACACCGACACACTGGCGTTGCTGCACCGCATTCGCGCGCTCGGCGTCCGGTTGGCAATCGACGATTTCGGCACGGGATACTCTTCACTCGGCTATCTGTCGCAGTATCCGCTGGATGTGCTGAAGATCGACCGCAGCTTCGTGCAGGGCATGGACAATGGCCCGAACGGTCGCGCGCTGGCATCGGCGGTGGTTGCCCTCGGTCGCTCGCTCAAGCTGAAAGTGGTGGCGGAAGGCATCGAACGTGCGGAACAGGAGTGGGACCTGCGCAACCTTGGCTGCGACTATGGCCAGGGGTACCTCTACTCGAAGCCGATCTCGAATTATCAGCTGATCGACCTGCTGGTCGTCGGCGACATCAGTGCACCACGCCCGACGGGTGCGCGCAAGCCGGTCGGCGGACCGTTGCTGCCGAAACGAAGTGCGCTCACCACGCCGCTCGCCATGGCCGCGCTGCACGCGGCACATCGTCCGCTGAACGCCGGCATCATGCAGTCGAGTCCAACCTCCCTCGATGCCGTGGTGCCTGATGTCCCTGGTGCGATTGAAGTCGAACGCAGCGCCCCGGTGATCAGGCAGCAGTCAGTCGCGTGAGAGTGCGCGTCGGCTGACGCCCTGCGCCGCGACCTGCGTGTCACCGACCCGAACGCACCAGACGTCAGCGGGATCGTGACGTGAATGCAGGGATGAGTTGCGCCGCCAGCGTTGCCACCACGTCACGGCTGGCCCGCTTCGCAATCGCAACCAGTGAACCGAGCGTCGCGCCGATGGCGGTGGCGACATCACGTTCTCCGCCCAGCGGTTCGCCCAGTGACGACAGAATCTGCCGGCGCAACCGCAACACGATCGGTGTGGCAAAACGGATGGCGTTGAAGCGCGCATCGTAGCGCACACCGAGTCCCTCGATCAGCGCCGCCGTCCGGGCGAAGTAGACCATGTCGCCCGGCAAGAGCACCGGGAAATCATAGAGCGTCGCCATCACATCGTCGGCCAGGCGCGAGAGCCGCTCGAGCCGTTCGGTGGCGGTGGTCCGCTCGTTGGCGAGGGCAATCAACTGTCCGGCGAGGACGGTGATCGTCGCCCGATCCGCGCCAGGTTCGATCAGCCCCAGCGAGTAGAAACCATCAACCACTCCTTCGACATCCCCGCGGATCGAGGCAAACACGGTGCGCACGAGCGTCCGCCTGGTCTCGACCGGCACTTCCACCACCATCCCGAAGTCGAGCAGTGCAAGTCGGCCCTGCGTATCGACGAACACATTGCCGGGGTGCGGATCGGCATGGAAGAGCCCGTCGATCATCATCATCTGGACGTACAACTCCATCACCGAACGCAGCACATCATCGGGCTGTACGCGCCCGGAACTGATCCAGTCGCCGAGTTGATCCACTCGGCGGCCGTCGATGAATTCGAGCACCAGCGCGCGCTGCCGGGTGTAGGCATCGAAGACTTCAGGCACGCGGATGTTCGGACTGGCGGCGAAGTTACGACGGACCTGCTGCGCGTACCGTGCCTCCTGCCTGAAGTCCATTTCGTCCGCGACGCGCTTCTCGAACTCGTCGAGCACGGTGCGGAGTCCGGCGACGTGGGGCGGATTGAGGCGTGACGCGACCAGATCGAGGATACGCCGCGCCGCGCGAATGTCGCCTTCGACGAGTTTCTCGACGCCCGGCCGGAGTACCTTCACGACGACGTCACGCCCGTCGACCCTGGCGCGATGCACCTGGCCAAGGGAGGCCGCTGCCAGCGGTTGCACATCGAACCACTCGAACACCGTTTCCGGCGGCGCCCCATAGCTCGCGATCAGGCTGGCGCGGATCCGGTCCGCTGGCACACCCGGCACGCGATCGGTGAGTGTGCCGATGGCAGTGACGTAGGGCTCGGGAATGATGTCAGCTCGGCCGGCAAAGAGCTGCGCCAGCTTGACGAAGGTCGGACCAAGGGACGCCAGCGTGGACACCATCCGGTCGGCACGAGCGGCGTGGAACGCCGCGGTACGCGGCGTCCGGGCACCGACGACAAGCCATCGACGCTGGTCGCGACGAAAACTCACCAGCACCGGCAGGCACCGCAGCAGAATTTGAATCACGCGCATTGGACAAGATACCCGGTTCAGGTGCGGGCGAGCCGCCGGGAGCGGCCCCCGAGGCATGCGTCGGTCGCCATGCCCACAGGCACAGCGCGGGATCCGGCGGCACATGGCTTTCCTCGCCGTCCCTGAATCGTCATTTTCCTCGATAGCAGGTGCGCGACCAACCGGGGCGCACCCACGCGCGCAGTGATCCTCCCAATCCGCTCGATCTGGTGCCGACGTCGCGCCGGTGAGCCGTCCTTCATCTCGATTCCGTGTCCGTCCATATCGTCCCGACGCTGTCCGCATTGCCGCCGTACGTCTTCTCGGAACTTGAACGCCGAAAGACCGCGGCCCGTGCCGCCGGGCATGAGTTTCGTGATCTGGGTATCGGCAGCCCGGATCAGCCGACGCCGGTGGCGATCGTCGATGCGCTGCGCGAGGCAGCACTCCACTGCCCGTTGAACCCGTATCCTGCCTTCCGTGGCAGCGATCGCCTGCTCCGCGCGGCGTCGCAGTTCATGGCGACCCGATTCGGCGTCGAGTTTGCACCCGACCGCGAGGTGGTGGTACTGGCCGGGTCCAAGGAAGGGATCGCCGAGATGCTGGCCGCCGTCGCGGGCCCGGGTGATGTGGTGCTCGCGCCCGCACTGAGTTATCCGGTGTACGTGCGCGCGCCACTGATGCACGGTGCCTCGGTCCACATGGTGCCGATGAACCCGGCGCGCGGCTGGCAACTCGATCTCGCGAGCATTCCGGCCGACGTCCTCACGCGCGCCCGCGTCCTGATTGCGAACTATCCGAACAATCCGACAGGTGCCGTCACGACCCATGCGGATCTGACGGAGCTGGTGGCGTTCTGCAAGCGGCACAGTCTCCTGCTCATGCATGACCTGGCCTACTCGGAACTGACCTTTGACGGTCACGTGGCGCCGAGCATTTTCGAGGTGCAGGGCGCACGTGATGTCGCGGTCGAATTTCATTCCTGTTCGAAGTCGTTCAACATGGCGGGCATGCGCGTGGGCTTCGTCGTGGGCCGTGCCGACGCGCTCGACGCGCTGCTCGCCTACCGCTCCAATGTCGGCTATGGCGTCTCGATGCCGATTCAGCACGCGGCGGCGTATGCGCTCGACAACGTGCGTACACTCATGCCGCCGATCGTGGCCGAGTATCAGCGGCGTCGTGACGCACTGTACGATGCGCTGCAGCAAGGCGGGTGGGACGTCACCGCACCGCAGGCGGCGATGTACGGCTGGCTGCCGCTGCCGGACGGCATGGAGGCGTGGGACGCGGTGGACCGTGTGCTGATGGAGGGGCAGGTGATGATCACGCCCGGGCTGGCGTTCGGCGAAGCGGGCGCACGATGGTTCCGGCTGTCGTTCGTGGCACCGGCGGACGAACTGCGCGCCGCGGCTGCACGCGTCGTGCAGGTGCTCGGCAGCGTGCCAGCCGGAGTGCGCTAACCCTCGATCAGGTGCGGCACGAACTGCGACAGGTTGTCGGTGATGATCCGCTTCGATTCGCGGATGCCAATGCCACCGGCGTCCTGCCCGATGATCCACGACCCGATCACCGGATGCAGGCCATCGAAGTTCGGGATGCTCGCCATGGATTGGTACACGTAGCCTTCGTCACCATAGTCGCCCTGGGACTCGACCAGCGTCTGGTCGAACATCGTGACCGTCACGTTCGCGCCTTCGCGGGACAACAACGGCTTTCGCACATAGGCATCCCAGGTCAGCGTCTCGGCAATGTCGAGCGACGCGGGCAGCAGGTAGGGACTCTCCGGAAAAAGCTCCCACAACACGGCCAGCAGCCCCTTGTTCGACAGCAGCATCTTCCAGACAGGCTCGATCCACTGCATGCGGGTGCCCTGCCGGAGCAGCGCCTGCACAAAACGCTCATCCTCGGCAACGATCCACTCCCACGGATAGAGCTTGAAGATCGCTTCGATGACGCGGTCGTCGGCGTCGGTGAAGAAGCCGTCGGAGGTGACGCCGATCTGGTCGATCGTCAGCGTCTCGCATGAGATCCCGGCCTGCTCCGCGGTGTCGCGGAGATAGGCCAGCGTCATGCCGTCTTCGATGTCCTCCATCCCGGCGAAATGCACACGCTCGCCCTGCAGGAACGGGACGAGTCCCTTCCAGTGTTCGATCAGGCGGTCGTGGATCGAGTTGAACTGATCCTTCGTGGGAAACTGCTCCTGCAACCAGAACCACTGCACCACACTCGCCTCCACCAGCGACGTTGGCGTATCCGCGTTGTACTCGAGCAGCTTCGGTGGACCGAGGCCGTCGTAGGCCAGGTCGAAGCGGCCGTAGAGTGATGGTGGCTCCTGTTCCCACGCCGCCTCGATCAGCGGGATCACGTGCGATGGAATGCCGAGGCGCAGGAAGAGGCGCTGCTCGATGATGTGCTGCGCCGCCTCGAGACACATCGCATGCAGCTTGTTCGTCGCGTGCTCGAGCTTGAGAATCTCGTCCATCGTGAACGAGTAGTACGCCGACTCGTTCCAGTAGGCCCCCTTGGCCGAATGCCAGGCCAGCCCAAGACTTTCGACTTTCTTCTGCCAGTCTGCGCGCACCGGATGCGGCACTCGCTTCACGGTGCGGCCCACTGGCAGGTCAGGGTATCGCCGACCACGATCGTCCGGTACCGCTCAGCGGTGAGCAGGCAGGCATGCCCGTTCGCCGCGATCGCGAGATTTACCGTCTCGATGACGTCGTTGTCGTCTTCCGAACGCTGGCTGCGCACGGTCACGGACCTCACGGTGTCGACGGTGATCGATCCAGCGAGCTTGACGGAGTCCTCGACGAACTCGGCCTCCGCCACGGAATCAGCCTGGGCCTGCGCAATCATCGCCAGTTCACGGGTGCGTGCCTTTTCCTCGGCGCTGGTGCAGGCCAGGAGCGCCAGCGCCAGGACCGTCAGGAGCATTGCTCGCATGCGGTCAGCCTCCCGAGGAGCGGCCACCACCAAACGACGCACGACCACGGCCGATACTGCCGAAGCCGCCACGGCCAACCGTCGACCCCGACCGGCCCCGGGCAATCGAAGCGGGACGGCGGAGGATGGATGACATGCGCGACGGGTTCAATGCGGTGCCGGCCGGGGCAACCCGGCTGGCATACGACTGCGCCCGCGCGTCCAGCGACCGATAGTTGCCGGCGTACACCGAGGCGGGCGCCGAATAGACTGGCCGACCAGCGCCGAGGAGACTGGTGTAACCGGCGTAATAGAACAGGTACGGACTCGGGTAGACCATCGGAATCCAGCCGCCGTGGTAGTTGTAGCCCTTGTTCTGAACGGCTGTTTCGCAGACGGGGGCGTTGAAGGTGCTGGTGTTGCACGGGTCAACCGGCGGCGGCTCGGAGTCGCAGCCCGAGACGCCGATCACGATCGTGTTGACGAAGAACAGTTGGATGCTCGCCGACTTCTTCATTGCTGCTCAGGGGGTGTCCGGGACGCGCCATGGCACCGCGAACGTCGTCCGCCCGGGCGCGCCGGGGAACTCCTAATAGTACGGGATTTCTGCCCGCGCCGTTTCCGGATCGACGCCCCAGCCTCGCGACTACAGCCGCACCCCGGGTGGGTCGATCCTCAACCAGATGGATCACCCTCGCATTCACGGGCTTCTCGCGCAGCTCCCGACCGCCCACTGGACCCCATGGACGCGATGGCTCGCGATCGGCGCCTTGGCGGTTTCCGTGCTCGCCGGCGCTGCGATTGCCGCTGATCTGTCGCGTCAGACGGCCTCGGCGGATGGCTGGATCATCGCGCTCAGCATCGCCTGCGCAGTGGTCGCATTCATCGCAGGGTCCGAGGACGGCCTGCCTTCAGCGCGGGCCGCCTGGCGGCTCGCCGGGCTGGGGCTGGTGTGCCAGTCGCTCGGGGCGTTGGCGTGGGGCGTCATGCCCTTCGCGACCGACCCGGGCCTCTTCGCCAGCTGGGCGACCGCGTGCCATGTCGTCGCGGTGCCGCTGCTCATCGCCGGCATCCTCGCGTTCCGGACCAACCTGCGCCGCCCTGCCGAGCGAGCGAAGTTCGGCCTCGACCTCACGGTGATGCTGGTCCTGGGCGCGGTGATCAGCTGGTACCTGATGCGTCGCGCAGCGCCGCAGGGCGGCATCGGCGGGATACTCGACGCACCACCCGTGCTTCTGCTGGTGTCGGGCCTACGACTGATGGCATTGGTCGCCGCCTGTGCTCTCTATCTGCGCCTGAGTGACCGCGTTGACCGCGGGGGGATCGCGATCTTCGGCGCGGGGCTCGGCGCACAATTCACCAGTACGGTCCTCGCGACATGGGGCGTCTCCGGCAACACGCCATTGACGAGCGCGCTCAATGGCGTCGGCGCCCTGCTGATCCTGCTCGGCATGCTGCGTGAGTTCAACACGCCGCACGCCATGGCCGTCGGATCGCGATGGCGCGTCGCTGTCGGCATACGCGCAGCGCTCCTGCCGTTTGGATCGGTCCTCGTCGGAACGATGCTGCTGCTCGATCTGACGGTCCGGAATGGCTACGCTGAGATGGCAGGATTCATCGCTGTGACGAGCGCGCTGACACTGCTCGTGCTGATCCGCCAGACGATTACGGCGCGAGAGATCACGCGGCACAGTACCGCGATGGCACATGCCGACGGCGAGACCCGCTTCCGGTCACTGGTGCAGCATTCAACCGATCTGATCACGATTCTCGACGGCGCCGATACGATCCGCTACGCAAGCCCGGCGATTGCTCGCGTCTTCGGCTATCCCGTGGCGACGCTGGAAGGCACATCGCTGCGTGACCTCGTCCACGCTGATGATGTGGTGCAGATGCTCGACTTCCTCACCGACGCGGCCAAGCCCGTCAGCCGCACGGGGACCAGCCATTGGCGCATGCGCAGCGCCGAGGGCCAGTGGCGTCGCGTCGAAAGCGTGGCGGTGAACCTGCTGGCCGACCCGACGGTTGGAGGCGTGGTTCTGACAACCCGTGATGTGACACATCGGGTCGCACTCGAAGAGCAGCTGGTGCATCGGGCATTTCACGACGAGCTGACGGGCCTGGCGAACCGCGCACTGCTGACGAATCGAGTCGAGGTAGCGCTGCTGCGGGCTTCTCGCGAGGCCCATCGCACGGCGGTGCTCTTTCTCGATCTCGACGACTTCAAGGAGATCAATGATTCTCTCGGCCACGCGGCCGGCGATTCACTGCTGATGCAAGGTGCCGACCGGTTGCGCGCCTGCCTGCGCGCGGGTGACACGGCGGCACGCATCGGTGGTGACGAGTTCGCGGTGCTGATCGAGGGGTGTCGGGACGACGGCGAGGAAGCGATGCACGTTGCAGAGCGTATCGCCAACGCGTTCGCCCGTCCGTTCATCCTCGACGAGCGCGAAGCATTTGCCACCGCCAGCATCGGGCTCGCCATCACGACCGGATCGGAGAACGGCGACGAGTTGCTGCGCAACGCGGATCTGGCGATGTACCTGGCCAAGAAGCGCGGCAAGGCTCGCGTGGAGCGATTCGCGGCGCACATGCACGAAGAAGTGGTCGAACGGCTCGATCTGCTGGCTGACCTCCGCTACGCCATCGAACGCAACGAGCTTGAACTCGAGTACCAGCCGATCCTCGATCTCGAGACGAGGACGGTGAGCGGACTGGAAACCCTCGTACGCTGGAACCATCCGCGCCGCGGGCGCATAGCGCCGGCGGACTTCATCCCGATCGCAGAGCAGTCGGGGCTGATCGTTCCGATCGGTCGCTGGGTGATGCTCCACGCCTGTTCACACGCCAGGCACTGGAGCCGCTCGCGCCCTGAAATGCCGCCGGTGACGGTCACTGTGAACTTGTCGGCGCGGCAGCTGGGTGACGTGAATCTGCTCGACGATGTCGCCAATGCGCTGCGAGTGGCAGGGCTGCGCCGCGACCAGCTGGTGCTCGAGCTGACGGAAAGCACGCTGCTCGCGAACAGCGAGGAAACCGTCGGGATTCTGACGGGGCTCAAGGCTCTCGGCGTGCGGCTGGCCATCGATGATTTCGGCACCGGCTACTCGTCCCTGAGTTACCTGCACCGTTTTCCGGTTGACGTGCTGAAGATCGACAAGAGCTTCGTTGATGGTGTTGCCGACGGCCCCGGTGCGAGCGCGCTCGCCAGCGCGGTCATTGCCCTTGGCAACTCACTCGGGCTGAAGACGGTGGCCGAGGGCATTGAGAACGACGCACAATACATCGCGCTGCTTCGGTTGGGCTGCAAGTTCGGCCAGGGGTTTCTGTTCTCGCATCCGCTGCCGCCTGGCGACGTGATGCCATTCCTCGTCGCGCACGGACAGCATCGCATGCACGACCTGGATCCGCGGCCACTGACCCCCATGTCGAGCGATCCAATCGCATCGTGAGTCGGACTGGCTTCCGGTGGCAGTTAGTTTGAAAGCATGAGCACTGACCGCGCTGTCCCACCGCCGAAATTCCTGCTGGTGGCAGCGTTTGCTGCGCTCTACATCATCTGGGGCAGCACGTATCTGGCCATCAAGATCGGCGTCGAGACGATGCCGCCGTGGCCAATGATTGCCGCCCGGCACGCAGTGGCGGGCGTGTTGCTCTACACCACGCTGCGACTGAGCGGCGTACAGGGACCGAAGCGCGAGCACTGGCGCGGCGCAGTGACCGGTGGATTGATGCTGCTGGTGGTGGGCAACGGGCTGGTTGCATACAGTGCGCACCGGTTGCCGAGTGGACTGGCGAGCATGGTGGTGGCGACGACGCCGATCTGGATGGTGGTCACGGAGAGCGTGCGGCCGACAGGACGGTTGCCCCGCACGAAGGAGTGGCTTGGTCTGGCACTGGGCCTCGTCGGCCTCGCACTGCTGGCCGGCCCAAGTCTGGCGGCGGCGGCGCGTGGCGACACTGGCGCAGTCGATGTGGGTGCGGTAGGCCTCCTGCTGGTGGGCGCGTCATCCTGGGCGGTTGGCTCGGTGCTTGGCCGCGAGCTGCCACGACCCGACAACGCGTTCATGGGCAGTGCACTCCAGATGCTCGCCGCCGGCGGCTTTCTCACCATCGCCTGCCTGCTCACCGGCGAATGGAGCCAGGTGGATCTGCCGGCGGTGTCGATGCGATCGTGGATGGCGTTTGCGTACCTGATCGCCTTTGGCAGCCTGCTCGGCTTCACCGCCTTCGTCTGGCTGATGCGCGTCGCCAAGACGTCGCATGTTGCGACCTACGCGTACGTGAATCCGATCGTCGCGCTGCTGCTCGGCGCCTCGATCGGGCACGAGACCATCACCCCGATGATGTTGATCGCGGCCTGCGTCACGCTCGCTGGTGTCGTGTTGGTCGTGATGCCGCCGCTGGGTGCGAAGACGTAACGTCGCTCGTCACTCGCGCTTGCCGAGTGACTCCCAGAGATGCAGCGTGGCATACGCGCGCCACGGTCGCCATGCCTCGGCCCGTGCCAGAATGTCGCGCGGATGGATGCCGGCATGCGCCATCGCCTTCAACACACCGAGATCCGCCGCTGGGAACGCATCCCGATCGCCGAGCGCGCGCATGCGGACGTAGTGCGCTGTCCAGGGACCGATTCCGGGCAATGCGATCAGTGTGGCTTCGGCCTCGTCAGTCGGCGCGCCGCGCAACGCAGCGAGATCGATCGCACGGGATGCGACAGCAACCGACACGCCGTGCAGCGTCGCAGCCTTGGCATTGGTGAGCCCGATGGATTTCAGCCGGTCGGCACCAGCGTCGGCCAGCGTGGCCGGTGACGGAAAGCCGAACAGCGGCAGCTGACCGTCGACCAGAGCCAACGACGTCCCGAACGCGCGCACCAGCCGGTCCGTCATGGTGCTGGCACCAACGACGCTCACCTGCTGACCGAGCACCGCACGAATGATCCCTTCGAAGGGGTCCAGCAGCTGAGGCAGGCGAAGGAAGGGACGCGCTTTCAGCAGCGGCTTCAACAACGCGTCACGCTTCGCCAGTGTGCGAAATGGCGACAGGTCAGTGGCCAGATCGAAACTGCGCTCGACCAGTGCGCGGATCGCGGCGGCACTCAGCGCCGGTCGCGTACGGGCGCGAATCGCGTGGGACGATCCATCGTACTGCAGGTCGAGCAGCAGATGCGTGCCGGTGGCATGCTCGCGCACGCTGCGGAGATAGTGCAACCCGTCGACGCGCTCCAGCGCGTCGACGGTGCGAACGACCAGGTACCGCAGCGTCCAGCGGACATCCACATCGACCGGCAGCGCAATCGTCGTGCGGCGCGACCAGGCCAGCGGATCCGTCACGAGGCCGTGCGGCGCCGCACCGCCGCGGGCGGAGCGCCCTCGCCCCGTGGCGACGCGGCGCCTTCCACCTGCAGCAGCGCCTTCTTGATCTCATTGCCCCATCGATACCCACTCATCGATCCGTCGGAGTGGATCACGCGGTGACAGGGAATGACCACCGCCACGCGATTCGTGGCGCAGACATTCGCCACCGCACGGGCCGCGCCTGGCTTGCCGATGGCGGCCGCGATCTGCGAGTAGCTGCGCGTTTCGCCGAATGGGAT
>JANPFJ010000150.1:0-2150 GCA_031423355.1 Gemmatimonadaceae bacterium | reverse complement strand
CCGACGACCGCCAGAAAAGAGGGCACCGCTACCCCTTCGAGGGCACCGATCGCCTCAGCTTCCATGCCGCCCGCCGCCAGTACGTGCACCGCATCGCGCTCGGCAGCCCAGGCGGCCAGCCCCTCCGGCGTTGCCGGGTGGGATCGCAGTGTCGCGCCGGATGCCGTGGCCAGGTCTGGCCACAGCATCGCAAACGAGTCCGACCAACCAAGGAGTGCGAGCGTCGTCACCAGGATCGATGGCGCCTACGAAGCGCGCCGGAGAAAGAGACATGTCAGAGAGCCCACAGCACCGGTCACCCGTCGTTCCCGCTGCGCCCACGCCCCCGGCCGCGACCACGACCGCTGTCTTCACGGCCATCGCGATCCCGATCACCGAAGGCGTCGAAGGAGTTCATGATATTCTGGTCGATCGCGGACTGATTCGCGACCGTTGGCGCCAGAATCGCACCGGTCGCGCTCTTGAACCACTTCGCCAGGTCGAGCGCGATCGACACGTTGTCGTTCACCCCCGCCTGCACCACCAGCGACGGCTCGAACTCGAACTCCACTTCGGCCTCGGCGCGGCTCAGCATGGTGAATGCGGCGCCCCGGTATGTGCCGGTGACCCGCACCGAGATGTCGCGGAGTTCCGGATGTGCGGCAACGAAGTCTTTCCGCGCCTGTGATGCCGTCGTACTGGCGCTGACGTGCTCGAGCTCGAACTCCAGCTCCCGATACGTTCCGGCGGGCACCGTGACACCCAGCGCTGCCGTGCTGGCACCACTCAGCGGCAGATCGAGCAGCATGGGGCCGAGGTCGAGCCGCGAACAGCCCCCGTCATCACGACTGCGGCCGCGCGTGGTGCTGGCCGCCATTGAATCAGGGCAGGCCGTCACACCATCGCGGCGAAGCTTCACGTTCTCGAGCACGAGCTGGACCTTCGAGAGGACGAGGGTGTCGCCCGATGTTCCGACAATGACCGCGTTTCCGGTGGCGTTGGCGGCCGTGACGCCGGTGGCGGCGAACGAGACCGACAGCGACGTCGCGCCGCCGGCATCAGGCGTCGTGGTGCCGGCGGCGCAGGCCGCGAGGCCGCTGAGGATGGCAGCCGGCAGGAGTGCGAGTGCACGGGAAGGACGATGGAGAGAGATCATGAGATGCTCCGCAGCAGAATCGAACAGGTGGATGGTTCTCTGCATCACACCACGGCAGGTTGCGGGCCCGAACACGCTCGCCGGGGTACACGCCGTAAACTCATGCCGATCAATGCTTTAGCAGCTGCATCCAGCTCCGTGACACGATCCCGGCAGCGTCCACCGCGATCCAGCCTGTATCGCCACGTTACACCCCGCCGCGAGCCCGGACGTCAGGGCGCGAGTCCCACCAGAAAAGCGGTCACCTCGTCTATTGCTGCCACGCTGCCCAGTCGCCCGAAGGCATCGAGCGCTTCGCTGCCGAGCGTGCGCGCCGCAGTCAGATCACCCCGACGCAACATGATCTGGGCATGCGTCTGAAGGATCTGCGCCTCCTGCAGCCGGTGTTCGTGCGTTCTCGCCAGTTCGTAAGCCAGCGTCAGCGAGGCGTCTGCATCACTCGGGAAGCCCAACCGGTCAGCTGCATCCGCCTCCACGCGCAACGCGTCGGCCTGCAGCAGATAGTCCGGTACCGCGCTGAACGTGGTTGCCGCGCGCGCGGCGTTCGCCCGCGCCAGAGCGTTGTCTCCGCGCCGCAGCGAGATCTCCGCGCGACCAACCTGCGCCATTGCTGCCAGCCGTGGATTCGCGGATTCGGTCGCAAACTCGATCGCACGTCGCTCCGCTTCGTCGGCAGCATCCAGCTCCGCACGCGAGCGGTATGAAATGGCGAGGTTGTGCCAGCTCTCGGCCAGCCCCAGGGTGTGCCCCAGGCGATGATACGCCGGGAGGGCCAGCTGGTACGCCGCGATCGCCTGGGCCGTGTCCCCTCGCAGCGCATCGATGGCGCCGAGATTGTTGATGGCGCGCGCCGTCAGCAGCGCATCACCATCAACCCGCGCCATTTCGAGCGCGGTGCCGAAGCGTTCGGCGGCAGCGTCCAGCGTTCCCAGGGCAAATGCCGCCGCGCCTTGCATGTTCACGACGCGCCGCTGCCCCGGGCGATCGCCTGCGCTCGCCAGCAAGGGCGCCGCCG
>JANPFJ010000149.1:0-2179 GCA_031423355.1 Gemmatimonadaceae bacterium | reverse complement strand
GCCGTCGGCGTTGATCACCACACCGGAGTCGCTCGAGCTGCTGCTCTGCCGTGACGATCAGGCGCAGCTGTTCGAGACGCTGCAGTGCGTGATCGTCGACGAGTGGCACGAATTGATGGCGACGAAACGTGGCGTGCAGGTTGAACTGGCGCTGGCACGTCTCCGCGCCCTCTGCCCGGCGCTCCGCATCTGGGGACTGTCGGCCACACTCGGCAACCTCGATGTGGCGTGTGAAACGCTGCTCGGACGCGACGCAAATGGCACTGCGAACCCTGGTGTTCTGGTGCGCGGTATCGTGCCGAAGGAGATCGTGGTCGAGTCGCTCATCCCGGACGAGATGGAGCGTTTTCCGTGGGCGGGCCACCTGAACACGAAACTGCTCCCGCAGGTGCTCGATCGCATCGCTGCAGCGCAGTCGGCGATCATCTTCACCAATACGCGATCGCAGTGCGAGATCTGGTTCCAGTCGATCGTCGCCGCGAGGCCGGAGTGGTTCGAGACCGTCGCCATTCATCACGGGTCACTCGACAAGCAGCAGCGACAGACGGTGGAGGATGGCCTGAAGAGTGGTCGGTTCCGCGCGGTGGTTGCAACATCATCTCTCGACCTCGGCGTGGACTTCACGCCGGTCGATCTGGTGATGCAGATCGGGAGCCCGAAGGGGGTGGCGAGGCTGCTGCAGCGCGCCGGGCGGTCCGGGCACTCACCGGGGCGCGTCTCGCAGATCGTCTGCGTGCCGACCCATGCGTTCGAGCTGGTGGAAGTGGCCGCGGCACGTGATGCGATTCGTGACGGAAAGATCGAAAGCCGCGACCCCGTCGACCGCCCACTCGATCTGCTGGCGCAACATCTGGTGTCGCGGGCCATCGGTGGCGGCTTTACCCGCCCGGAGATCATGGCCGAGTTGCGGACGACGCGGGCGTATGGCGCGCTGACTGATGCGGAGCTCGACTGGGTGCTGGACTTCATCACCCGCGGTGGCGTCGCGCTTCGGGCGTATCCCGAGTACTCGCGGGTAACGAATGAGTACGGGCACTACTTCGTCAGTGACAAGCGCGTGATTCAACGCCACAAGATGAGCATCGGCACGATCGTCAGCGATACAGCGCTCGCGGTGCGCTTTCTCACGGGCGGGCGGCTTGGCACGATCGAGGAGAGCTTCATCGCGCGGCTCAAGCCGAAGGACCGGTTCATCTTCGCCGGCCGCGCACTGGAGTTCGTGCGTGTGAAGGACCTCACCGCATGGGTGCGGAAAGCAAAGGGTGCATCGGGTGCGGTGCCGAGCTGGCAGGGGTCGCGCATGCCGCTCTCGAGCGAGTTGTCGTTGGCAGTCCGTGACAAGCTCGAGGAGGCGCGCGTTGAGCGCTATGCGAGCCCCGAGATGCTGGCGGTGCGCGGGATCATGCAGCTGCAGGCCGAACGGTCGCTGATTCCATCGCCGACGGAACTGCTGATCGAGCGGGTGGCGACGAAGGAGGGGCATCATCTCTTCGTCTATCCGTTCGATGGGCGCCTGGTGCACGAAGGGCTGGCAGCGCTCTTCGCCTACCGCATTGCGCAACTGACGCCGATCACCTTCAGCTTCGCCTGCAACGACTACGGATTCGAACTGCTGTCGCCGGAGCGTGCGCCGATCGAGGAGGCGCTGGAGGCAGGGTTGCTCGGCAGCGCGCACCTGTTGCACGACATCACCGAGTCGCTGAATGCGGCCGAACTGGCGCGCCGCCAATTCAGGGAGATCGCGCGGGTGGCTGGGCTCATTTTCGAAGGCTTCCCGGGGCAGTCGAAATCCATGAAGCAGGTGCAGGCGTCGAGCGGGCTGCTTTACGACGTGTTCGCGAAGTACGACCCAGACAACCTGCTGATCGCACAGGCGAAGCGCGAAGTGCTGGAGCGCCAGCTGGAATCGAGCCGCATCGGCGCCACGTTGCGGCGGCTGCAGCATGGCACCGTGCGGCTGATCGACGTCGAGCGTCCGACGCCGCTGGCGTTCCCGTTGCTGGTTGACCGGACGCGGGCGAAGCTCAGTTCCGAGAAACTGGTGGACCGGGTGAAGCGAATGACGGCGCAGTATGAGCGCGCGCGGTAGTGTCGCAGGCACAGCGCACCAGCTGAGCGGCTATTGACTCGACGGGGATGCCGGCGCAGGACACGTGGCCACCAGATCGAGCGTCACAGC
>JANPFJ010000148.1:0-25702 GCA_031423355.1 Gemmatimonadaceae bacterium | reverse complement strand
GGGTAAGATCGCGCACTTGCTGGCGACGGCGGAGGAGAGTGCGACGCCACTGCAGGACCGCCTGGCTCGCGTCAGCAAGTCGCTGTTATTCATCTGCGGTGGGATCGTTGCCATCGTCGCCCTCGCTGGCGTGATCCGTGGCTGGCCGGCCATCGAGGTATTCATGGTGGCTGTCTCGCTGGCCGTTGCGGCCGTGCCTGAGGGATTGCCGGCCGTGGTGACCATCGCGCTGGCGGTTGGCGTGCAACGCATGGCGTCACGTCATGTGCTGGTGCGGCGATTGCCGGCTGTCGAGACGCTGGGGAATGCCACGGTCATCTGCACAGACAAGACGGGGACGCTCACGACCGGTGTGATGCGCGTCCGCGACGTCTGGGGTGGTGACGGTCAGGAGCTGCTCGCGGCCGCTGCCGCATGTGTGGACGCCGAGCTGCGGGAGGACGGCGTCGATGGGGTTGGTGATCCCACCGAGCTCGCGATCCTGATCGCGGCCGCCGAGCGGGGCATCCATCGTGCGCAGATCGAGGAGAGCAATCCGCGCGTGGAGGTGAAACCGTTCGACACGCTCCTCAAGCGCATGTCAATTGAGCGGGAGGATCGGCGAGTCTACTTGAAGGGTGCCATCGAAAGCATTCTGCCATTGTGCGAGACGCAGCCGGATGGGGTCGAGGCCGCGAACATCGCAATGGCGGAACGCGGCCTTCGCGTCCTGGCGGTGGCGGTAGCGCCGGCCGGTGATGAGACGCGGGCAACGCTGCGGGGCTTGATCGGCATTGCGGATCCGCCGAGACCGGAGGCCATCGAAGCGATTGCGACGGCGCGGCGCGCCGGGATCACCACGGTGATGATTACCGGTGACCATCCGTTGACTGCGGCGGCCATCGCGAAGGAACTCGGCATCGTGACCGGGAGCGACGCGGCTGGTGACGTCGTTCATGCTCGTGCGACGCCGGAGGACAAGATCCGCATCGTTCGTGAGTGGAAGGCGCGCGGTGCTGTCGTCGCCATGACGGGCGATGGCGTCAACGATGCGCCGGCGCTGCGGGAGGCGCATGTCGGGATCGCGATGGGGCAGACCGGTACGGAAGTCACGCGGGAAGCATCGGACATGGTGCTGGCCGACGACAACTTCGCGAGTATCGTGGCCGCGATTCGCGAGGGTCGCGGCATCTTCGACAACATCCGGAAGACGCTCGTCTATCTGTTGTCGGGCAACATGGCGGAGTTGACGGTGATGCTGGTTGCGGCGCTGAGCGGCCTCCCGCTTCCCCTCGTACCGCTGCAACTGTTGTGGATCAACGTCGTGACGGACGGGGTGCCGGCGCTCGCGCTCGTACTCGACCCGCCGGAGAAGGACGTGCTCATGCGTCCCCCGCGGTCGCCGGACGAGCCAATGCTTGGCGCGGCGCAGTGGCGTTTCATCGTACTGACGGGCGTGTTGCAGGCAGCGGTCACGCTCAGCGTCTACCTGTGGGCGCTCCGGTCACGCGAGCTGGCGGAGGCGCGCAATCTTGCGTTCTCCGTCCTCGTGTTCGGGGAACTCTTCCGCGCATTCTCGGCACGGAGTGCCGACAAGGTGCTCTGGGAGGTCGGTGCCTTCACCAATCTTCGGCTGCTGGTCGTGGTCGTCGCGTCGGTCATCCTGCAATACGCATTGCATCACGTCGCCGTCGCGCAGCGAGTGCTGCAGATCACGCCGCTGTCGTGGCGCGACTGCGCACTGACGATAGGCGCCGGACTGGTGCCGGTCACGATCATCGAGGTGTCAAAACTGTTGCGCAGGGCAGGGCAGCGTCGCAGGAATCGCCTCGCGACTGCCTGAGCATGGATAGGAGCAACGCGGGCCGGCGGCAGGAGCGCGCGGGTGTGGGTCCGGTGCAGTCACGTCGTACTGCGCTCAAGCGCATCGGTGTGGTTTTGGGGGTCGCGGTCGTCGGCGGCGGTGCAGTGGCCGTCAGCGAAGGGGACGATGGCGCTGACGCCCGGCGTCCGCTCTACACCGAGCCCTTGCAGGCGACGCCACCATCCGCCGGCCCGACCATCGTGTTTCTCCCCGGCCTCGGCGCGACCACACGCTTCTGGAAGACGCGCGTCATGGCGCTGACCGCAAATGCCCGTCTGTTGCTCGTTGACCTGCTCGGCTTCGGTCGTTCACCGAAGCCGTGGGAGGAGTACAGCGTCGACCGGCACATCGCGGCGTTGCGCCAGGTGCTGCAACCCGTCGCTGCAACTGGTCCTCTGGTGCTCGTCGGTCACTCACTCGGTGCACGCCTGGCTGTCACCTACGCAGCCCGATACCCCGACGAAATCGCACAGTTGGTGCTCGTGAGCATGCCGTACTTCGGACGTACCGAAAGCGCGAAGGGGTACTTCGGTCGCCGTGGCGCGGAGGGATGGATCATGACGCACATGATCCCGGCGGCCATCGCGTGTCTGGTGAGCCGTCGTCTCCTTGGTTGGGCGCTCCCCTCGCTCATTCGGGATGTTCCTCGCGAGGTGGCCGAAGACCTGAACCAGATGACGTGGCGTTCGTCCACGTCCACGCTGTGGGAGGTCATCTACGACTATGACCTGACACCAGATCTCGAATCCGTCGAGGGCCGGATCCCGATGCTATGCCTGCACGGAGATCGCGACGAGAGTGCGCCGCTGGCCTCAATGCGGGAACTGGCACGGAGACATCGGGACTGCACCGTGATGGTCTACCCGGGAGCGACACACGCACTCCCTCTGGAGCAGCCTGCGTGGGTGCGGACACAGATCGCATCCCTGCTATCAGCAGGTTGATCTGCGCGTCACGGCTCCATCGGCTCGCCAGGACATCCGCGTACTTCGCGCTGCGCCGCGCAGCGACTCGATCAGCATAGTTTTGCGTCGCACGACGCCGCGCCAGTCGACCGCAGGATTGCACGGTGCGACGCCCGGAAAGCCATGACGGGAGGCAGGCACATGTGCGGCAGCCTCCATCAGCAAGTTCAATGGAATACAGCCGACGTCGACGTACGTCCCGCCAAGTGTGCTCCCCTCGACTATGCCCTCTGTCGCGCCTTGCCGGCCAACCGCCGTCGTTCGGGATGCTGCCTTGGCCGGATGATCGACCTTGGAGTGTGCGCCAGAGTCAAGGGGCTGGGCGGCGCTCAGCGGCCGAAGTTCGCGTCACAATTCCCGACAATCGGAGCTCATCAAAAGGCGACATCGGTGCACGAGCATCCGTGGAAGACGGTGCGAGGGTGCACGGTCAGAGCCGGCGGGTTCAGAACGAACGCTCGAGCCCGAACTGCATGAGCCGCCGCACACCGGGGAGCAGGCCGCGCGTGCGGTCGACGAGCACCATTTCACCGAAGAGATTCTTGACCGTGGCGAACGCCGTCACGCCGAGCGGCCGAAGCGGCACGTTGCCGGCGACATTCCAGATCGTGTTCGCCGGTAGTAGCCCCTGCTGCCCGTCAGCCACCGTGAGACGCGTGTTCGCCGCATCGCCGAACTGCTGCCCGAGGTGCACGGCCTCGACCGACACGTCGGCACCACCGCGATGCCGAAGGCCGAGCGACGCGGTCGTTGTCAGCTCCGGCGCGTAGGGGAGGCGATTCCCACGCACGTCGAGCCGGGTGCGTGTCCCCGTCCCATTCTGCTCGGCGTACACCTTGTTCGTCACGTCACCGCCACCAGTCCCGAGGTACGCAAAGCGTGCACTCTCGAAGCGCGCGACGGGGACCCACGTGGTGGCCAGCTGAACGAATGGCGTCACGATGCCACCGCTCGCGAGGTCCGCCCGCACGTCGAGTTCCAGGCCTTGGTGCAGCGTCCGGCCAGCACTCGTCAGCGTCGCGCCCGTCCCCCCCGCCACGGAGGCAGGGACGATCTGGTTGGTGAAGTCCATCCGGAAGGCCGTCATGTCCACGGTCCACGTGGCACGCGGCATCCAGCGCATTCCTGCTTCGTAGTTCCAGCTGCGTTCGGGCTCCAGTTCCACCACACCGCCAGTGGTGTTGCTGATGATGTCCTCGTTGCGTGGCGGGCTGAAGCCGCGATGTGCGCCAGCAAACAGTGTGATCGCCTTGACGGGGGTGAACGTCGTGCCGATCCCCGGGATCAGTTCCGTGAGGGAGGTCTTGCCAAATACGCCGTTCGGGTTGCCGGCGACGGGTCGCAGATTGCGCCGCGAGATGTCGATGCGCTCGATGCGCAGTCCGGAGGTCACACTGAACCGCTCCGTCCCGAGACGTGCCTGAGCCCAGCCGGCCAATGCCGCGGTATTGCGCGTGTTGTCCTCGACCAGGCCAGACCCAGGGTTGGAGGCAGGGCCCGCGGTGCGGCTGTCAAACGAGGCGCCGTTGATCTGCTGGCGCTCCTGCACCTCGCGGTGCAGGCGCGCACCAACGTCGAGTCGGCCGACGAACGCCGCGAGCAGTAACGGCTGACTCAGGCGTGATTCCGCACCCAGCACCCGATAGCGACGGATACGGCCTTGGTTGCCGCAGCCTGACTCGAGATTCTGGATCCCGCCACACGCCGGATCGCTCCGGTCATTGGGCCGCTCCGCCGAATTCGAGGACTGCCGCCACCACGGCCGTGAAATGTCATGCCCGTAGACAGTGGTCGTCACGCGTTGCGCCTTTCGGCTGAACTCGTGCGCGACAGTGCCGCCGAGTCGATCAATCGTGAAGTAGTCGTTGCGGAACGGATTCTGGCGCGGATCGGCTGCCCACTCTGCCTCAGTCAGCCCAGAGTACGTGACCTGCGAGGCCTCGCGGTACACGTTGGTCTTGGCGATGAGCCGGTGGCGGTCACCCAGCGGCACGAACAGCTTGATGGTGGCGTCCGAGACGTTCGAGCTGACGTTGTCGCGTGCCCCGTCCGCACGCCAGCGACCGAGGTCCACCACGGCGCCGACGTCACCATTGACGGCAGCGGCGCGGAGGTAGCCGTTCGCCAGTCCATTGTTGCCGCCGGTGAAGCGGAGCGTGGCGCCACTGCGCGTCGGCAGGCCCGGCGTGATGTAGTTGATGACGCCGCCCACTGTCTGCGGACCGTGGACGATGGAGCCGGCCCCTTTCAGCACCTCGATGCGCTCCATGCGGCCCACGGGCGGGTGGTAATAGGCCGCGTTGTCGCCGTAGGGCGCGAGGGTGATCGGGATGCCGTCCTCGAGCAGGAGCGTCTTGGTCGAACGCGTCGGGTTCAGTCCACGAATCCCGATGTTCGGCCGCAAGCCCAGGCCTTCCTCGTCGCGCACATTGATCCCGGCGATCTTGCGGAGCGCCTCGTTCGTCGAGAATACGCGTGACCGCTCCAGCGTGGCGCGCTCAATGACCTGCGCGCCGCCGGGGATGTTCCTTCGGTCGTCGGGTGACCCAATGATGGTCATGCCCGGGAGCCGAGTGACCGAGTCGCGCCGCGGCGTCGGGGACTGTGCACCGATCAGCGTCGGCGTCGCGACGAGCGCGAAAGGCATGAGCGTGCGAAGGAAGGGCATTGGCAAAAGTGTGAGATGAGAAAGGTTATCAAGTAGCAAATATAAAGCCGATAAGTTTGCTCGGCAATAGGCGTTGGCTGTGCCTCCCGAGCCTATGCGGCTGCGCCATATGTCCACGATGGCGGCAACATGCCGACGCTCAGCACGTCCGCCGTGGTGTTGGCACGCGGACATCCCCGCAAGAGCACCGCGGCTGACACGAGGTGACAACCACCCTTGTGTTTCGGATGTACGAAACTCATGATTGTGCGGAGCGAAAATCTTTTTGTGGACCCCCATCCATTTGAGGCACAGTGCCGCATGCGATTTTTCCGGTCGAAGACGCGAAGTTGGCGAAAGGACGTCGAGCGGCTTCGGTGGGTCGCCGTCGTCACCTTCGCTGCGGTACTGGCGGCGTGCTCCGACGTGCTCGTACCCGGCGCCCCAGACGACGCACTGCTCCTGGATGGCCCGGTCGAGGGCTTGGCCGGTGCGCAACTCTCCCTCCACGCCGCCGGCGATGGCGAGTTCGGCCGGCGATTCACGCCCGCCGACGGCCTCGGCCCGCTGTTCGTCGCCACCAGCTGCGACGGCTGTCACGTGGGCGAGGGGAAGGGGCATCCGGTCTTCGACCTGACGCGATTCGGCGTCATGGAGAACGGCGGATTCAACCCAATGGAATCGGAGGGCGGGCCACAACTCCAGAACCGCGCCATTGCCGGCTACCTCGCTGAGCGCTTGCCAGCCGGCGTCACAGCCGTGGCGCGCTTCACCGCGCCAGCCGTCACCGGACTCGGCTTTCTCGAGGCGGTCGATGACGCCACGATCCTCGCCCTCGCAGATCCGTCGGACGCCGATGGCGACGGTGTCTCCGGGCGCGTGGCTCCCATCGATTCGACGGACTTCCTCGGCGGCATCGTGGCACGTACCTCCGTCGCCGGCGGAGCGACCCCGGCGCGCGTGCATAACGGCGCCTACATCGGTCGCTTCGGCAAGAAGGCGCGTGTGGTCAACCTCGTCCAGCAAACCGTCTTCGCCTACGCCGAAGACATGGGGGTCACGACGGACCTCCTGCCACGCGATCTGTACAACCGGCAACTCGGCGCAGAGGCAGTCGACAACGTACCCGACCCCGAGGTCAGCTCCGCTGTCGTCAGCGCCGTCGTGTTCTACCTGCGCACGCTGCGGCCCCCGCCACGGCGCTCGGTCGCCGACGCCGCCGTGCTCGAGGGGGCAGAGGCATTTGTCGCCATCGGATGCGCGTCGTGCCACCGCCCGTCGATGACGACCGGTCGATCCGACATCGCGCAGTTGGATCGCGTCGAATTTGCGCCGTTCACCGACCTGCTGCTGCATGACATGGGACCGGAGCTGAACGACGGGTACACGGAAGGCGATGCCGAACCGTCTGAGTGGCGTACTGCTCCGCTGTGGGGACTCGGGCTGGCGGCGCGGTCCCAGGGCGGTCGTGCGCATTATCTCCACGATGGTCGCGCTCCGTCGCTGCGCGATGCGATTCGCCTGCACGGCGGCGAAGGGTCGCGCAGTCGCGCGGCGTTCAATGCCTTGCCCGCCGCGCAACAGGAGCGGTTGCTCGCCTATCTCCAGTCCTTGTGACACGCCTATGACCGACAATGCTGACACCTCGGCTTCACCCCGGTCGCGTCTCACTGAGCCCGCGCCGTGCATCGGCCGTCGTGAGTTCCTGCGTCGCAGCGAGATCGTGGCGGGGGCACTGCTTGTCGGTGCGCTTCCGAACACCGTCACCGGTTGCGCTGCCACACGTGTGCGATACCTGACGCCTGTCCGGCAGGGCGACCGGTTGATCGTGCCACGCGTGGACCTCGAGCGTACTGGCGCGCTGATGGTCGAGAATCCCGCATCGGAGCTCCCGATCTACCTGCATCGCGCGAGCAGCGGCGAGTTCATCGCCGTGTCGACCCGGTGCGGGCATCGCGGTTGCCAGGTCGAGCCAGCAGCGACCACCTTGCAGTGCCCCTGCCATGGCAGTGAATACACGTTTGATGGAGCGATCCTGCAGGGGCCGACAGAGCGTCCGCTGCAGCGCTACCGCGTCACCAGCGACGTGACGAGCGTGTACATCATCACATCCCCGGCGACACGATGAGCGCGCTGCCTCCGCCTCCGCCCTCGCGTGCACGACCGGTCGCGCTGTTCGTTGCCGTGCTCACTGCCCTTGCCGTGATGACCTCACTCGCGTCCGCCCAACAGCGTGACACGACAAAAGCTGACAGCGCCAGTCGTGCGGCGCGCCTCCCGCGCGACACGGGCGGCGTGCAAGGCAGCATCTACTCACGACCGTTCATCGGCGCGCTCGGCCAGACCGCCATCGGCGGATATGCGGAAGGCAACAGCAATCACTTCACGCAGGACGGCATCAGCGACGGCTTCTCGATGGAGATGCGTCGATTCAACATCTTCTTGTTCTCATCCGTGGGACAGCGGCTGCGCTTCATCGCGGAGCTGGAGTTCGAGAAAGGCACGGAGGAAATCGCCATCGAGGCGGCACTGCTGGATTTCCGGATTGATCCGGCATTCGTCCTGCGGGCCGGCATCCTGCTGCCGCCGCTCGGCGCCTTCAACCAGAACCACGACTCACCACGGTGGGAGTTTGTAGATCGACCGCTGGTCTCGACACGCATCATTCCGGCGACACTGGCTGAAATCGGCTTCGGTGCTCTCGGGCGGATCCCGCTCCGCGGCCTGCCCGGCGTGACGGTGACGTACGACGCGTACCTCACGAACGGGCTCGGCGACGGTGTCATTCTGAACGCTGAAGGCCGGACGCTGCTGGCGGCAGGCAAGCGCCCGGAACAGTTCGCGGAAGACAACAACGGCTCTCCCGCATTCTCGGGCCGGTTGGCGGTGCAGCGCGGGCGGAATGGTGAAGTCGGGCTGTCGCACTACGGTGCGATCTACAACACGTTCCGGGTCGATGGCGCCGATGTCGACGACCGACGTCGCCTCTCGATCACCGCCCTCGACGCCGCGGTGGCCGTCGGTCCGATGACGCTGCGTGGCGAGGCGGCGATGACACGGGTCGCCGTGCCGGCCAGTCTGATCGAAGTGTTCGGCTCACGGCAGCATGGCGCACATGTCGACGCCGTGGTGCCGATCTGGAAGCCGCGCGTCGCGGGTATCCGCGGCGCGGTCGTCAACGCCGCGCTCAGGCTCGAGTACATCGACTACAACGTCGGCACCTTTGAGTCGACCGGCGATCCGATCCGGGATGACGTGCGTGCCATCGTCCCCGGACTCAGCTTCCGTCCATCGGCGAGCACGGTGTTCAAGGCCAACTATCGGCGGGAATGGCATCGCGACCTTCTGGGTAATCCGACAGTGCGCCGCGCGGGCTGGCAGGTGGGGTTCGCGACATACTTCTGACGAGCCGCCCACACAGCGTGCGCCACTGCGGACAGGATGGCGCACACGCCGTTCGACTGTATCCCGCGGTGACCTATCGCTCCGAACGCCCGCATCCCTATCGCATGAAAATCGACATTGCCACGGTGCTCCCCTGCACGGTCGACCAGGCGGTCTCGCAGGTCATGACGACACGGTTGCTGCAGTACGTCGCGTACCCGTTGGTGTCGTTCCGGTCGGTCGGTGCGGCGCCGTTGCCGAAGACGTGGACAGCCGGTACCCACTGGGTGGCGCTGACACTCCTGCGGTTCATACCGCTCGGCCGACAGGCCATCGTCATCTCGATGCCGCCCGCCGAGCGCGGCTTTGCGCTTCGGGATGCAGGACACAGTGCGATGATCCCGGTGTGGGATCACCTGATCACCATCGAGCCGACGACGGGCGGCATCCTGTATCGGGATCAGGTCGACGTGCGGGCGCGGATGTTGACGCCACTCATCTGGCTGTTCGCCCAGGTCTTCTATCGTCACCGACAGCGGCGCTGGCGCCAGCTGGTCGCGAGCGGCTTCGCGTACCAGTCGCGCCGGCCTGGCGGTTAGGCCACTGCCGACGCGAGGTTGGTTCGCTCTCAGCCTTCAACGCGGCAATTGAAATCGCAGGAGTCGCAGCGCATTGGCGATCACGACGAGCGTGCTGCCCTCGTGCGCGATGACGGCGGGCCCAATGCTGGCCAGACCGCTGACCGTTGCCACGACGAGCACGGCGATCACGCCAAGCGAGACGAACAAGTTCTGTCGGATGATCCGCTTCGACTGTCGTGACAACGCAATGGCGAAGGGCAATCGACTCAGGTCGTCGCCCATCAGTGCGACATCCGCGGTTTCCAGCGCCGCCGCCGTACCCGCACCCCCCATCGCGATGCCGACCGTGGCATGTGCGAGCGCCGGCGCGTCGTTGACGCCGTCCCCGACCATCGCCACCGGTCCTTTCAGCGCGAGCTCCTGAATCGCGGTCACCTTGTCCTCCGGCAGCAATCCCGCGCGCACCTCATCAACGCCCACGGCGGTGCCAACGGCATTGCCCACACCGGCGTTGTCACCCGTCAGCATGATGATGCGGTCGATGCCGGCGCGTCGGAGTGCGACCAGGGTCTCCCGTGCGTTCGCACGTGGTTCGTCGGCAAGTCCGAGCACGCCGAGAAATTCCGGTGTGTGACCGACGCGTCGCACGATCATCGTGCTGCGGCCCGCTTGCTCCAGACGCGCGACCGCGGAGTGGACTTCGGCGGGCACCGCGACTGCGGCATCCTCAAAGAGCAAGGCGCGTCCGATCTCGACCGTCGCGCCTTCGACTGGTGCGCGCACGCCTCGCGCCGTGATCGACTGCATTTCACCAGCATCCGGGAGTGTCAGGGCGCGTTGCTCGGCCGCACGCACGACGGCTTTCGCCAGCGGATGTTGTGAGCGCCGTTCGACGGAGGCCGCATTGGTCAGCAACGTGCGCTCATCCACGCCACTCATCGGCACGACGTCCGTCACCGAGGGTTCGCCGACCGTGATGGTGCCGGTCTTGTCGAGCGCCAGCGAGCGGATGCCGCCGAGCGCCTCGAGATGCGCACCGCCCTTGATCAACACACCGTTCCGGGCGGCCTGCGCGATCCCGGACAGGACTGCCGCTGGAGTGCCAAGCGCGAGGGCGCACGGCGACGCGGCGACGAGCACTGCCATCGCACGCGCGAACGCCTCGGGCCACGACAGGAGTCCGAGCAACGGCGGAACCACGATCAGCAGTGCGTCACCAATCAGGACGACGGGTACGAACACGCGCGCAAAGCGCTCGGTGAACTGTTGCGTGGGTGCCTTCTGCGTCTGGGCTTCGGAGACCAGCTTGATCACACGATCCAGCGTGCGGTCGCCGACCGCCACCGTGACATCGATGACGAGCGCGCCTTCACCGTTCACGGAACCGGCAAAGACGGAATCACCAGGCGCCTTGTCCACCGGGACGCTCTCGCCGGTGATCGGCGCCTGATTCACGCCCGACCGGCCTTCTCGCACCGTGCCATCAACCGGTACACGTTCAGCGGGCTTCACGACGACGAGATCACCCGGGCGCACCGCAGCGATGAGGACTTCCTCCTCGCGTCGCGCGCCATTCACGTCGCGGAGCACCGTTGCGCGTGACGGGGCCAGTTCGGCGAGTGCCGTGATCGCGTTGCGGGCTCGGCCCAGCGCATAGTGTTCGAGTGCGTGACCAAGGCTGAACAGGAAGAGCAGCAACGCACCTTCTGCCCATTCGCCCAACGCGGCGGCTCCCGCCGCGGCGACGACCATGAGCAGGTCGATGTTGAAGTGGAACTTGCCGCGGCGCAGGTCGGCCAGAAAATGGCCGACGTTATCGCGGGCACCGAAGACGTACGACACCGCGAACAGCGCGATCACGAGCCAGCGCGGCTGGGACGCACTCCGCTCGACCAGCCAGCCGGCGAGCAGCAGGACACCGGCCAGCAGACTCCACGCAAGCTCACGGTTGCGCGCGTACCAGCCCCGTGGTTCGGCTGCCTCACCTGTAGTGGCAAAGGAAGCGTCGTGGTCGTGGCCATCCTCTGCCGTGTGACCGTCAACTTCGCGTGGTACCGCCGCCGGTGCCGCCTTCGTAGCGTCGAGCGCACCCCGCGCGCCGGCTGCAGGCGTCGCCGATCCAGCGCGCAATGCGGCATCGATGCGCTCGCGCGACGTGATGCGTCGGTCGAACTCGACGCGTGCGACCTGCGCCGCGAGGCTGACCGAGGCCGCCGTCACGCCAGGTACGGCCCGTAATAGCGACTCCAGACGCCCACCATCATCCTCCGTGGCGATCAGTCGAATCGGCAACAAGAGGTGCGAGAACTGCTCGCTGATCGACGCACCCGCCGACCGTGCCCACCCTTCCAGTTCCGCCAGCGTCACCCGGTCGGCGTCGTAGTGCAGGCAGAGCGTCGGCGTCGTCGCTGGGACACTGGAACCGGGCTCGGTGTCGCCCACGTCGAGGACATGCGCTTGCGTGATCCCTGGGCGTGCCTGCAGTGCAGTCAGCAGTCGTGCGATGCAGGCATCACGGCTGTCCTGCACGTCGGGCAGCAGCAGGGGCAGGTCGAGCCGAATGTTCGGTGGCATTGAAGATGAGGTGAGGGAGCGTGCTGCCGATCTGCGGGCGTGACTCAGGTTGCGAGTTCCGGGACGGTCACATCGGTCTCGCCGATCTTCCGCCGACGGACCTCAGCCCGTCTCGTGCGCCACCCTTCGATGGCCGCGAACAACGTCGGCAGCACGAACAGCGTCAGCAATGTCGATGTCACGAGGCCCCCAATGACCACGGTGGCCAGCGGGCGCTGCACCTCCGCGCCAGTCCCGTGCGAGAGGGCAACGGGGACGAAGCCGAGGCTCGCGACCAGTGCCGTCATGAGCACCGGACGCAGGCGCTCGCGTGCTCCGTGCAGCGCTGCGTCAAGGGCCGATGCGCCGCGAGCCCGCGCACGCTGTACGGTCGTCAGCAGCACCAATCCATTCAGCACCGCAACACCGAACAACGCGATGAATCCGATGCTGGCGGAGACGGAGAGATGCAGCCCGCGCATCCAGAGGGCGAGCACACCGCCGACGGCGGCGAAAGGCAGGTTCACCAGTACGAGGCCCGCCAACCACCACGACCGCAGCGACACCCACAGCAGCAGCGCAATCAGCAGAATCGACAGGGGGACGACCACCTGCAGACGCGCCATCGCGCGCTGCTGATTCTCGAAGGCCCCGCCGTAGGTCACGAACACGGCTGGCGGTACGGTCACGCGGCTGTCGACGGCCTGGCGGACGTCCGCAGCGAAGCCTCCGAGGTCGCGCCCAGCCACGTTGGACTGCACGAGCGTGTAGCGTTGCGCACGTTCGCGGCTGACCTGCACCGGACCATTCTCGAGCCGGATGTCAGCGATCTGGGACAGTGCAATGCGGGCACCGCCCGAGGCTGCCCCGGCGGGCGTGGGCACCGTGATCGCGCCTATGGCCTCGGGGGATGTGCGCAGTGCTTCGGGGTAGTAGACGGCGACATCGACCGCGTAGCTGCCTTCGACCAATTGCGACACAGGCCGTCCGCCTACCGCGGTCTCGAGCGCCTCCTGCACTTCCGCCATCGGGATGCCGAACCGGGCCATGGCCGCACGGTCGAGTCGGACGTTCAGGTATCCCTGGCCGGCGGTCTGTTCGATCTGCACTTCATCAGCGCCGCGCACGCTGCGCACGACCGTTGCCACCTGCTCGGCCACGGCCCGCGTGACGACCGGATCATCGCCGAAGATCTTGACCGCAAGATCGGCCCGCACGCCGGAGATAAGTTCGTCGAGTCGCATCTGCATCGGTTGCGTCATGCCGAGGGCGATGCCCGGCACACGATCCTCCAGGCGTGCCGTGATCTCGCGCTCCAGTGAATCCTTGCTGACGCCGGGACGCCAGCCTTCACGCGGCTTCAGCATCACGAAGATGTCGGCCTGATTGACGCCCATCGGGTCGCTCCCGATTTCCGCACGACCGACGCGGCTCACGACCGTGGTGACCTCAGGCGACATGCGCACGGTCCGCTCCAACTCGTCCTGCATGGCGACGGAACGAGACAGCGAGATCGTCGGGTCCTTCGTTGCCGCGATCAGGAGCGAGCCCTCGTCGAGCTGTGGCAGGAATTCCGTGCCAAGCCGTGGCACGACGAAGAGCGTGGCGACCAGGATCGCGAGTGCGCTCAGGACGGTCACCGTCGGTCGCGCTGCGACTGCACCAAGGGCTCCGGCGTACCGTCGGTCGAGGGCGCGTTCGACACGCTGCGCGATGCGTGATTCACGCGCACCGCGTCGGAAGACCCACGTACTGGCCGCAGGGATGAAGCAGAGCGCCAGCAGCAAGCTGCCAAACAGTGCAATCGCCACGGTGATTGCCATCGGCCGGAACATGCGGGCCTCGAGCCCCTGCAGGCTGAGGATCGGCACGTACACCAGCATGATGATGAGGACGCCGAATGCAATCGGCCGTGCCACCTCACGGGCGGCGGCCAGCAGGCGAGCGGTGATTCCCTCACGCGTATCCGGCAGCTCGCCCCGTTCCTCGTCACCATGCAGGGTGCGGACGAAGTGTTCGGTCATCACGACGGCGCCGTCGACGATCATGCCGAAGTCGATGGCGCCGAGGCTCATCAGGTTCGCCGAGAGCCCGAGCCAGCGCATGCCGAGGAAGGCGCAGAGCAGCGACAGCGGAATCGTCGCGGCGACCAGCAGCGCTGCACGCACGTTGCCGAGGAAGAGCAGCAGCACGGCAATCACCAGCAGCCCGCCTTCGACCAGGTTGGTGCGGACCGTGCGCAATGTGCTGGCGACGAGATCCGTCTGGTCGTAATAGGCGGTGACGTGCACGCCACGTGGGAGTGAGCGGTTGATGTCGGCGACGCGCTCGCGTACCCGCTGCACCACTTCGCGCCCGTTCTCACCCCGCAGCATCATGACGATGCCACTGACGACCTCGCCGCGGCCGTCGTGTGACACCGCGCCCTGGCGCAACTCGGCACCGTATCGCACATCAGCCACGTCACCGATGAGCACCGGTACACCCGCACTGCTCGCGCGGATGACCGTGTTCCGCAGGTCGTCGAGTGTCGCCGCCGCACCGAGGCCACGCAGGATGTACTGCTCGTCGCGGTGCTCGAGATAGCCACCCGCCGCCACGGCATTGTTCGATTCCACGGCTTCGACGACATCGTGCAGGGTCAGGCCGAAACTCACCAGCCGGTCCGGCCGCACGACCACCTGCGCCTGACGCACTTCACCACCGAAGCTGTTGACCTCGGTCACGCCCGGCACCGTGCGGAGTTGCGGACGGATGACGCGATCCTGCAAGGTGCGGAGCGCACGCGTGTCGAGCGTATCGCCTGCCTTCGACGTGCCCGCATACTCGACCGTGTACATGTAAATCTCGCTGTTCGCCGCCGAGAGCGGTCCGAGCGTCGCGTTTGATCCACGCGGAAGTGCGTCGCGCACCCCCTGCAGTCGCTCGCTGACGAGCGTGCGCGCGCGCTGGATGTCGGTCCCGTCCTCGAAGACGACCGTGACGGCGCCGAACGCATACTTGCTCACCGACCGGACCAGTGTCACGTCGGGAAGCCCGTTCATCGCGACCTCGATGGGGAACGTCATCAGTCGTTCCACTTCGACCGGTGACAGACCGGGTGCCTCGATCAGGACCTGCACCTGCGCATCGGTGAGGTCGGGGAAGGCGTCGACCCGGAGTGTCCGCAATGCCCACAATCCGGCAGCGGCGACGGTAAGCACGAGCACCAGCACCGTGACGCGCTGTCGGATCGACCAGGCCACGATGCGTTCCACGAGACCGTCCGGCGCATCGGATGGTGGGCCCACAGGCATGTCGTCTTTGCGCACGTCAGTGTTCATCGCTGAGGCCCGCCTTTGCCAGTTCGCTCTTGAGCGTGAAGGCGCCGCGGACGACGACGCGCTCGCCGGCTCGGAGCCCATCCTGCACGCTCACCAGCGCGGTGCGCTGCGTCGCGGATCCTGGTGCAGACAGTGGTGCCGTGCGAACCTCCCGGCGTTCGTACGCGCGCGGGCCGGTCTCCACGAACACGAACCGGCGCTCGCCGTCGGTGACGATGGCGCTCTCGGGGATCGTGAGGATTGGTTGTGCGCCGGCACCGACGCCCGACGCGCTCGGGACGTCGAGGCGGACGGTGGCGAACATGCCGGGGCGCAGTCGACGGCTGGCGTTCGGTACGTGGATCACGGCGCGCAGCGTGCGGGTTTCCGGGTTCAACGCATCGCGCAGTCGTTCGACACGCCCCTCGAACTGCATGTCGGCGAACGCCGCGATGGTGATCGTGGCGCGTTGCCCCGTGCGCACCTGCGGCAGGTTCCGCTCAGGAACCTCCGCCACGACGTCGATCACCGAGAGATCGGCCACCGTGAACACCGGTGCGCCCGCCTCAACGGCGGCGCCGGGCAGCACATGCGCTTCGATGACACTGCCGCCAATTGGCGAGCGGAGGGACATGGTGCTGGCAGGTTCGCCGCCAGCGGCCCCGCGATTGATCTCCGCCTCACTCGCACCGAGCAATCGAAGGCGACGCCGGGCGGCGTCGGCGAGCGCGCGTGCACCGGTTTCGTCCGGCGTACCTGCGAGCGTCTGCACGCGCCGCGTTGCCTGGCCCAGGTCGACCTGCGCCGTTAGGAAGTCCGTGCTGAACAGGGCACCAACCGTCTGGCCGGCGCCGACGCGATCACCCTCTACCACGGACAACCGTTCCAGGCGACCAGGCGTGCGCGAGGACACGAGCGCGATCCGCCGGGGGTCGAGTTCGACCTGTCCCGGGACCACCAGTCCGTCGGCGTTGTTCAGCGCCGAACCCGCCATCACCAGTTGCACGTCGATCTGCGCTGTGCGGAACGCTGACTCCGACAGGGTGACCTTGTCCGTCTCGGTGTGCTCACCCTCGTGCTCTTCGGTCTGTGCACCGGCGGTCACCTCGCGTCCGGCAGCGTCACCGGCTGGTGGCGTATCGGCGCGCGTCGCCGGCGCACCACGGTCACTGCCGCAACCGGCGAGGGACATCAGGGTCAGCGTGCCGACCATTCCGAATGTGATTCGGGCACGGGTCAGCAGCGACGGGAAGAACGACGCGTGCATCGCGTCGAGGACAGGAGTCGAGGTGATCATCGGTCAGCGTCCATCGGACGGAGGAAAGGCGCGCGCAGCACTACCGTCGTCAGCGCCCAGGAGGTCAGCCCACGCGTCGGCCGCGTCGACCAGCGTGTGAATGCGCTCGATCTCGGCGCGTGACAGCGCGCGCTCGAAGTCAAGCAGTTCGATCAGGGAAAGACTGCCGGTCCGGTACGCTGACAGCGCACTCTCGCGTTCGTCGCGGGCACCGCGAAGCAACGCCGCGTCGAAGGTCGCCAGCCGCTCGAGCGCCGCGCCGTAGCGTTCACGCGCCGCAGCAAGGCGCGCGCGTGCCGCAATCACGGCCCCCTCGCGGACGATGGCCGCAGTGGCGATGCCTTGCGTCGCTGCGGCGAGCGCGAGTCGGTTGCTGCGGGCGGCGGAGAAGGGCAGCGTCATCGTGACGCCCAGTGACGGCCCGAACGTCGGGCCGTTGTTGGCCTGGCCGATCCGCTGGATACCGGCGTACGCGCTGACTTGGGAACGCTGCTCGGCCAGCACCAGCGCACGTGTCGCGTCCACGCGCGCGGCATTCGTCGTGGCCAGCTGCGCTTCCTCGGACAGGGCGATCAACGAGTCGAGTGCCGGCACCGGAGGCAACAGCGCGCGCCACGCGTCAGCCAGTCCCTCGGTAGCCACCGAATCCAGCAACGCATCCACTCCATCGACGGCGTCCGTGCCCGTGAGTACGGCGATCACCCCGGCGCGTGCGGCACGGACCTCCGCGAGACTCGCGCTTCGCGATGTCTGCACCCGCAGGCGCTCGGTGCGAACACGCAGCACGTCGACATAGCGTGCCTCGCCGACACCGAATCGGCCACGCACACCGTCTTCCGCTCCCATGAGCAGCTGGTCTTCACCCGCGAGTCGCACGGCGATCCGGCGCGCACCCGCTGCACGGATCACATCGCGTAGGATCACACCGGCAAGACGACGTTCCTCGAGTGTGATGGCGATGGTGGCCGCACGGACGTCGATGTCGGCCAGCGCGCGTTCTGCGCGACGGCGCGGCCCCGTCATCAGGTCACGACCGACCTCGAGGCGCAGGTTGCCTTGGTCCAGTGTCCGCGCCGGCGCTTCGGAGAGCCCGGCGGACACGAATGCGGGCGACGACGGACCCGCTGCAGCAGCCCGCGCGAGGGCGAGATCGCGGGTGGCACGCGCGGCACGAAGCGTCGGACTGCCGATGCGTACCGCGTCGCTGATGCGCTCCAGCGCCCGAGTCACACGGACGCTGTCCTGCGTCCTCTGTACCTGCGCCAAATCCCGCGTCAGCTGCGCATCGACCAGCGATGGCGTGACGAGCGCCGCACTCACGATCACGAGAGTCCAGAGTCGTCTCGTCGCGGGACGGGGCGCGTGCCGCGTCGGTCGCGAATGTGTGGAGGCGCGCGCGTCGACTCCGCACGCGCGGCATACTGGTGAAGCAATGGTCATGAATTCCTCGAGGAAGCACAGCCACAGACCTCGTGCATCGGCACGGGTGTGGACGGACGCGACTGGGCGTCAGCTGCTCTCAGGAGGAGGCTACAGGTGCGGTAGGATCTGCAGGGCGCTGACGCGACTACGCGATGTGCGCTCGCGGAGGACGGCGTTGCGGCTCGACGACCACGCTGGATGGCAGACGCACGGAATGGCCGACGATGGTGGTGTCCGTGATGTCGACGCGATCCGTAATGTGCCGTCCGGTCGCCAGGGTGACGCTATGCACGTGGCTGCAGTGGCACAGGTGCAGCGCATGCCCGTCAGGAATTTCCGAGTCGGTGGATTGTGGCGACCTGTCGACGTCGACGGATACGACGCGCTTGGTCAGACCACCGGCGTTACCGGCTGTCGCCGACTGGGACACCACATCGTCACACTGGTCCGCGATCAACGGCTCCGCGATCATGACGCTGACGCACACGCCGAGCAGCAGCGCCATCAGGCGACGCAGCATCGGAGCAGGCGTGGAGCGACGGAGCGCGCGGAGCATCGTGGACCGGAGATCGGACGTAAGGGCGGACGTGGTGCAGGGGACTGGCTCACCGAGAGCCAGGATGGGGCGAGCCGTGGCGGTGATTGCGCTTGCCGTACGGTCCAGACTATTCTGTTCGTCGTATGAACGTTCGTTCAGTCGTTCAGCTAACCTAGGAGCCCCGTGCCGACCACGCAACCCCGACGTCGTCCTGACGGATCACTCAGCATCAGGACGCCCGTCACGACTGCGGAGCCGACTGGGATGTCCGACCGCTGCGAGGTGCTGTGTGTCGACGATGCGAAGGTGGCGCACGTCCGACGGACTGCGCCTGCCGCCGCCACCCTGGTCGCGCTTGCCGAAACCTTCCGGGCGCTCGGTGATCCGACGCGCCTGCAGATCGTGACGGCCTTGGCACAAGCGGAGCTCTGCGTCTGCGACTTGGCCACGCTGGTGGGCGTGTCGGAATCGGCAGTCTCTCACTCGCTGCGCACGCTGCGGCAGCTGCGCCTCGTTCGCGTTCGCAAGGAGGGTAAGATGGCCTACTACACGCTCGATGACTCGCACGTCGCCAGCCTGGTCGCAGAAGGCCTGGGACACATCGAAGAAGGGTCATCCCGACCCGCATGAGTCACAGCGATGTACCGCAGCTACTGCTGCGCTTCCGCGTCACGGGCATGGACTGTGCGCACGATGCCAGGGAGATCGAGACGGCGGCTCGCACCGTGCCTGGGCTGCATGACGTCAAGGTGTCCGTCGCATCGCAGATCCTGTCCATGTCGACGCGTGATGCCCGCGTGGCTGAGGCCGTCGAACAGGCCGTGGCTCGCATTGGATATCGACTCGACCGAGTGACTGCCGCCGTCGAGCGCACGGCGGACGACGGCGCCGCCTCTGCGACCTCCGCGACGACTGCGTCGCGCGCCTACCGTCGGGCACTGTGGGTCGTGGTCGTGTTGAACGCCGGGTACGGCGTCGTGGAGGCCATCGGTGGTTTCCTGTCCGGATCACAAGCGCTGAAAGCCGACGCCCTCGACTTTCTCGGCGATGGCCTGATCAGCTTTCTCGGCCTGATCGCCCTCGGTTGGCGACAGGCCATTCGTGCGCATGCGGCGCTCGTGCAGGGAGTGTTCTTGGGTGCGCTCGGGATTGGCGTGCTGGGGACGACGATCTTTCGCATCGTGCAGCGGCAGCCGCCTGAGGCCGAGCTGATGGGTGTGTTCGGGCTAGTGGCGCTCGGCGTCAACGTGGCGGCGGCTCTGACGCTGATCCCGCACCGCACCGGTGACGCCAACGCCCGAGCGATCTGGCTGTTCTCACGGAATGACGCGCTGGGCAACGTGGCGGTGGTGATCGCCGCGGGGCTGGTTGCGTGGACCGGCAGCGCGTGGCCTGATATCGTCGTCGCGCTACTCATCGGCAGCCTGTTCATGCAGTCGGCAGGGGCGATCATCCGTGATGCGCGGGGTGATCTCGCCGCGGCTGGTGACGTCGAGCCCAGCCAGCACGCCCGAGAGCAGGTGTAGGCTCGCGTGCGTCACTCACTCTCACTGCCGAGACGTGGACGCGGACGGCATACGACTGGCTCGACTTTCGATGCAGACGAAACACGCGCCCCATCACCGCCACTCGCTGTGCTCGCCGGTGCGGAAGGTGGCGTCGAGCTGGCTACGGTGCACGTGTCGCGTGCTGGCCGAGCAGGATGATGGCCGCGCCAGCGAGGCAGAGTACCGCACCAGTCAGGTCCCATCGATCTGGACGCACGTCCTCCACCATCCACAGCCACGCGAGCGACGCGATGATGTACACGCCACCGTAGGCGGCGTAGGCACGGCCGGCCACCGCCGCGTCGACCCGCGTCAGCAGCCAGGCGAAGAGCACCAGTGACAGTACGCCCGGCAGGAGGAGCCATCCACTCTTGCCAAGGCGCAGCCAGGCCCACAGGCTGAAGCAGCCGGCGATTTCGGCGACAGCGGCGGCGACGTAGATGGCCGCCGTCCGCGCTAGCAGGTCGACAGGCATCATTGGCGTGCGAATCCGTCACATCGGCGTTCCGCAGGACTGATCGGCAGTTCGGAAGCCGACGGACGTGTCGTGCGCGTGGCCTGTCGTGGAATGCGGGGCATCGTGCGTGTCGCGGGAAAGGGTGCGGTGTGCCTGTCCTGAAGGTGCAGCGTTGCCCGGCACGGTCAACACTCACTGCTGGACCTCGCGCTTGATCGCCGTTGCACGGCACTTCCGGAGACCCCGCTCGATGACCACAGAGGCACCACTGGCCTGCAGTTTGAGTGCGACCGACTACACGAATCGTCTCGCATGGATCACCGCGCTCAATACCGCGTCACTACGGTCGAATCGGCGTGTGGGCGGTCGGCTCACGCTCGTCTACGCCGCGGACGCGGTCGTGCCGGTCCGCGAACTCGTGCGACGTGAGCAGGAGTGCTGCGCGTTCCTGCGGTTTACCGTGACAACCAGCGAGGATGCGGTCACCCTTGACGTGCGGGTCCCGGACACCGCCGTCGACGCGGCAGGTGACCTGCTGGCTCCGTTTCTTGCTGGGAGCGCGCCGCAACGATAGGGCGTTCGTGGAAGCGACGGCACTTGCGGGTGCTGCGCTCCACAGGAGGTCCAACCGCGAGGTCGCCAACTCGGCTTGCGTAGTCACGTCCATGCGTATGCCCCGGATGAGGGCTGGCGGCCGGCGTGCCGGCGCGCCGAGCCTCTGTGCATGACCCACCGATCACGATGACGTCACCGCGTCGCGGACGCCCCAGCCTCCGCCACTGGCTCACCTTTGCAATGCTCGCCGAGCAGCTTGGCATGCCCGAATGCAAGCGTCGTTGGCTCCAACGGCACATCCTGCCCACGCCGATGAAGCAGCGACTGGGTATCGTGCGGGCTGACACGCTTCAGGGTGCAGAACGACTCCCGGTCCCTCCGAAGCACGGCAAGAGCGCGTGGCTGATCCGTCGTGATCTGCTCGAGCAGCATCACGATGAGCTGCTCGCGTTCCTCTTTCCACCGGACGAACGCAGCGTCGGCTGACACGCCACGATGAGCGAACGTGTGCTCGGCACGTCCGCTCATCGTGTCCTGTCACGCTGTCCGCGGTCACTGCCGCACGGATTCAGTGCTTTACGCTTCGACGTCCGAGGCCTTTCCCGACTTGCGCCGCCGTGCCGGCGGCCGCTGACCGACGGCACGCCGGCGCATCTGCGGCACCCGAAGGTCGGTGCCGCGCTCGCGCTCGGTGAAGGCACGGATCATCTCAGGCGGCAACATGCCCATCCCGTCGTCGGTCCGTTGGCGCGACCACGCACGCCACATCGCCGCGAAGTTCGGGCGTCGATCAGGCATCACGAGGTAGTCCGTCACCTCGGTGAATGCGCGCGGATGCATCCAGTCGCGCACCGTGCGCATCGTCCGCTGGTGCATGGTGTCGGAGCAGGCCTCGTAGTCCTTGTTCATGGTCTTGGGCGTGTCCGTCGTCGCGCGCTGTGCGACGTCGATGGGGTTCACGAGATGACTCTCCCCCGTCTCAGGGTCGGTACGTCGCAGCGAGAATCCGTTCTTGCTCAGCACACCGAGACAGTACGTCACCCACCACAGCCGCACGACGTGCGGTGCGAGGATCCACGGCCACCGGCGCGCTGCGGCCTCATCATCCTCGGGGACGCTTTCACCCGTCAGCGGCAGTGCCGAGTCGCCGAAGGCTCGGAGACCAGTGAGCAACGCTTCGCGGAACAAGGCACGGACGCTCTGCGAGGTTGCGTACCGCGCGATGGCGCCGCGCTCGCGCCGCGCCGTCGCGCCATCGGCGTGGCGCTGCGTCCCGCCATCGGTCGGAATGAGCGCGTAGCGGTTCTCGCTAAGCGCGGACTGCACCGTGGCACCGTCCGGCAGCACGCCAGCCCGCTGCAGCAACGGGAACCAGACATCGTTGGCGTATCGCCGGAGCCAGACGTGGTCGACGACCACCTGTGGCCAGTCCCACGACCGCGTGCCGTAGTCGCGCGTCTTGAGCATCGCCTGTGGGTTCCGTGCGCTGGCGAATTTCTCGCCGCCGAAGCGCGAATGCATCCGAACGATGCGACGAATACGGCCATCCGTGGTATATTCCGCCTCGATCATCACCTCGGCGTCGTCAGTGCCAAACCGAGCGGCCCAATGATTCTTGATGCGAAGCGGGTCGCCGATGAACGCGACGAAGACGAACCAGGCGCGGATGGCGCTGGTGAGCGCCCGACGCGCGACGATCTCGTCGCGATGGCTGCCATCGCTCCAGTGCGTGGCAACCGGTGATGCGTCGCGCAGCGCCGAGAGCTTGCGTGTGACGGCGTCCACCTGCGCCTGCAAGCGTGGGAGATGCACCAGCGTCCAGTAGGGCAACACGACGGCCAGGAGCAAGGGCAGCGAGTGCATCTGTGCTGCCTCTTCCTTGTCCTTGATGGTCAGAACGTCGTCGCCGTCCTCCGCTCCGGCGCGCAGCTCTGCACGCGCGCGGCTATACGACGCGCGCGCGGTGTGATAGGCCGACAGTGTCGACGCGTGTAACCGGCCGCGGCGTTCTGCATCCTTCATCCAGTGCACCGTCATCCGCCAGATCGACTCGAGCTCCGCGAGCACCGACCGGGGGAGGTCGCCGCTCGCGAGCACGGCGGCCTTCGGCATCAAACCATTGCGTGCGGCCCACGCGAGCACCGCCGCTATCGCATTCGTGCTCACCGGACCTACGTCGGTGGTGGAGGTGTTGCTCGTGTCCATGATGTCGTCATCACCTTCCTGCGGTCCGAGGTCGATGCGTGCGTGATCTGCGGTCGCGAGCGCGACCGCGACTTCGGTGTTCCACCAGTCCAGAATCGTCGGCTGCTGTGCAAGGCCCCGCGGCAGCACGCCGGCACGCTCGGCATGCGCCGCGTACGTGATGAAGCGCTGCAAGCCAAGGCGGAGCTTCCGGAGCGTGTCGGGGGCGCACCCGGTCTGTCCCCGTCCCGCGACCTTGTCCCAGACGCGCGCGAATTTCGCGAGTGCCGGTGTCACGCTGTCGGCGATGGCCTCGTGCGTTGCGCCATCGGCGTCCAATCGCATCGCGGCGGAGCGGCGGGCGGGCACGGTGATCATGGCGACGTCCGCCACCTTCAGCTTCGCGAGGCGCGTCAGGGCAGAGCGTACTGCGAAGTAGTCACCGTCGGCCGGAAACCGATCCCGAAGCCACGACGCCATCTTGCGGGCGTCCGCTGGCATGTCCACAGGGGAACGGACTCCGGCGGTGGTGGCGGCGGTCGCGAGCTTGAACACGCCGCTGCGGATGCTTTCGCGGATCCGCGGATGGTGCGCATCGATGGACGCGATGTAGCGGGCCCAGTCGTCAGGGAGGACGGCGAGCTTCACTCGAAGTGGCGACCGGTCTGTGCATCCGGCAATCAGCGCGCGGCGCAGCATTCTCACCTGATTCGCAGCATTCGCAGCCGATGCTCCTGGCTTCCGCAGACTGGCGGCCACGCTAGGCAAGTCAGGCAGGAGGCAGCGGACATCAGCGCCCTGCTCGCCGGTGCGCAGGGCGTGCAGCGCACGCGCCGGCGAACGCTCGTCCGCAGGCAGCGTCGCCTCCATCGACGCGATCAGCGCGGTCCTCATCGTGCTCCATGCCGAACGCAACGTGGCGGGTGCCCAAGTGCCGACGTGTGCGCCGTCCCCGAAGGCGCGCGAACGAAGTCCGGTGGCGAGGTGCGGCGTGATCCGCGCCTCGAGGTGGAGAAAGCCGACAGGCTCAGTGATGCTGAGGGGGTCGACGGTGCGTCGGCGTGCCGGATGTGACGTAGACATGGTGCGCGCTCCAAGGGAGGGATGCCGCCAGCGTATGACCACCGGCAGGGTGCGCGCGTGTTGTGGGGGGGGAGGAACGTGTCGACGTCTGTGGGGACGGACGGTCAGGTCAATTCAGGTCACGAACTTGGAGGGCATCATTGTTGGGTTTCAATGGCATCCTCATTGGCGAGATTCGCAGGTTGATCGACAACAACGCGGCGTGGGCAATGACGCGAGTTCAGGTCAAGTCAGGTCATTACAATGGCTTGCGACGAGCGCGCCGCGCGACGCTCAAGCACACGTCAACAACACAGAGGCAGCTGTCGTCGTCTCCGCCGTGCCTGCGCCTCCGAACTCCGTGACGACGCTGCCGCACTTCCGCCAGCGCGCCATGCTGGTTGCGATGACCGATCAGCGACTGATGTTTGATAGGACGCGGTATCGAGTCGCTGATCGTCGTTGTATTCAGGGACTGAATCGCGCACACCGTCACAGGGACAGACGGATGATCACGGGGTAAGTCGAAGGTAAAAATCCGGCACATTTTCACGATGCGCCGCGCGTCGTGCACACACGGCCCGAACGCAGAAAATCACCCTTGGCTGGCGGCCAGCCAGACCGCGACGGGACGGCGCACAGGTACGCGATCCCGTTGCGTCGCCCCTCAATCGCCGGCCGCCGTCAGACCTGGACGGCCGGCTTGCCCCCGCTGCGCAGAAACACCGCGAACTTCTCCGGCAATCCCGCAGCGAGGACCCCGCGCGCCGCCGCCTCGACGTCGTACTCCACGCGCACGAACTCCACCGTCGCCGCACCGGTCCCGAGTTCCAGCCGCACGTACCCCGCGCGCCAATCCCCGTCCTTCGGCCGCCCCACGCTCCCGGTGTTGATGAAGTGGATCCCCTCCACCTCGCGATGCCACGGCTTGTGCGTGTGCCCGAAGGCGATGACGTCGCCCGCCTTGAGGTTCACGCTCGCCGCCATCTTCAGGCAGAAGTCGTCGGGACGATCCGCGGTCCAGTACAGCGTGTTCAGCGTCGGCGTGCCATGGAGGAGCACCAGTCGCGGCCCCGAGGCATGCCCACCGTGAGGCCGGATGTCCATCGAGAAGGGTAGCGCGCCAAGGATGCGCTTGGTCTCGGCGTTCACGGCACCGCGAGTGTATTCGTAGCTGATATGCGCCAGCTCCTCCTGGCGCGGCGTCTCGCTCTTGCAGCCGCAGTGCTTGTAGTCCGTCGCGACGGTCGAGTCGTAGTTACCGGCGATGCCGCTGATGCCGCGCGCGGTCAGACGCTGCACCACCTCGTTCGGATTCGATGAGTAGCCGACGAGATCGCCGAGATGGTAGGTGGCGTCGGTGTC
>JANPFJ010000147.1:0-2776 GCA_031423355.1 Gemmatimonadaceae bacterium | reverse complement strand
CCAGGTGAAGCTGCCGCCGGTGCTGAGCATCATGTCGGTGCTGATCTTCGGGCAGCTGCTTGGCCCGGTGGGGCTGATCGTGGCGGTGCCGATCCTGGTGGTGCTGACGGTGATCGTGCGGCGGGTGCTGGTGAACCGGATTTATCAGGGAGCGGCCGAGCGGCCGCTGCCGGTGGATCGCACGCTGGTGTTGCGTGTGCCGGCGCCGGAAGGGGGCGTGACGATTCCGGCAGGCGCACTGCCGGACCTGATTGCGATGGCGGAGCGGGTCGCGCTGGGGTGACAGCGCGTGGTTGACCGGTATCCTTATGTTCACCGCATGTCGATCACTCCCCGCTACCTGATTCTCGCCGACGGTGCCTTCGGCGTTCACTCGGCCAAGACGGCCGTGGGCTGCATTCGCTTCACCCCTGAGCAGGTTGTCGGCGTTCTCGACGCCGTGACGGCCGGCCGCACGGTGCAGGAGGTGCTCGGCTTTGGTGGCGCGATTCCGGTCGTGGCATCGGTCGCGGCAGGCATGGCGCTGCGTCCGAACATCCTGCTGATCGGGATTGCACCAACGGGTGGCCAGCTGCCCGAGGCGTGGCGCCCGGTGTTGCGTTCAGCGCTCGAGTCGGGATTGCACATCTGGAGCGGGCTGCACGTGTTCATCGGCGACGACCCGGAGTTCCGCGAACTCGCGCAGCGGCATGCCGTGGAGATCCGCGATGTGCGCAAGCCGCCGACCGATCTGCCGGTGTCATCGGGTCGTGTGCGCACCGTGACGGATGCCACGGTGATCCTGACAGTGGGCAGCGACTGCAACATCGGCAAGATGACGACGCAGCTGGCGGTGCGTGATGCGATCAAGGCCAGAGGCTTCGCTGTTGGTTTCGTGGGTACGGGGCAGACGGGCATCTTCATCGATGGGAAGGGCACGTCGGTGGATGCGGTGGTCGCGGATTTCATCGGCGGCGCGGCGGAGCAGATGGTGCTCGAGGCGGCAGAGACGTCGGACATCGTGCTGGTCGAGGGCCAGGGCTCGCTGCTGCACCCCGGTTTTTCAGGGGTTACGCTGGGCCTGATCCATGGCTCGCTGCCGCATGCGCTGGTGCTCTGCACACAGCCGTCGCGCACTGCCATCCGGAACAACGAGTGGGTGACGATTCCATCGCTCACCGAGCTGATTGCGCTGCATGATGCGGTGACGAAGCCGTTGCGCCATGCGCCGACGATCGCGATTGCGATGAACACGTTCGATCTCGATGACAATGCGGCGCGCGACGCGATCGAGCGGTCGATGGCGGAGACGCGGTTGCCGACGACGGATCCGGTGCGTTTCGATCCGGGGCCGATCGCGGATGCGATTTGTGAGGCGCACGTCAGGCGCACGAGCGCTCGGTAGCCAGTATCGGGGCCGCGTAACGCCGTGCGGGTTGACCGCAACGGAATCACACTGCCTGCGTGAATCCGGTGTGCCAGATCGAGGCGGTGATGGCAGCGTGGTGGTGTCTCTACCCACCGGAGCGTCTGATGCCGTATGCCGAGCTGGTCCCGCAGCTGCTGTTGCGAAACGTGAGGAAGGTCATCACTGCCGGCGCGGGCAACTGCCGCGTGCGGGTCACTGTGCTGGGCGGGGTGTCGCTGCAGTTGCTCCCGGGCGACGCACTGGCGATCACTGGAGCGTTGCCGCTGGCGCGGTCGATGTTGTGCGCGATCGCGGCGGGTGTGGCGCGTGTCGATTCGGGGAGTGTTCGATGGGGCCCACGCGGGCTGACGGGTGTCCGGTACGCACCTGCCGGAGATGCACCGCGCGCCGTGCAGCGTCGTGATGGAGCGCCGGCTGGTCTGCTCATACTCGATGCCGCATTGGTGGAGCGTGCGCCTGCGCCGGACGTGCGCGCGGTGGTGCAGCTTCTCGAGCCGTGGCTCCAGGCTGGCGGCGCCGCACTGGTGGCGGCGCCTGTGTCGCCATCGGAGTGGCCCTGGTCGATTCTGGAGCTGGCGGGTGGACAGTTGCGTCCGTTGCATGGTGGTGCCGAGCGTACGACGCCGGCATGGACCGCACCGGCCCGGATGGTTGCGGAGGGCGCGGCGGGTGGTGCGTTTGATCATTTGGCGGGGGGTGTCGCGGATCAGTAGCTTCCAGCGGCATGGTTCGACGAGGGCGATCGCTGCCCTGTCGGCAGCATCGCGTCCCGCAGTGGGGCGCAACGCGCAACCCTTGGGAGTAAATGAGCGAGTTTACCCTTTTCAACACGCTGTCCCGCGAGGTGGAGCCATTTGCGCCCGCCGACGGCCTGCGTGTGCGCATGTACACCTGTGGTCCGACGGTCTACAATCCGGCGCATCTGGGCAACTTCCGCACCTTCCTGTTCGAGGATTTGTTGCGGCGGTCGCTGGCATTGCGGGGGTGGAGTGTCGAGCAGGTGATGAACCTGACCGATGTCGATGACAAGATCATCAAGCGCGCGAATGAGCGTGGTTTGACGATCCGTCAGGTGACGGATCCGGTCATCGAGATCTTTCATGCGCATCGCGAGTATCTGCGCATTCAGCCGGCCGAACATTATCCGAGGGCGACGGATTACATCCCGCAGATGATCACGCTGGTGGAGCGTTTGATTGCGAAGGGTGTGGCGTATCAGGCTGAGGATGGGTCGGTGTATTTCGCGATCGACAAGTTCCCGGGGTATGGGCGTTTGTCGCGGCTGGATACGCGTGAGATCAAGAGTGGTGCGCGGGTGAGTCAGGACGAGTACACCAAGGAGAACGCGCAGGATTTTGCGTTGTGGAA
>JANPFJ010000146.1:0-2757 GCA_031423355.1 Gemmatimonadaceae bacterium | reverse complement strand
GGAACGCTGCCCCGCAGTCGATTGTTCAGTGGCGAGCGCCGGCGGGCGATGTCCCGCGCCGGGTTGCCGCGGTACTCGATGCGCTATTGGACAACGGTGAGACACCAGCGATTGTACGCAGGAGCGCGACATGTATGCGCCGCGGCATTCCCTCCATTCCGCGCCTACTTCGACGGGATGTCGTGTCGGCGTCGTACGCGTGTGTGCGTATTACGGCGCAAACCGGCCACCCATTCTGGTTGAATCCGGCCACCCATTCCGGGTGAATCCGGCCACCCATTCTGGTTGATTCCGGCCACCCATTCTGGCGGAATCCGGCCAGAGGCTGGCGGTGTCGGTTGTGGTGACTGGCGTGGGATCCCACCCCGCGTGGTTTCGTGCGTCCTTCCGGGACTTTAACCGGAGTGACCGCGTGCCCCGCGACAGGATCCCGATGCGAATGATTCGAGACGTACTCCGCCTCCGACTGGAAGCGGGCCTCAGTGAACGGCGCGCCGCGCGCAGCCTCGGCGTACCGCGGAGCACGGTGCAGGACTATTGCGCGCGCTTCCGCGCGAGCGGGCTGCCGTGGCCGCTTGCGACCACCCTCACCGATGGCGCCTTGGAGGACGCCCTCTTTGCGCGCGCGACGACACCCTCGTCGGCCACTCGCCCGCTCCCCGAGTGGGCGGTGATCGCGCAGGAGAAGCAGCGGAAAGGCGTCACCTTGTGGCTGCTGTGGCAGGAGTATCGCCAGCGCGAACCGACGGGGTACAGCTACAGCCAGTTCGCTGTCCACTATCGGCAGTGGCGCGCGACGATCGATCCCGTGATGCGCCAAGAGTATCGCGCCGGCGAACGCCTCTTCGTCGACTACGCGGGGCTGACCGTCGACATCGTCGATCCGCAGACGGGGATCGTACGCGAGGCACAGATCTTCGTCGCGGCGCTCGGCGCGAGTAACTACACGTTTGCCGAAGCGACGTGGACGCAATCGCTCCCCGATTGGATCGCGTCGCATGTCCGCATGCTGGAGTTTTTCGGGGGCGTCCCGGCGCTGCTGATTCCGGACAACCTCAAGGCGGGCGTGACGTACGCATCGTACTACGCGCCCGAGATCAACGCGACCTATGCCGAGTTTGCCACGCACTATGGCACCGCGGTGTTGCCCACGCGCGTCGCCGCGCCGCGCGACAAAGCGAAAGTGGAAACGGCGGTGCAGATCGTCGAGCGCGAACTGCTCGCCCCGCTGCGCCATCACCGCTTTACCTCGCTGGCCGAGCTGAATGAAGCGCTCCGCGAACGCTTGGAGGCCCTGAACGATCGCCCCTTTCAGAAGCTCCCCGGAACACGCCGCTCCCGCTTTGCGGAGACCGATCGCCCCGCCCTGCGCCCACTCCCCGCCACGCGCTACGAGTATGCCGAGTGGCGCACGGCGAAGGTGAACATCGATTACCACATCGCGGTAGAGAAGCACTGTTACAGCGTGCCGTACACGCTCGTGCGCGCGACGGTCGACGTGCGCCTCACCGCGACGATGTGCGAGATCCTGCATCAGGGCACGCGCGTGGCGGCGCACGTGCGGCGCCAGACGCCGGGCGGCTACTCCACCGATCCCGCGCATCGGCCGAAGTCGCACGCGCGCCATGTCGAGTGGACGCCCTCACGCCTCGTGCGCTGGGGCGAATCCATCGGCGTCGCGACGGGCGCGGTGGTCGCACACATCCTCGAACATAAGCCGCATCCCGAGCAAGGCTATCGCGCGTGCCTCGGCCTCTTGTCGCTCGGGAAACGGTACGGCGACGCCCGCCTCGAGGCCGCGGCGCAGCGCGCGCAGACCACCGGCGCGATGACGTATCGCTCGCTGCACTCAATCCTCAAGCTTGGCCTCGATCACTCGCCGCCCGAGACGATAGAGGCCACCACCAACCTTCCGACCACGCACGACAACGTGCGCGGCGCCGCGTACTTCGCGGCGTCCGCCCCACTTCCCCTCTTTGGAGTCGAATAGCATGCTCGCACAACAGACCACCGACCTGCTCCATCGTTTAAAACTGCCGGCCATGGCGGAAGCGCTCGATGAACAGCGGCGACAGCCCGATGTCGTCTCACTCGATTTCGAAGATCGCCTCGCGCTGCTCTTGGAGCGCGAGCATGTCGCGCGCGAGAACCGACGGCTCACGCGGCTCCTGCAACTCGCGCGACTGCGTCATAGCGCGTCGATCGAAGACGTGAACTTTCGCGTGAAGCGCGGGCTCGACAAATCGCAGCTCTTGCGGCTCGCGACGGGCGATTGGATCCAGCAACACGGGGTCCTTTTAATTACCGGTCCAACGGGTACCGGCAAGTCGTGGTTAGCGTGTGCGCTTGGACATAGTGCGTGTCGCCACGGCTACGTCGTGCGCTATCTGCGCTTGCCACGTCTCCTTCCAGAACTCGCGATCGCGCGCAGCGACGGCACGTATGGCAAAGTGCTCGCGCAACTCGGCAAAGCGGATCTCTTGATCCTCGACGACTGGGGACTCGCCCCCATCGGGGATCGCGAACGCCGCGATCTCTTGGAGATGATCGAGGATCGCACCGGTCGTCGCGCCACGCTGCTCACGAGCCAAGTGCCTGTCGAGCACTGGCATGAAGGGGTCGGCGATGCCACCTTCGGGGACGCGATTATGGATCGTTTGGTCCACCACGCCCACCGCATCACCTTAACCGGAGGATCCCTGCGTAAACTCGGCGCGAGCCCCGCGACCGACACCGCCACCCCGTAATTCCACTCAC
>JANPFJ010000145.1:0-3528 GCA_031423355.1 Gemmatimonadaceae bacterium | reverse complement strand
GGATCATTGGCCGCCACGATCACCTCACTGCACACGGCTTCGAGGGCGCGCAACACGAAGTCAGCCACCCGCACTCCACCGAGCGGTGCGAGGCCCTTTGGCGATCCCCCGAATCGTGTGCTCGCACCACCGGCGAGCAGCACGCCGCATCGTGGTCGCGGCGTGGTCATCACGCCGGTTCGTAGGTCGCGCTCAGCGTCGCATCTTCGGCTACCACGACCCGTGTCACGCGCACGCCTGCCGGCAGCCGTGCCTGCACGCGCTCGGCGATGAATCGCGCCAGCTCTTCACCCGTCGGCACCAGGCCGGTCGCCTCGTCGAACTCCGGGACGTCGAGATTGATGTTGCGATGGTCGAAGCGGAGCCGGACCTCCTCCTGCAACACGGAATCGAGCAGGCCGAGGTCGACCAGCATCCCCGTTTCACGTTGTACCGGCCCGCGCACACTCACATCGCAGATGTAGCTGTGCCCGTGAAAATTCGGGCGCGCGCAGAGACCGAAGGTGGCCTCGTTTCGCGCGTCGTCCCACGCGGGACGACGGTAGCGATGTGCCGCGGCAAAGTGCACCCGCCGCGTGAGTGTGGTCGATCCGTTCATCGCCGCCCGATCTCGCGCACGAGGCCGAGTGTGAGCATCGAGTTCCGCGTCCACTTGCTCTTGATGTTGCCGCCGACCACCCGCGGGACGCCGGGCGTCGAATCGCGGAACGTCTGCGGATACGGCACGCTGTAGAACCGGTTGGTCAGGTCGGCGCGCACCGTCCACCGTGAGCGGATCGGGGCGTACTTCGCGCCAAGGCCAACCAGTGGAGCAAAGCGCGTCCCGAACTTGAACTGCGACGAGTCGGTGATCGCTTTGTTGTCGGTCACCAGCCCGACGCCTGCGGTGAACATCGGCAGCACGGAGTGCCAGCTCTTGGCGCCGGTCAGCAGCAACGTGAACGCAGCATCGAGCATGTAGAGTGGCTGCGACACGGTTGCGCCGATGCGATTCGTCAACGGCAAACCTGGTTGCAGGATGTCGCGGCTGGCAGACTGTCGCACAAGGCTCGAGGTAAACGCGAGCGGGCTGGCACCAAGTCGCACATCATAGCGCAGGCCGATCGCCTGGCCACCGCGCGGTGCTGCACCGGCCTTGTCCTTGCCGCCGAAGGTCTGTCCGGCGATCAGACTCACATCCTGGCGCTTTTCGATATCGCGGAACGGACTCTTGTCGGGTGTTGTCCCGACCTGTGCCGCGAGTGGGGTGGTCGCGAGCACGAACGCCGCCACCTGCAGTCGATGTCTCACCGTCACGCGCGCACCGGAGCGATGCAGAGCGTACGTCCAGACATCTCGACCGGCACGGTCAGGCCGAGCAGTTCGAGCACGGTTGGTCCGACATCACACAGGGCGCCACCAGCACGGAGTGGCACGACACCATCAGGATCGACGATAGCCAAGGGAACGGGATTGGTGGTGTGTGCCGTGTGCGGTGCCCCGGTAACCGGATCCACCATCACATCGGCGTTGCCGTGATCGGCAGTGAAAATGACGCGCGCGCCGCCGATGGCGGCCGCGGTGAGAATGCGACCGATGCAGCCATCCACTGCCTGCACGGCGGCAATGGCGGCAGGCAGCGACCCTGTGTGCCCGACCATGTCGCAGTTGGCAAAGTTGCACAGCATGAAATCGTACTTCCGGGTTTCGAGCGCCTCGACCAGGCCGTCGCAGATCCCCTCCGCACTCATCTCGGGCTGCAGATCATAGGTCGCGACCTTCGGGCTTGGCACCATCCGGCGTGCTTCACCAGGGAACGGTGCCTCGCGCCCCCCGTTGAAGAAAAACGTGACGTGCGGGTACTTCTCGGTCTCTGCGGTCCGCAGCTGCGTCATGCCGGCGGCTGCGATCACCTCGCCGACCATGTTGGTCAGCTGGGTCGCCGGAAAGGCGACAGGATACGTGAATGTCGGGTCGTACTCCATCATGGTCGTGACGGCGAGGTGTGGCCGACCGTCAATGGAGAAACCGTCGAAGCTCGGCGAGGTCAATGCGTCGCAGAGTTGCCGCATGCGATCGCTCCTGAAGTTGAAGCAGATCACCACGTCGCCGTCGGCCAGCCGCGGCGTCAGCGCACCGGACGCGTCATGCAGCACCATTGGCTCGATGAACTCATCGGTGGTTCCGCCGGCATACGCGGCGTCGAGCGAACCCGCGACGGCAGCCGCGGTGGTCGCGGTACCGACACCGTCGACCATTGCGCGGTACCACTTTTCGGTCCGCGGCCAGCGATGGTCGCGGTCCATGCCGAAGTAGCGTCCACCGAGGGTCGAGAGGACCGCACGGCCCGGGTACCTGGCGATCTCGGCCTGCAGTTCGGCCAGAAACCCGCGTCCCGAATTCGGCGGTGTGTCGCGACCATCGAGCATGCCATGCACCGCGACGGTGCGCACCTGCTCGCGCTTGGCGAGATCGAGGAGCGCGAAGAGATGTCTGTCGAGCGCGTGCACGCCGCCGTTGCCAAGCAATCCGATCAGATGCAGCGTCACGCCGCGCGCGGCAGCGTCGCGACAGGCCGCGACCAGCGCCGGATTGGCGAAGTACGCGCCGGTTTCGATGGCGGCACCGATGCGCACCAGATCCTGCTCGACGACCCGGCCGGCGCCCAGATTCATGTGACCCACTTCACTGTTGCCCATCTGCCCTTCCGGGAGCCCGACTCGTCGGCCGCTCGCTTCGAGCAAGGTATGCGGCACCGAGCCCATCAGCCGATCCCAGTTCGGGGTCTCAGCGAGGGCGATGGCGTTCGCGGTCGCGTCATCGCGATACCCCCAGCCATCGAGCACGACGAGGCAAACAGGGCGGACAGAAGGCGAGGGCATGGATGCAGGGTGGGGCAGGGTAGTAATGTCGTGACCATGACGTCTGCTGAATGTACCCCCCGCCGGTGGGCACTACCATCGAAGGCTCGACGCTCCGTCGCTGCCTACACGCTGACCGCCCTTCTGTTTCTTCCAGCCGCAGTTGGCCTTCAGGCACAGGTCACGCCGGACTCTACTGTAGCGAAGACGGTGGTCAGTCCCGCGACCATCCCGCTCCGACCGGCCGGCCGCGCCGACGTGCGCGCGGCACCGGACGGCGCAGTGCTGGGCAGTGTCATCGCGCCGGGGACGGTCATTCCGCTCGCCCGCGAACGTGGCTGGATACGCGTCCGAATCGAGGGGTGGGTGCGGGAACGGGACCTGCTCCCGGTCGACTCCTCCCTGCGGACGGCTCTCAGTGCCGCCGATTTGCGCGCTGACCCAGAGGGCTCCAGGGGCAAGCTGATCCGCTGGAAGGTCGAGGTCCTCGCCTTCCAGCGTGCCGATGCCCTCCGCCGCGATCTGGCCATCGGTGAGCCCTATCTGCTGGCGCGTGGGCCCTCGGGAGAGAATGCCTTGCTGTATCTCGCATTGCCCGCGGCGCTGGTGAACGATGCCAAGTCGATCGTTCCGCTGACCGTCGTGCAGATCATCGCGCGCGTCCGTAGCGGGCGATCGGCACCGACGA
>JANPFJ010000144.1:0-9724 GCA_031423355.1 Gemmatimonadaceae bacterium | reverse complement strand
GATCCGCTCTATCGCAGCCTCGGCGCTCAGCTGCAGGCCGATCAACGGCAGGACGCGCTCGATATCACTGGCGCCCTCGGTGTGCTGCAACTGCAGGGGAGTATCGGCGCTGGCCGCGACAATCTGGCGAACGTGGCCACGTTGCTGGTGACACGATCGCGTACGCAAACACTCACCACCTCCCTTCCCCTCGCGCAACTCACTCGCTCAGCGACGGCAGCGGCGTGGCTCCCCACGTTGTCGGTGTCGTGGCAGGGCAACGGTCAGCGCGGCGACGCCGTGCCTGACAGCGCCGGCTTCCGTTCCGACGCACAGCGACCCGACCAGTGGAGCACCAACGCCACCGTGCAACTCGGCTGGCAGCGGGCGAAGTGGAACATCGCCACGCGCATCAATCGCTCGCTGGTGGACAATCGTCAGACCGGACGCGAGACGTCGGACTTCCGCACGCAGGTGAGCGCCGTCACGCTCGGGCTGACGCCCGCGCCGTCGCTCACCGTCGCGTTGGACCTCGCCGACGAACGCCAGGAACGCGTCGAAGAGCAAAAGAATGCGCGGTCACAGCGCGCCGCGGTGCAGGCTGACTGGCGGCCGTTCCGATTGACGACGGTGGGCGGGGCCTGGTCGCTGGTGCGCAGCGAAGATGCCGCCGCGACAACGCGGGGCCGGAATGACGAAGTCCGCCTCGAGCTGTCGCAAGGCCTCGCGTTCCTGCGGCGTGGTGCCGAGGGAGTGCCAGCGCGTGCGTTCGTGCGCTATGCGCGCGCCGGATCGGCCACTCGTTTCGGCGGTCTGTTGCAGCCCTCGGCGCGGCAGTGGACACTGTCCGCCGGATTCAACGCACGTTTTCTCTGAGCGATCACATGTCACAGTTCCGAGCGGTGTCGCACGTGGTGTGTGTGCTCTTGGGCGCTGCGAGCGCAGTTCTGCCGATCGCGCGCGTGACGGCGCAGGTGGTGGTGCGACCTACCGGCGTCAACGTCGCCACACAGTCCGCGACGACGGTGTTTCTCACCTTTGACGGGCTCGCGCCTCAGCAGACCGCGACCGAAGCGTTCTGGTGCGGGAGACTGGTGAGTGCGAACCCGGAAATCGGCCTGCGCTGTGATCCGAACACACTCTTCGGCCGGTTGCCGCTGCGCTTCGATCTGTCGCAGCGCACCAGTCGGAGCTTCACTGACATCATGACGATCCCCGCCTCGGTGGCGCGACGCGCCTATCAGGATGCGGTGCGCGGGCGCGCGTCAGACTTCTTCTACGTGCGCCGCTTCACGGACAGCCGTGGCGGGCCTGATGTGTTCGTGGCGGTGACCTGTCGTCTCACCGGCGGCGGCGCTGGCACGCCGCTGTCGCTGACTGATGTGCGGATGGCGTTCGATGCCAATGCCGCGGTGCCGGTGTTCGATGCCGCCGCCGCGCCGCCTGCGTTGTGGGCCGACATCACCTACACCGGCACCGGCCAGCTCGTCGGTCGATGGGAGGTGGTGCGTCCCGGCGAGGACGCGCCGACCGCGACCGACCTGCTCACGGAAGCCACGCTGCCGCTGGAAGAACGCGCGTCACAACGTCGCTACATGCAGCTGGGTCGCGTGAATCTCTTCCTGCCGCCGACGGGCAAGGTGCGTGTGCCAGGGCCTGATCCTGCACGACTGCCGCGTGATGTGGATGGGACGTACCTGGTGCTGCTGCGCATCGAGGCGGGCGATGATCGCAATGGTGCCGCTGATCCGTCGGGGATCTCGGCGGGGCCGGTGGCGAGTGCGGCGGTGGCGGGGTTTCCGTTGCCGGTGCTGCGATATCTGGTCGGCACGGCCACCGTCGCGGATCCGCTGCCGGCGGCGCGGCGGGTGGCGTTGATCTCGCCTGCAGCGGGGGCGACGATCGCGAAAGGTGCGCGCTGGAGTTTCGGATGGATGCCGGTGGCGACAGCGGCGCGCTATCGGGTGGAGATTCGCACTGTCGACGGTGCGGCGGTGTTCGAGGCGGTGACGGGGAGTGAACCGGGGACGTACACGCCGCCGCCGTTTCTGGCGGATCGGGCAAATGGGGCGAAGCTGCAGTGGCGGGTGCGGGCGGTGGATCTGAGTGGGCGGGAGGTGGGGAGGAGTCAGTGGCGGGGGGTGGTGTTGGCCAGATGACCCGGTGTCGTAGCCCAGCTGGCGGACGCCGACAGGAACGCACTACAGCCGTGGACGCATCAACGAGTGCCTCGAGTCTCCGTCGCCCGACCATCCTTGCCGACGGGTCCTCGGCCTCAGGAAGCGCGGTACCGCGACGCTTGCGACGGGCTGCCCGTCCCTTCAGAAGGGATCATGGCCGCTCGTGTTGACCGGCATGACAAGAGCCGTTGGGTTGCGATCAGGACTCCCATGCGTATATTCCGTATCGCAACCCAACCCGCCTATTGTTTGCCCATCTACGAGCGGAGCTGCCCCATGGCACGTCGCGCCACGACCCGACTTGCTTCGACGCAGACCCCGGACGTCAGGCTCGCGCTCCGCGCGCGGATCATGGCCTCCGTCGATTTCCTGCTCGAGCAGGCGACACCAGCCGACGTGGCGTCGTTCATCGCGGCGCCCACTGGCACCGGCTCCATGGCGCGGCTGGTCGCGAGTCTGGGAGAAGTACGCCCCGCTGCGGCTGCTGAGGACCCGCTGGCCGCCGCTTACGCGCGCACGGCACTCTGGAAGGAGGCGTACGCCGCAGCCACGCCGATGTACACCCCGGCCGAGGCGGTGGCGGCGCTTGGCATCACCAGCTCGGAAGCGCTCAGGAAGCGCGATCGCGCACACACGATCCTTGCCCTGCCGGTCGGGAGCGACGAGCACCGCTATCCCACGTGGCAAATCCGCGACGGCCGCGTGGTCAGCGGCCTGGCGGCGGTGCGCACTGCCTTGGGCACCCCCCGTCCATGGGTGTTTGCCGGCCAGCTCGAGGCCGTGCGCGCGATGGACACCGATGGGACACCAACCTTGCGCGAACTGCTGCTGGCCGGGCGCGTGACGGAGGCCGTGCGCGCGGCGCAGGTAGCGGTGGATAGCGGCGGCGCGTGACGCCACCGCCTCCGCCGCGCCTGTTGGTGCCGCAGGCGACGGTGCTGCATCGCGTGGTGCGGCTCGAGCATGGTCCCGCGGGCGCGCTCTGGTTCGGTCCTGCGGTCGGCGCGGCGCCCATCAACCGTTTTGATGCGCCAGCCGGTGCGTTTCGCGTCTGCTACCTGGCGACGACACCGCACGGCGCGTTCGCCGAGTCGCTGCTCCGCCTCGCCACGAAGCCGTTCGCCGGCATCCGACTCCTTGCGCGTACGGACATCGAGGCGCGCGGCTGGGCGGAAGTGCATCTCTCGCGTGCGCTCACGCTGGCCGACCTCTCGGGTGGCCGCGGCCTGTCAGCGCTCGGCGCGACGGGCGCGCTGACGATGTCGGACGATCATCGTCCAGCCCGCGCGATGAGCGCGTCGATGCATGCGAGCGATGAGGCACTCGATGGCATCCATTTCCGGCTGCGTTTCGATCCGGACATGTTCGGCGTTGCGCTCTTCGATCGCGCGGCATCGGCACTCGCGCCGGTAACTGAACTGGTTCCCCTGCTCGACCGCTCCGCGCGGCTGGCGGAGTTGCTCAGGGACTACTCCGTGGGGATCGATGGCTGAGGTTTCGCCACTCGCTCCGAGTCAACACGCGCAGGGGGCTGGAGCGGAACGTTACCGCTGGGTTCCCCACTTTCGACCTGGTCAACTTTTCCGCGGGAACGTCAGTCAGAGACGGCGTGCGGTCTCGGGTCTGGGGCGGTATGAGTTACACGAAATGGCGATCCGAGAATTGGATTTTGGCGTTTCGTTCCGCCGGCGGATCAGTCGCATTGTCCCGCTCGGTGGGCTCTTAACTCGGCTCAGAACGGCTGACCGCAGGCGAGCTATCGCCGCACCTGCGCCGCTCAGCGGCATTCATCTCGCCAGTACGCGTGACTCACTGGGATCCGTGACGGACTGGGCGCTCGCCCATGCGTGCGTCATGGGCGATCTGGATCGCCCGATGTCGCGAGCTGACGCGAAGAAGCACTGCGGTGACGCAACAGATCACGAGACCTCACGTCCAGTTTCGACGCGGGCTCTTCCATGTGATTCGGCAAAGCCTTATGTCTCTCCAATGGTTCTGATTCGCACCTTCGGCGCCGTCCGAGTTGACCTTCGGACCCGCACCCTCGGCCCCGGCAAAGCCGTAGCCCTCCTCGCCTACCTCTCCGCCGCCCCCACCCGCTCCGTCCCCCGAAAAGATCTCTTCCGGCTCTTATACAGCGACGACACCCCCCGCGACGCTGACGCCTTCCGCCAGCTTCTCGCCAGCCTCCGCAAGCTCCTCCCCGGTGTCTTCGTCACCACCGGCGACAATGTCCAGCTCACGGAAGAGCTCGACTCCGACCGGCGCCAGTTCCTCGAGGCAGCGCAAAAGGGGCACGACGAAGCCGCAGTCGCGCTCTACAACCGCGAGTTCTTCGAAGACTTCACCGATCGCGGTTGCGAAGGCTTCCTCAGTTGGGCCGCCGAGGAACGCGCCCGGCTCCGCAGGCGCTTCGAGCGCTCCGCCGAAACCGTCGTGCGTGGCCACCTGCATCGCGCCGACTGGACCGCGGCCATCGCAGTGGCGTGGAGCGTCGCCGAGCGCTTTCCGAACCACGCGGTCAGCACACGTCTCGTCGTCGAGACGCTCACCACCGCTGGCCGTGGAGCCGAGATCCGGACAAAGCTGAGCGAGCTGCTGGTCGGCCCGCCGAACGGCACTCCAGCCAACGCCCGCCACCTCGGCCGACTGATCGACGATGTGGATCGCCTCGCGCGCGACAGCGGTCTATCAGATCCCACGCGCCCGCTGATCGGCCGACCGCGTGCGTTCCGCACGCTGATCGAAACATGGAGCACCACCCGCAGCGCAGCAGGCGGGGCACTCCTGATCGACGGACCAACCGGCATCGGCAAATCGCGACTGCTTGCGAACATGGCACTCCGCCTGCGTCTCGACACGCCGTCTGTGATTCGTGACGCGGCGCGTGTGGCCGACGACGCGCAACAGCTCGCGCTTCTCCACCGCCTCGCCGCCGCCGTCATCGCGCTCCCCGGCGCACTCGGCGCCAGTCCGCCCAGTTACTCGACGCTGCGGGCCTTGAGTGCCATCGCGCCGTACACCACTGGCGACGACGCGACCACGCCACCCGCGCGCGCCATCGACGCGCTCGTTGACGGACTCCGCGCCGCAGGCGAGGAAGCGCCCGTCGCCGTGCTACTCGACGATCTTCATCTCGCCGACGACACCACGATACGCATCATCGCCGGTACAGTCGCGCGCCTTCACAACGCGCGCGTGCTGTTCGTCATCGCGTCGCACGATTCGCTCGCCGATCGCATCACCGTCCCAGCGCGCTATCAGATCGCGCTCGGCCCGCTCGACGCAACGGACATCGGCTACCTCTGCACCGCTGCTGGCGTGACGAAGAGCGTCGATGCGCTTCGCAGTTTGCATGACGAGACGGATGGTGTGCCGGCTCGCGTTCTGCCGCTGCTGGCGACGCCGGCCGCCCCGCCGGTGCGGACCGCGCCGATCGAGACGACGACGCCTGTAACCTCGAGCCTGACGGCCGCGCCCGCCGGCGACCGCGACGCACGTCGCTGGCGCGTTGTCCCACTGCTGCTCGCGACGGCCGCGACGATTCTCCTCGCTGTCCGCCTCGTTTCCAGCAGCGAGACGACGAGCATCCGTGGCCCGGAAACCCTCGCCGTCCAGAACTTCACCGGCAACTCGATGCGCACGGAGCTGTTCCGGATCGGCGCTCCCGACAGACCGAACACCGAGCCCGCAACGAGCGTCGGCAGCGACAGCGTCCGCTGGCGGTTCGATCGTGTACCGGAACGGATCTCGATGTCGCCAGACGGCCGGTCGATGGCGGTCCAGATCGAGTCCGACAGCACGAATAACATGGACATCATTGGTGTCCGCGGCGACAGTACCTTCACAATCGCCACCGGCGACCGCGACGATGCCACGCCCGCCTGGTCGCCGGACGGTTCGATGGTCGCGTTCAGCGCAAACCGCTGGAGCCCGGTCGGGAACGAGGGGTGCGACATTGCCGTGCGCGATGTCGCCTCGACCGACATCTGGCGTGTCACCGAAGGGCCGGACTGCGACGTGACGCCGGTCTGGTCACAAGCCGGCACGAGCCTCGCGTTCCTGCGCCGGCTCCGTGAGCGCAGTGACAAGACTGAAATTTGCACCGTACCGAATCTCGCCGCTCCGCCGCGCTGTACGGCGATCGACACAGCCTTCGTGGTGCAGGAACTGCTCGGCTGGACGAGCCGCACCAGTGTGCTCATTTCCGGGCACATGAATGACAACAGCGGCATCTATCGGTTCGACCTCGAGAGCGGCGAGTTGCAGCCCCTCATCGATGGACCCAGCGTGGTGGTGGCGTCGCTCAGTCCAACCGGTACATACGTCGCCTGCTGGTGCAGTCAGACGAATGCGCGGGCGAATGCCATCACGGTGATCGAGCTCAATGGCAGGCGGCGCGTGCTCGAGGTCCAGGCGTCAGCGTCATCGCCATTCCGACACCTGGCGTGGTTCTCGCCGAGCACGAGCCGCGCGGCGCATCGCGACTCGCTCCGGCTTGCACTGATCGCGCGGGACGCTCTCGTCGCCGATGAAGCCAGAACGCGGCTCGCGCAGCGTGACACGGCCGGGATGCGTCCGAAGCCCGTCGCGGCGCGTGGCACAGGCGAGCTCGCGGCGCGGCCCGCGATCCCGTACGCCGACCCGGCCGCCACGTTCGCACTCGCAACCCACACCAGATCCGATCGGCTCGCGCTCGATGAACCTTGGAGCCGGATTGATGGCGCCCGCTGGGTGAGCTTCGGCGATCCACGCCCGCGCGCAAGCGCCGCACTCGGCGGACTCGATCCCGCTGGCGACGGCAGCTACCCGAGTGGCCTCTACACGCGCGAATCCTTCGCCGCCGATTCCGGCATCACGGTGGAAGCCGTTGTCCGCGTGCCGGTCACGCGTCCGGTGTGGCAGGAGATCTTGATTTCACTCGAGTCGGAAGAATTCGTGCGGTCGATCGCCGGCTGGAATCACCGTAGCGGTATCTGGGCTGCCGTCAACCCGAACACGTTCTTCAGTACAGGCCTCAAGTACCCTGCGCTGGAAGGCCGCGATCGTTCGTCGGCGTTCTCCATATCGGCCCGCGGAGCGGGTCGCATCGTGCCGGTCAGTGCGTCACTCGGCGACGGCCACGATGTGCTGCTCACGGTCACGCTGCGCCGCGATTCCACTGCGGTGTACGCGGCGAACGGCGTCCGAATCGCCTCGCTCCGCTACGTCCCGCCGCCGAGTGGACGGTATCACCTGCTTATCATGGGGCACTCGGTGGAGTCGGATGTCCGAATGCGCGCGGTGCGGGTGTGGGCGCGCGAGGCAAAAGCCACCGATCTGGCAGAACTGCGGGTCGGCACGGGATCGGGCCGGTAGTGTGGCGGTACCGCAAGCCGGTGCTCAGCCAGTTCGCGCAACCAGCCATTTCTATCGAGAATCTGCGCACCCTGCTGTCGTCAACGCATCGGGTGACGATACGAACGGATGAGGGTGCGGCGGTGCAGTCGCCGAACGGGCGGACGCTGGCCTGAACGGCTCGCATTCGCGCACGGCCCGGAACGGCGGTTGGGCCGATTCATTCCGGTTGGAATGAGCCGTCGAACAACGGTGCGACAAGCCAACTCCGTCGCCCGATCCGTCGGTGCCCCGCCCGCATAACTTCCCAGGCGACACCGTCTTGCATCAATAGCAGGAGCGGGACTCGAACCCGCGACCCCGGCATTATGAGTGCCGTGCTCTAACCAGCTGAGCTACCCTGCCAACACGCCCATCGACCGCACCAGCAAGCTGGAAAAGATAGTCAGCTCTGGCCTACTGAGGCAACCGTACTTAGCCTCCACGTATCCAGCGCCGCGCCTCGCGCAGCACCTGCATCCCGACCGCCACTCCAGACCCGCCCAGGAAGCCCCATGCCCCCTGCCCTCGCCCGTTCGCGCCGGCTCGCCGCCGGCCTCGCCCTCGCCGCCAGCGCCGTCGGACTTGCCGGTTGCTCGCTCAGCGACGCCACGACGCTGCCGGCATTCACGGATCCGGCCACGCAGACATATGCGGCAAACACCGGCGTCACGATCGCCAACATGACGCGCGTCAACGCGCAGCTGTACCGTGAGGATGTGGTCGTCGGTACAGGGCGCATCGTCAATGTCGGCGACAGCATCGGCGTCTATTACACAGCGCGCCTGACGGGCGGCTTTGCGTTCGATCCAGGCCGCGCGCGCCCCGCCACGCCGTATTACACCGTGCTCGACTCCACCCGCCTGATTCAGGGCTGGCCGCTGGGGCTGGCGGGAATGCGCATCGGAGGAACCCGACGACTCGTGATCGGGCCGGAGTTCGGGTACAAGTTCTCCACTGTCCGGGATCAGGCGGGCGCCGTCATCATCCCGGCCAACAGCGTCATCACCTTCACGGTCGAGATGGCGGAAGCAATCACCAGAAACTAGGACGCCGCACGCGCGCAAACCGAAAACACAAACGGCCCGTCACCGAGATGACGGGCCGTTCATGTATGGCGGGGGCGGGATTTGAACCCGCGACCTTCGGGTTATGAGCCCGACGAGCTACCAGGCTGCTCCACCCCGCGGCAGAACAGAAGAATAGCCACTGGTCAGCCAGAGTCAACCGGTCGGGGCCGACGACTTTACGACAACGCTATGGCGACGGCACCCGGGCGGCACTGTCCGGGCTGACCGCCCCGGAATCCGGCCGCAACACATGGTAGATCAGCTCGCGATCGCCCTTCACCATCCCGAACTCCTCGCGCGCGATCCGCTCCTGCACGGCGGGGTTCGTCATCACATCCTTCTTCACCAGGCTGAGTGAATCGAGCACGCGCTTGAGCGAATCGATCGCCGTCTTCGACTCACCGATCCGCCCACGCACATTCAGCAGATCGCTGGTGCCGTACTCGCCGCCTTCGACGGCGAAGTACACCACCAGCACCCAGAACGCGAACTTGAGCGCGAAGAAGAGCGGCCGTCGCTTGCGCGGCGGATCCTCCTCGGTGAGCTGCTTGCGTGCCACTCAGCGCACCACCGTCGGCACGATGCGCCCGATCACAGCCCGTAGACGCCGCCGCCGGGATACTCGGCCGCATCACCCAGCGCTTCCTCGATACGGAGCAGCTGATTGTACTTGGCCACACGATCGGTGCGGCTGGCCGAACCGGTCTTGATCTGCCCCGCGCCCGTCGCAACGGCGAGGTCGGCGATGAACGTGTCTTCCGTCTCACCGCTGCGATGCGACACGATGCTCGCATACCCTGCACTCTTCGCCAGCTCCATCGCCATCAGCGTCTCGGTCAGTGTGCCGATCTGGTTCACCTTGATCAGGATCGCATTCGCCACGTCGCTCTCGATGCCCTTGGCCAGGATCTCCGAGTTGGTGCAGAACAGGTCATCGCCGACGAGTTGCACCCTGCTGCCCAGCTGCGCCGTCAGCGCCTGCCAGCCGGCCCAGTCGTTTTCGGCCAGGCCATCCTCGATGCTGACGATTGGATACGTCTCCATCCAGCGCGCATACATGTCGATCATGCCCTGCGCTTCCATCGCGCCGGCCTTGCTCTTCTTGAAATCATACTTGCC
>JANPFJ010000143.1:0-1880 GCA_031423355.1 Gemmatimonadaceae bacterium | reverse complement strand
GAAATTGGTAAGCCATTCGTGATGCAACAACCACCACTCTGCGTGCAAACCAGCACGCAACGCATGCAGATCGTGCAGACGATTCCGCTCCACATGGTCGATTGAACCCGAAAAACGCACACCGACGCACCCTTTCGCTCGAACACCGCGCCTTGTCTGCAACCGGCTAACGCCGGAACAACCACGCCACCTTCACGAACAGCCCGTCCGACTGGCGCTGCAGATCGGTATTGAAGATCGTGCCGTTCGATCCCCACGAGTCGCCGTACCCGATGAACGCGGTGGTCCCCGGCGTGGGCTCGTACTGCACCAGCCAGTCGGTGCGCAACGAACGCCGGTCGCTGGCCATCAGCGCGGTGCCCGTCGACGATAGTAGCGGTGCCCCAGTAAGCGGGTTCCGCGCGGCGTCCACACGGTCGGATCGGAACTGACTCACCACGCGGAAGAACACGGCGCGTGATGGCTGATACTCGGCTTTCAGTCGCGGGATCAGGACGCGCGCGTACTCGCCACCGCCGCCGCGAGTGAGTCGGGTGTGCGTGAGTGTGCCCTCCATGCGCGTGCCAGGAGTCGGACGCAGCGTCAAGGCGCCCGTCACGCGGCGTTGCGTGCCGGACCTCCCTTCGACGAAGATCGGGACTTCACCGAATGAGACGTTGACGGAGGCGTTCACGCGCCGGTACACCGGAGTCGAGAGCGAGCCCGAGATGCGCCACAGATCAGACAGACGGTTCGCTGGACGCCAGGGCACCAGGGCATTTGTGCCGTCGCGCTGGAAGATGCCCGAAGCAAACGCCGGATCGACAGTCACGAAGTCACGTTGGATGGACGGAGACAGTCCCCAGCCGCCCCGCATCGTGATGAAGGTTCCGATCTGCTCATTGCCTTCGAGCTGCGCCGACGTCGCAAAGGAACCGTAACGCCAGAGACGCGTCGGGCCGGCGAAGATGCTGAGATTCTGAAAAAGTGAGCGCTCGTTGCCGAGAAACGAGATGCGCTGAAATGCGCGCGCCGTCTGGTAGCCCACACGCGGCACGAATCCGGCGCCCGTCTCGAAGTCGTCGCCGATCCCGGTTGCGGCGAAGTTGAAACCCCAGCGGCGACCGGTACGGTCAAACTCGGCGCTCCAGATCGGTGCCGTCGTGCTGTTGCCGGCGCGGGAGGTGAACGAATTTCCGAACTGCCCCTGCAGGTAGTACAGGTTCCGGAACACGTACCGGGTGTCCGCGGCGACGACGGTGTTCGACGCACCATTGCCGCGCCGATCCGTGATTGTGACACCAGCGACAGAATTGGTCCCGTAATCACTCCGCAGCCGGGCGATGTTCACCACGTCATTGTGATCCCGCAGCTCGTCAACGGCTGAGAGCAGTGCAACGCCGATGCGGCCGGTCTTGCCCGTCACCTTGCCACCTGCAATGGGGTTGGCGATCGTGCGCGAGTAGACGAGCTGATTGGGCGTCGCGAACAGTTCGATGCCTTCGAGAAAGAACGGGCGACGCTCCGGCAGAAAGAGGGCGAAGCGCTCGTTCACCGTCACGAGCCCGGCGTCGGCCTCGACCTGCGAGAAGTCGGGGTTGATGGTGCCATCGATCGCGAGTGCCGGAAAGCCGAGTCGCAGGTTCACGCCACCGTCGCCGGTGAGCGGCCCCTGGCGGAATCGGCCGGCAGCGTTCGGCGCGCCTGCACTAACGCCCGTGACGAAGGGCTGTACGTCGGTGACCACGCCACGGTTGACTCGCTCGATGCCGGCCAGGATACCGGATTGCGCCAGGAACGATGACGCGCCGCGTTGCGCGTCGGTCCAGGTGTCCTCAGCCGCGCGCGACGGACTGTTGCGCACCACCTGAATCCCCCACGACTGGACCTTGTCGGCCGAG
>JANPFJ010000142.1:0-50350 GCA_031423355.1 Gemmatimonadaceae bacterium | reverse complement strand
TCAGGCCCGCCAGGGTTGTGACTGGCCGAGAGGATGATGCCGCCGGCACCATGGAGCCGAATCAGGTGTGAGGCGGCCGGGGTGGAGAGCAGCCCGCCCTGACCGACCATGATGCGACGGATCCCGTTGGCGGCTGCCATGCGGATGATGGTCTGGATCGCCTCGCGATTCAGGAAACGACCGTCTCCGCCGACGATGAGCGTCGCGTCCGCGGTCAGCGCGGCGACATCGAGCAGGGCCTGCACGAAATTCTCGAGGTAGTGCGGCGTCTGGAACACCGTGGTGCGCTTGCGCAGGCCGGAGGTCCCGGGCTTCTGGTCGGAGAACGGTGTGGTCGGGACGTCGCGCGCGAGAGGCATGGTCGTGAGGCCTGAAGGGGAGCAGCGCTGCAGGAGACGAGGGACGCGCCGGGGGGGGGCCGATGCACCGGCGCGTCGGAAGTGTAGTTTGCGGCGCGCAGACGGGTAGCCATCCCTTCTCGCCTTCTGCAATCCTGACGTGGCGGATACACTTCGCCACGAACACTTACTGGAGCTGACCGGATGCGCGATGCGGTGATCGTTTCCACGGCACGAACCCCCCTCGCCAAGTCGTGGCGTGGCGCGTTCAACATGACCCACGGCGCCACACTCGGCGCCGCCGCGGTGTCAGCGGCGCTGCAGCGTGCCGGCCTGGAGGGGGGTGAGGTCGAGGACGTGATGATGGGCTGCGCCAACCCCGAAGGCGCCACGGGCGTCAACATCGCCCGACAGATCGCGATTCGTGCCGGCATGCCGGTCACCGTCTCCGGAGTGACGGTCAATCGCTTCTGCAGCTCTGGCTTGCAGACCATTGCGATGGCGGCGCAACGGATCATGAGCGGCGAAGGCGACATCTACGTCGCTGGCGGCGTGGAGTCGATCAGCTGCGTACAGAATGACCTGAACAAGAAGATGATCCACGACGACTGGATCCAGGCGAACAAGCCGACGCTCTATTGGCCGATGCTGCAGACCGCCGAGACCGTCGCGGCCCGGTATGGCATCACACGCGACCTGATGGACGCCTACGGCGCCAGTTCACAACAGAAGGCGGGTGCTGCGCGCGACGCGGGGTTGTTCGATGCCGAGCTGGTGTCGGTGACGACCACGATGGGCGTGCAGGACAAGGTGACGAACGAAATCAGCACGAAGGAAGTGACCATCAGCGCCGACGAAGGGATTCGCGGTGACACGACCGTCGAGGGGATCGCGGGGATCAAGCCGGCTGTTCCCGGGGGAACAATCGCTGCCGGCAACGCGAGCCAGTTCTCGGATGGCGCCGGTGCGTGTGTGCTGATGGATCGTGCGACGGCCGAGCGACGTGGCGCGCCGATCCTGGGGGTGTTCCGCGGGTTCGCCGTGGCGGGGTGCGAACCGGACGAGATGGGCATCGGGCCGGTGTTCGCGGTGCCGAAGCTGCTCGCGCGCGCGGGCTTGAGCGTGAAGGACATCGGGCTGTGGGAGTTGAACGAGGCGTTCGCGGTGCAGGTGTTGTACTGTCGCGACCGACTGGGCATCGACCCGGCGATTCTGAACGTGAACGGCGGCGCGATTGCGGTGGGCCACCCGTACGGTGTGAGCGGGCAGCGGCTGACCGGTCACGCGTTGATCGAGGGGAAGCGCCGCGGAGTGAAGTACGCGGTCGTGACGATGTGCGTGGGTGGCGGCATGGGTGCGGCCGGCCTGTTTGAAATCGCCTGATACGCGAAAGGAGCCTGACCCATGGAGTTGCGTGGCCGCGTGGCGGTGATCACCGGAGCTGGCAGCGGCTTCGGACGGGAGTTCGCGCGCCTGGGTGGTGCGCGTGGCATGCGGCTGGCGCTGGCGGACATCAATCAGGCGGCGCTCGATGCGACGCTCGATGAGCTGCGCGGTGCGGGTGTCGATGTGTTCGGTGTGCGCACTGACGTGTCGAAGGCTGACGATGTGCAGGCGCTGGCCGATGCCACGATGGCGCGATTCGGTGCGGTGCATCTGCTGTTCAACAACGCAGGTGTCGGATCGGGCGGATTCGTGTGGGAGAGCACCGACGCCGACTGGCAGTGGGTGATGGGTGTGAATGTGTGGAGTGTGATTCACGGCGTGCGGATCTTCACGCCGCTGATGCTGGCGCATGGTGAGCCCGGTCACATCGTGAACACCGCGTCGGCGGCGGGGCTGATCACGGCACCAAACATGGGGATCTACAACGTCACCAAGCATGCCGTGGTGGCACTGAGCGAGACGCTGTATCAGGATCTCAAGCTGGTGAAGTCGCGCATTGGTGTGTCCGTACTCTGCCCGGCGTTCGTACCGACGGGTATTGCACACTCGCATCGCAATCGCCCCGCCGAACTGGCGAACAGTGTGCCACCAACGCCGTCGATGCTGGCCGCGCAACAGGCGAGCGTGAAGGCGGTTGAGTCAGGCCGAATCTCGGCACCGGAGATTGCCGAACTGACGTTCGCGGCGATCGACGGTGGCACCTTTTACATCGTGCCACATGCGAAAATTCTCGATATAGTCCAGCAGCGAATGACGGATGTCGTCTCCGGCCAGAATCCGTCGGACATGTTTGCGCTGACGCCGGAGCATGCACCGCTCGGGAACTAGGCCGACGTTGATTCTGCCCACGCTTCGGTGAGCGCGCCGAGGATGGCCGAGGCAGGCTGCGCGCCACTGATGCCGTACTTCTCGTCAATGGCGAAGAAGGGCACACCAGTGATGCCGAAGTCTCGGGCGCGCGCTTCGTCATCGCGCACGTCGGACGCGAACGCGTCGCCGGCAAGCATGCTGCCAACCGCCGCAGCGTCGAGGCTGACCTCGGCGGCGAGCCGCATCAGTGTTTCGTGATCGCCCATCGCTTCACCGTCGGTGAAGTAGGCGGCGAAGAGCCGTTCGACCATCTGGTCGCGCACGTCGTGCGCAGCGGCGAAGTGAATCAGTCGGTGCGCATCGAAGGTGTTGCCGGAGACGGAGCGATCGAACCGGAATGTGACGCCCTCGGCCGCGCCGGTGGCCGTCATGCCGTCCATCATGGCTTGCGCCTTGGCCACCGTCATGCCGTACTTGGTGGCGAGCAGTTCGACGGTCGGACGAGCCTGCCGTGGCGGCGCATTCGGGTCGAGTTCAAAGCTGCGCCAGACGATGTCGAGCGCGTCCCGATGTGCGAACTCGGCCAGCGCACTTTCGAAGCGCCGCTTGCCGATGTAGCACCACGGGCACGCGATGTCTGACCAGATTTCGATCTTCATGCGGCGACTGTCGGAGAGGTTCATGAAGGATGTGTCACGGTTTCTGACGTCTCACTGAAAGATAGGGCCCCTGTCCATGCCGGACCGTACGACGCCACGCAGAGTCATCAGCACACGCGACCTGTCGCTCGAGGCGCGCATCGTCCGGCGGGTGCCGATGCACTACGCCGATGGCGAGGACGCGAGTGTGGACCGCCCTGGGCATGTGCGTGCGGCGTCGTCGATGACGTGGGTGGGGAGTCGGATTGCGCTGGTGCAGGACGACGTGAATTTCGTCGCGTTGGTGGATCCACACACCGGCCTGGCAACGGCGGTGACGCTGCCAGCCGGCAAGGATGATCTGCGGCAGTTCGACGTCGGACGCGGGAACAAGAAACACAAGCTGGATCTGGAGGCGATGACGCGCGTGCCACATGCGGGTGGCTCGCTGGTACTTGCGTTCGGGTCGGGGTCGAAGCAGCGGCGTGAGAACGTGATGACGCTGCCATTCACCGGTCCCGCGTCGCATCCTGTCCCCGTCGAGCCGTTGCTGATCGCGCTGCCGGCGCTGTATGCGGCGTTGCGTTCGGAGACGTCGTTTGCCGGCAGCGACATGAACATCGAGGGCGCATTGTACCTCGAGGGTGTGATCCGACTGTTCGGGCGTGGGAACGGCGAAGCGAAGGATGGCCTGCTGCCGTTGGACGCCACCTGCGATCTGGACTGGGCAGTGCTGCACCGGCACATCGCAGCCCCCGATGTGCGTCCGCTGCCGTCGATCACTCGCGTGACCCAGTACGACCTTGGCGCGATCGAGGAGATTGCCCTCGGTTTTACCGATGCGATTCCGTTGCAGCGGGGTGCGGTGATGTACTCTGCGGCCGCCGAAGCCTCGCCCGATGCGAGCGAGGATGGCGAGGTGGGAGGCTCGGTGCTCGGCGTGCTGCCGAATGACCGGCGGCAGGGTGGGCGGTGGGCGCCGATCCTGGATGAGGCTGGAGCGCCGTTCACGGGCAAGGTGGAGGGGCTGGTGCTCGACCGTCGGGACCCGGCACGCGCGCTGGTGGTGATCGATGTGGATGATCACACCCGTCCGTCGGAGCTGTGTGAGGTGGTGTTGCGCGGGCCGTGGGCGGGGCGCTGACCAAGACGTGGCGCGTGCTGGCCCAACGTGGTGCAGACGCGTAGGATGCAGCGACGACTGGTTTCACTGTGGAGGAGCGATGGAGCGACGGGAAATGCTGACCGTGCTGGGTGCGGCGTCGGCGGCACAGGTGCTGGGAGGGATGACCCCGATGGTCGCAGAGGCGAAGGCGGGGGAGTCGGGCGCCGGTCGGCTGAAGCAGAGTGTGTGTCGCTGGTGTTACTCGGCGATTCCACTCGATGTGTTGTGTCGCGATGTGGCCGCGATGGGGTTCAAGTCGGTGGAGCTGCTGAGTGAGAAGGAGTGGGCGACGCTGACACCTTACGGGCTGACCTGTGCCGTGGCGAACGGGCCGAGCACGATTCCGGTGGGCTTCAATCGCCTGGATCAACATGACCGGCTGGTGGCCGAGTCGGAGCGGTTGCTGCCGCTGGTGGCGGCGGCCGGCATTCCGCAGATGATCGTCTTCTCGGGGAATCGTGCCGGGATGTCCGATGCGGAAGGGCTTGCGAATTGTGCAGTGGGGCTGAAGCGGATCATGCCGACGGCCGAACGGCTGGGTGTGACGGTGATCATGGAGCTGCTGAACTCGAAGGTGGATCACAAGGACTACATGTGTGATCACACGGTGTGGGGCGTGGAGCTGGTGAAGCAGGTCGGGTCGCCGCGTTTCAAGCTGTTGTACGACGTGTATCACATGCAGATCATGGAAGGGGATGTGATCCGCACGATCCGTGACAACTTCGCGTACATCGGGCACTATCATACCGGCGGCGTGCCAGGGCGTCATGAGATTGATGATGCGCAGGAGCTCAATTATCCGCGGATCATGACGACGCTGGCCGAGCTGGGGTACACCGGATTCGTCGGGCAGGAGTTCATCCCAGTGCGCGAGCCGATGGTGTCGCTGAAGGAGGCGTTCACGCTCTGCAACGTCTGACGATCGGAGGCTGGGCTGGCCCCGCCCTCTTGACGCATCAAAAAATATCGTTATGATTGAGTCGTGACCTCCAGAACCGCCCAGAGTTTTGCTCGAACCGCCGAACTTTTTCACGCTCTCTCTGACGAGGCTCGGGTGGAGATCGTGTCGGTGCTGCTGGCCGGCGAGCACTGCGTGTGTGACCTGATGACCCATGTGGGTGCGGCACAGTCGCGACTGTCGTATCACCTGAAGGTTCTGAAGGACGCAGGTGTGGTGACGGATCGTCGGGAGGGGCGGTGGTCGTACTACGCCGTGAATGGTGACGTGATGCAGGAGTTGGAAGCGGTGGCGTCGGGGCTGCGTCCGAAGGGGAAGCGGAGTCTGTTGCCGAACTGCTGCGGGTAGCACGCGGCGCCTGAGGTGGTGCGGTGCCACGGTGCGGCGCGGACGCCGGCACGATGGAGTTTCTGGATCTGGCGATTGAAGTGTCGTGCCAAACGCATCAATATTTTCTGATCTTTTTAGTTCTCTGTCCTGAGGAGCGAAGGATGACTGCACATGACTCGAGTGGTGTCACAACGGATCTGGGTGCGCTGCGAGCGACGGTGGCGGAGCGTTACGGATCGGTGGCCCAGCGTGTGACGGATGCGGGGGCCTCGGCAGGGGCTTCGTGCTGCGGCCCGGCGGAAGGGTCGAGCGCGTGTTGCGGATCGAGTACGGAGAGTTGGGACCCGATCACGTCGAACCTGTATGACGAGGGTGAGGCCGCAGGGGTGCCGGCCGAGGCGCTGCTGGCGTCGCTGGGGTGTGGCAATCCGACGGCGCTGGCGGATCTGGTGGAGGGTGAGGTGGTGCTCGACCTTGGTTCCGGTGGCGGCATCGACGTGTTGTTGTCGGCCAAGCGGGTCGGGCCGACAGGCAAGGCGTATGGCCTCGACATGACGGACGAGATGCTGACGCTGGCGAACGCCAACAAGGCGCGCGCCGGCGCGACGAATGTCGAATTTCTGCGCGGGCATATCGAGCAGATTCCGCTACCGTCGAATACGGTGGACGTCATCATTTCGAACTGTGTGGTGAACCTCTCGGGTGACAAGCGTGCCGTGTTGGCCGAGTCGTTCCGGGTGCTGAAGCCTGGCGGCCGGTTTGCGGTGAGTGACGTGGTGGTGCGCGGCGACGTGCCGGCCGATGTGAAGCGCAGCATGCAGTTGTGGGTCGGCTGCATTGCCGGCGCGCTGGAGGAGCAGGAGTTCCTGTCGTTACTGAGCGAAGCTGGATTCACGGATGCGAGCATCGAACCGACGCGCGTGTACAAGGCCGAGGACGCGGCGGCGTTTCTGGCGGGGACGGGGTTGGACGTTGCACAGTTCGCGAAGGATGTGGATGGCAAGTTCATGGGGGCGTTCATCCGGGCGGTCAAGCCGGGTGTTCCTGCTGCACGAGGTGCGGCACGGCTCGCCACGCCCCTCGCGGTTGTCACCGGCGGCACAACGCCTGACGCGGCCAGCTGCTGCGGGCCTGAGTGCTGTGCATAGCTGTCGCGTCGTGTCCCCAGATTTGTCGGAGCGATAGGTCACGGCCTTGGCGGTCCAGTCGTACGTCAGCCGCTCGAGCGCGACGGGATTCCTCGCGCTGTAGCGCGCGAGGCGAGTCGCGAACGCGCGATCGTCCTCCGGGACCCACACGGCCGAGTGCACGTGAAATCCGGAGTGCGGCCTGGCGAGCATCCCGCTGGCTTGGTCCTCATCGAAGAGGACCAGCCGCAAGAGCCGCCGGAGCACGGCGCCGCCGAACGCTTCCGTCAACTGCGTCGTGTCGTGGGCGGGCCGTGAGACAAATGTGCCGTCAGGCCGGAAGCCGCCGCCGGTCACGAGGAGGTGCAGGTGCGGGGGCGGTAGCGGCGGGCGTTGCTATCGACCGTCACACGCGAATGGGCCGCACTGAAGCGCGCAGGAGCGCCCGTTCGCGCGCCTCGCTTCGTGACGCGGGTGCCCCGGACCGAACACCGAGCCATCCATGCTCGTGACGGACTCGACCGCTGCGCGTCGACAGACGCAGGGGGTTTGTCCACACTCGAATGGGGAGACGAAATGGCGAACAGGTTCACTGGTCACAGGTCGCGCGCCGTGGTCGCGACCGCACTGGTGCTCGGCACGATCACCGGCTGCAGTCCAGATCAGACGACGGGGGTCGCTGGTGGAAACCAGCTGTCACTCAGTCTGGGCGCGCCGCTGAACATCGGGGCACAGACGTCGAGCGGCGGCGTGGTGCCGATCGTATACGGAGGCAACGTCATCGATATCGTGAACGCCGGCCCGGACCGCATCAACCGCGCCTGCGTCGAGCTCACTGGAGTCAGTGACGCTGTCGGCTACAAGATGGAGACGCCGCCACTCACCTCGCTCGGCACCGGTGGCCTGGCCTTCGGCCCGGTCGGTGTCTACGGCAGCGACGGCACGAACTTCGAGTGGAAGGTGGGGAACACGACTGGCGTGATAGCCGTGCTGGTGAAGGGTGGCCCCCAGTACAGTGTCTACTCGTATCAGGGTGTGTTCACCGACGGTCGGCTTGCGCCGCCGTTCAACGCGAGCGGCGCGCCGGCCATGATCAGTCATGTCGTGATGTGCTATCACACCGTCACGCCGACGGACGGTGGCGGCGGCGGTACGGGTGGCACTGGTGGCGGCGGCCAGCCCGGCTGATGCCGAACGACGGTGGGGTCAGGGCCGACGCCCTGACCCCACTGCGCATTTCACCCGTCGAGCCGCCCGCGATGGATGGTGGATGCTGGCGCGACGTTTCCCCCATCTCAGGCCAGTCTTTATCTGAGAATGGCGCCTGATGGCACCGCCGGACATCGCGCATCGGCAGGCGGATGAAATCTCCTTGCGCATCCGACGTGCACGTGCGCGATGCGCCGCAGAGCGAATCGCGGAAGAGATTCGCCTCGATGCCGAGGCGCAGGGTGATGAGCGTCTGGAGCAGCTGGCGCGGCCGATTCAGCGGACGCTGTGAGTGGTACGTCTCGTGTTGAACGGTCCTTCACTCACTGGCGGGTCATGAAGACCGTCAGCTTGCGCTGATGATTCTCGCCGGTAAGCACGAGTGTATCCGACATGATGCCGACGGTGTTCCTCGCGCGGAGTACGCCGCTCACCGCGCGCCCTTCGAACTGCATGCCGCTGATCGTCAGTGTGGCGTCAGGCGTGTAATACGTGCCGGTGACGGTGACTGGGCGTGTACCGGCGACGCCCCGCTCCTCCATGACGCCTGAACCGCTGATGGCCGTTCCGCTTTGGGTGAGCGTCACCTGCAGCGTGAGCAGGTCGAGGTCCCGACCGGTGCTGTTTCCTCGCCAGGTTCCTCCCACCGTCGCCGTCTGCTGGAGAAGGTCTCGTTCGATATCGTCTCCGGTCGGCCAGGTGGACAGATCACAGGCGGTGAGAGTGAGCATCGCCAGCAGCGATGCATTCCGGATCACGAGGTACCACAAATGCTTGCGCATGATGGGAGTCCAGTGTGTGAAGTGGAAGGTGAGCCTCGAGGCGTTCAGCCCTGCGACCAGCGCCCGGGCATCGCACGCAGGGGGACGCTGTCGCTCGCGCCGATCGCCGGCATCAGTCGCAACAAAGACTTTTTCCAGAAAAGTCCAACGTCTCGATCGCCCAGATGGCAGCTGCCAACAGCGCTACCCCTGTCGCGCCGGCTACACCACTCGTCTTGCCAGCGCTGAACTGCCGCTCCTCCAGGCGTCGGACGTCACGCATCGGCAGGCTGACGAAACTGCGCGGCAAACCCGTCGTCTGCTTGCGGAGTGCGCCGTGCACCGAATCGCCGCTGATCCGCGCCGACGTCAGTTCGATGCGGCTGCCATCGTGCAGCGTGAGGCGCACCGGTTTCGTGTACTGGACCAGCGGCACGCTGTCCACCGGATACTGCTGATTCCACGAGTGGCATGCCGTCAGCGGCATCGACGTCCCCAGGACGGCCAGGCACACTGCGGCACGTCGGTGAATGCGCATCATGGTCAGTTCTCCTTTGTCGGTAAGAGACTCCTGCGATCAGAACGCCTGATTGAACCCGATGTACAGCCCCGACGCCCCATCCAACCCACGCCCATAATCCGCCCGCACACCGGTGCGCTGCCGCGCATCGATCTGCACACGAAGTCCGGCGCCGTACGTCGGCAGCACACGGCGGCCACTGAAGTCGCCGAACGCGGGTGACGACACCCCCGCACCAGCGAATGCCACCCCGCCCAGGCGATGCCACACCGGTGAGCGATACTCCGCCTGCGCGGCACTCATCCACGCGTCGCGATACCGACCACGCTTGTAGCCGCGCATGATGTCGCTGTTGCCCACCAGTGCCAGCGCATCGAAGGGCGCATCACCATCCACGCCGGTCACCTGCGCCTGCAGTGCAATGACATGCGAATCACCGAGCGTGTGATAGCTGCGCGCGTCGACCTTCAGCGTGCGATAGCTGAAATCCGACCAGAGCGCGTCGTCGCTGCGAGAATAGGTCAGCTGCAGCCACTGCCCGGCATGCGGCGCGAACAGGTTGTCACGCGTATCGCGTTGGAGGCCGGCCGAAAACTCGGTGGTGGTACCGCCCCTGCTGCCGGTGATCTGGCCCAACCGAAGCACACCAACGCTGTCGGCGGTGATCGTCTGGTTCAGATAGCGGGCACCGACGCTGGCATACCACGCCCCGCTGATCCGCTGCTGCGCAGTCAGCACCGCTTCGGTGCCGGTCGGCGTGTAGATCGCCTCGGCCGAATCAGGCGTTTGGTCGCCGACGCCGAAGAAGGGGAGCGGAAACTCCTGCCACTGCAGCGTGCCGGCGAGGCGCCGCGTGTTGCCTGTCGTCCAATGCTCGGCTTCGATGCGCGCACGCGTCTGTGCCTTGGTGGTGCGCAGCACCGACGCCATCAGCGAGGCCGGCCGAGTCTTGAGGCGAGGTGCCGGTTCCCACACCGCCAGCACGGTGGCGCCGAACTGCAGTCCGGTCTCGGGGGCCGAGCCAAGCGCCGGCAGCGGCTGGATCCGGCGTCGGCCCACCGAGTCCGCCGCGGCGGCTGCTGGTCGAGCCTGCGCGCGCACGAGGGTGGCCGTCAGCAGCGCGATGGCGATCAGGAGGGTCGCGCGCCGGATGTTGGGGCGGACGATGGTGCGATGGCGAGACACGGAATCACCTCGGGAGGCTGGATGGCGATCTTCTGCCATCAGCATTGCTCCACAGCCTCGCGCAACCAATACGTCAGATGACGTAGGTGGCGAGCACGTGGCTCGCGACTGGACTCGGAATACTCGAGGTCAGTGCAGTTCGGGGCTGAAATCCAGTCGGGACGGGCCTGCTCTGGCGCAAAGCAGGTCCGTCTGGACACTTTGGTCCGATGACCCGCATCTCGCCCAGCCGTCCGGTTGTGCAACAGCCCAGCGCGCAGGCGCTGCCGTGCCGGTGACGGTGCGTCGCGGCGCTGCTGACGAGATCCCGGTATCACCGCGGGGCGTGCTATTGCCCTTCGTGGGACGTCGTGTCGATCTCGATGTGCTGCGTCGCCATCTGCACGACGCCATCGACGGCCGCGGACAGTGCGTCCTGCTGACCGGTGACGCCGGCATCGGCAAGTCACGCCTGCTCGCGACGCTGGCGCAGGAGGCGGCATCGCAGGGCGTGCTGGTCGCGTCGGGCAGTGCATTCGCGATGGAATCCGGCGCGGCGTACGGTGCGATCGCCGACGCGCTCGCCAGGCCGCTGCGCGCCCTCGATGCGTCCGCGATCACCGTGCTCGCGCGCGGCGCCGAGGACGACCTGCGCGCCGTGGTGCCCGGATTGCCGGGATCGTCCGCCACGCCGCGCCCCATCGATGCCGACGGCAGCAGCCGCGCGCGATTGCTCTGGAACGTGACGCAGTTCCTCACCCGACTCGCGGCGCGCCAGCCAATCCTGCTGATCGTGGACAATGCGCACGATGCCGATGTCTCGTCGCTGGAACTGCTGCACTTCCTGACACGGCAGATTGCCGGCGCACGGATCATGGTGGTGCTGGCCTTCGTCGAGGATGGGCGCGACGCGAACCCGGCGCTGCGCGGCGTGGTGCGCTCGCTGCTCGCCGCACGCGAGGCGACGCTGCAGCGCGTGGACAGCCTGGCCGCGAACGATCTCGCCGACCTGCTCGGCCGCAGCTTCGCGCTGCCGGATGGCGAGGCGGCGATGCATGCCGCCACGCTCTGGTCGCATACACGCGGAAATCCGTTCTTCGTCGAGGAATCGCTGAAGGCGCTGATCGCCGCCGGTCGTATCCGGCGAGTCGGCGAACGCTGGCTGGTCGAGGACACACAACCAGCCACGTTGCCCCCCACCGTGCGCGACGCGGTGCAGGCGCGACTGGAGGCACTCGATGCCGGCGCGCGGCGGGTGGCCGAGATCGCGTCGGTGGTCGAGCAGCGCGCCTCACTCGAGCTGCTGGAGCATTCCGCCGGTCTCGATGCCGCCGCGTTCGCGGACGCGATCGATGCGCTTTGCAGCCGCCGCATCCTGGTCGAGCACCGCAATGCGGATGGTGCGCACTACGAGTTTGGTCACCCGATCATCCAGGCCACGGTCCGCAGCTCGCTCACCGCCGCACGCGAGCGTGCACTGCACGCCGCGGTCGCGTCGTCACTGGAGCAGATCCATGGTCCGGAATCCACCCAGCACGCGCTCGCCATGGCGCGCCACCTCGTGCGAGGCCAGGGCGTCGGCGACGACGCGCGCACACTCCGCTACCTCGCCGCTGCGGGTCGTGATGCGCTGGCTCGACGCGCCGACCAGGAAGCGGCGCGCTGGTTGGGCGATGCCCTGCAGATCGCCGAACGGCTCGGTGATGTGGCCAGCATCGCCCCGTTGCTGGAGGAACTGGCAACGGCTCACATCCGCACGGGCCGGAGCGCCGAAGCGCTGGCGGAGTGGGAGCGTGCGCTGGACGCGGCCACCCACCACGGCGACCGGCTGGCGCAGGTGCGGCTGTTGCTGCAAATCGGGCAGGAGCAGGCGCGACTCGGTGATGCGCCAGGTGGATTGCGGCTGCTCGAGCAGGCCGTGCAAGTGGCCACCGCCGAGAGTCGCCCCGACCTGGCGGTGCGCGCGCACCTCGCGCGTGCCGACATCCAGCAGACGCGGGGGCGCCACTCGGATGCGACCGCCGCGGTGAGTGACGCACTCACACTCGCGGAGCAGCTGGCCGACACGGGACTCCTGGCGCAGGCGCACCGCACCGCGCTCCAGCTCTACGCCTGGACGGGCCCCGCCAGCGTGGCGCGCGCGCACGGTGCGCACGCACTCGCACTTTCGGCGCGCAGCGGTGACCGCGAGGTGGCGTGGGCCTCGCACTGGGCGATGGCGATGCTGGAAGGATTCAGTGGTGATGGCAACGGCGTCGCCCGTCACGTGCACGAGGCGACGGCGTTGGCCGATGCGCTGGCGTCGCCATTCCTGCAGGCGATGACGGCCGAGATCGCGATCGAGCACGCCTCGGGTGTCGGACGCTGGGACGAGGCGCTCGCCATCGCGGAGCGCATCATTCCGCTGGCCCGTGCCATCATGCGCCGCACGCTGCTGCCTCGCCTGCTGGTGTGGACCGGCTTGATCGTGCTCGAGCGCGACCAGCCGGACCACGCGCGCGTGCTGTTCGAGGAGGCGTGGCAGCTCAGTGGCGCCGGCGCACTGGAGACCATCGACCTCGATGCGCTGCAGGACTTCAGCAACGTGCACAACGTGATCCTCGCGCACACCGGCATGGGCATGTATCACCTGTCGCGTGGCGAGTGGTCGCGGGCGCTGGAGTATGGAGAGCGGGGGTTGGCCCTCGCCGATCGCTTCGGCTACGTGGCGTGGGCCATCCACCGGCTGATTCCGATGCTCGTCGAGGCGGCGCTGCGGGTGGAAGACTACGAGCGGGTGGTGGCGCTCACCAACCGGCTCTGGCGGCAGTCCACCGACTTGAACCACAAGCTCGGCCTGGCCTGGGCGGCAGCGGGTGACGCGCTCGTCGCACGCGTGAAGGACAATGCGCCGGATGCGGCCGCACGACTGCTCGCGGCTGCGGATGAACTGGACGCGGTACCGTTCGTGTTTCATGCGGCGCGACTGCGACGCAACGCCGCGCAGGTGCTGCAGGCCGACGGTGACATCGACGGTGCCACGCGCGAACTCAGGCGGGCGCACGACGTATTCGTACGACTCGGCGCCGAATTCGAGTTGCGCGGCCTGCGCGGCCAGATGCGCGAACTCGGTGTGCGCCCGCCGCCGCGCACCGCGCCCCAGGGGGCGGGCACGCTCACCGGGCGCGAGCTCGAGATCGCGCGCGCCGTGGCCCGTCGCCTGTCGAACAAGGAGATCGGCACCACCCTCGACATCTCCGCCCGCACCGTGAGCACGCACCTGTCGAACATCTTCGAGAAGCTGGGCGTCGATTCGCGGGGCGCCCTGGCGGACCTGGTGCGCGGTCATCCGCTCCTCGGCGAACACTGAGACCGCCCACGTTCGGCTCGAGCGTTTGCATGCGGATCGCGGAGGGTTCGGCGCCCAGTTCGATGCGTCGGCAGCGTTCGGCGGAACAGTGTTCACGCAGGCGCCAGACGAAGGAGGCAGTCAGCGCCGAACGCACTGACTGCCTCGTTCGCATCCGGTGACGCGGTCAGCGCAGCGCGAGCAGACCTGCCGACTCGGGGATCGTAGTGCCGTACCGGGCGTTGATGGCCCGAGCCGCGGCGCCGGCGAGGATCGCATGCCCGGCGGCATTCGGATGGATACCGTCCAGGCTGACGGCAAAGCCGTACGGGGTACCGGTCGTCATCAGCGCCACCGTGCTGTAGGTCGGCTTCAGGTCACTGCGGCCATAGAGCTCGTTCAGCGCCATGTAAGCAAAGCCGTGCCTCTCGGCGGTCGCACTGATGTGTGCGTTCATGGCGGCCAGTTGTGTGTTCACGATGTTGGCTTCGTCCGGCGTCAGGACGAAATCCTGTGTCGTGGCGGTGCCACCGGCGCAGGAGAACTTGAACGTGCCAAGGCCGTTCCGGCGGTAGAACAGTCCGGTGCCCACCGCAGTCGGGATCCGCACCGGCACGAAGATCAGGTTGGTGCTCGCATCGCAGTTGGGCAGGACCTCGATGTTGAACGCGGCCAGCATCGTGGCGCGGTCCGCCCAGATCTCCTGTCCACGACGAAAGCTCGGGAAGTCACCAACGTTGTTCACCAGTCCGACCAGGATGCCGCGCTTCACCTCCGCCGCGACGGCATCGGTGAGCTCGGTGTACTGCGGCATCCACGTCGCGAGCGGCACGATCGTGGCGCCCGGGATCGCGATACCTGAACGGGAGTTGAGCACCTCGTTGCCGCCGAACTCCACCGAGATGAATTTCGGCTTCTGGCTCAGTGCCGCCTGCAACTGCGTGGTCTGCGACGGCAGGACGTTCGGGTAGAGCAACCGGTAGGATGCGTCAGTCTGCTTCGATTCCGGCGTTGCGGTGAGCGCGTCGTTGGTGCTGGCGGCAGCGATGGACACATTCTGCGCGGGGAGTACCACGCCCTCCTCCTGACCGGCACAGGAGGCGTCGCCCGGGTTGATCGCCGCCGACTCGCCCGACAGGCGCACGCCGTTGGCTAGCGGTGCGGCGAATGGCGAGCGGCAGCCGGGGAAGGCGATCAGCGGCAACGTCTGCCGGCGACCGGCCAGCTCGGCCAGCTGCGCGGTCCAGCTCTGGCGCTGGCCGGCACCCGTGACGCCCTCGCTCTGCCAGCCCATCGAAATGCTGGTGCCCATCGAGACGAAGCGGTGGAACATGCCCAGTTCGTCGGGTGCTTCGCCGGTGAGGTTGGCGTGCACCTTCGGTGACGTCGGATTGGTGACGTCCGAGCAGGCCGTCGCCACGAGAGCGAGCGCGGGGACGATGATACGGAAGCGGGTGCGGAACGACATTGGCGAACCCTCCTGAGGGTGGTGAAACAGTGCGCGATTGGCCGCGCGCACCATCATCGGACTTCGCCAGAAGCCTTCCCATCGGACAGATGACGTAGAAGTGCGCCAGTCCTGACGTAGAACTTCCGCCCTCCTGACCCGCACCTGCCGGCGTCGTGCGGAAGCAGAGAACCCCTCACATCGAGGGGGGCATGCCTACGTCATCACCGCCCGATGACTACGTCAGGCAGCGTATGGGCGCCCGTTGGGCCCTGAGGCACTCTGCAGGCGGGAAGACATTCCCTGGTGAGCCGACCGGCGCACCAGCTGGGCCACGCCGGAGCACCGGCGCGAACCCGGCGGCCCATCCCCTTCTGCGAGGCTTCGATCATGCGACTCCCCATCCGCTTCTCCCTCATCACGCTCGTGGCGCTCGCCATGGGCTCACAGCTCGGCGCACAGGCGAGCAGCGCAGCGACGCCGCGACAGGGCAACTTCTTCAGCGGCGGCATCGGCTACGGCTCGTTCGGCTGCGAAGGCTGCAGTGAACGGGCGAATGGCATCACCGGTGGGCTGTCGTTCGGCAGGGCCGTCTCCCCGCACTGGCTCGTGGGCATCGGCAGCGCCGCTTGGACGAAGAGTCAGGAGGGAGCCCGGCTCACCATCGCGACCCTCGACGTGCGCGCCCGCTTCTACCCGTCGCTCACGAACAATTTCTTCGTTACCGGCGGCGCTGGCCTCGGCATGATGCGTGGCTCGTTCGAGTCGGAGAGCGAGTCGGAATTCGGACCTGGGTTCGTGCTCGGCCTCGGCTACGACATCCCCATGAGCGGCAAGGCGAGCATCACGCCATTCCTGAATGGCGTGGCCATGAGCAACAATGGCAGCACTGTGAACTTCGGGCAGCTCGGCGTCGCGCTCACGATCCGCTGATCCGGCGCGGTGCACGGACGGGCATCGGTCGTGGCCCGGACGCAGGAAGGGTGTCCACGTGGTCGTGGGCACCCTCTCAGGACCCCAGCGGTTATCGCCTCACGTTTGCGCACCGTCTGTGATGAACGGGCACTCTGGCAATTGCCGGTGTCGCAGCGACGAGGGCGAGGAGCGGGAGGAGGCGTGGAGTGGAGCGCACCGGGCGAAGAGACGATGCTAACCGGGCCGCCGCCGAGGTTTGCCGCCTGGGCGCCGCTGGCACCTGAAGCGCCTGGATGCGTGGCCACTACGGCCGCGGCACGATGTACATGTTCGATGATGCCCCAGCCGCGTATGTGAGATAGGCGATACGGGAGCCGTCGGGCGAGAAGGCGATGCTGCCGATGTCGCGATTGATCACTGCCGCGAGGCGCGTCTCCTTCGTGTCGACGTTGAAGACATGCAGCTGTGACTGGGTGCGCTCGCAGGTGAAGCCGCGGGCGTAGCAGAGGTCGCGGCTGTACGCGACACGGGAGCCGTCCTTCGACCATGCGAACGAATACCGGTCGAGGTTGTCGATGTTCGTGAAGTCCAGATATTTGTCTTCTTTGGAGGCGATCATGGTGATGGCTGTGCCTGTGGAGAGGTTCACGATGTCCGTGAGCTCGAAGGGGCTGGTGCGAATGTGCTCGACACCGCGCGGCCCCGACAAAATCTTCGGGATGTCGAAAGACGGTCCGCTGAACGCCGCGGTCGGCGAGCGCGCGCCGCTGGCGATGTCGATGATGCTGCCCGTGGCACCGCTCGTTGCGAGACACAGGAGCTGCCGCCCGTCCGGCGACGCCGCGGCGACCGACTCGCATCCCGTGGACACCAGGCGCTGCGTCCGCGTCGGTGCATCGAAGATCCACGCCGAATCGGGGGCCGTGCTGTAGGCGACCTTGCCGGACGCCAAGGCGCCGAGAACCGATATGCGGCGGGTGTCCCCCGGCAGGTACCGCTGCGCGACCAGCGCGATGAGCACTTGCGCACTGTCCGGCACGGCGTAGTACAAGGCTCCACTCAGCTGGAAGAAGGTGTGCAACCCATCTCGGGACATCCCGAAGTCGCCGTATTGCGTTTCGCGCGTCGGGGCGGAGTCGATGAGGCGACGCGCGCCCGTGGCGACATGAATCGCTCGCAACTGAGCGCGGTTGGTATTTCCGCCGTCGAGCCCGGTGTAGAGTATCTCTCCGTCGGAGTCCCATCGCAGCAGCGTGTTCGGCGTGAGTACGCCGGCCTCGAGCCGTTGACCGGTCCGTTCCGGCAGGAACGCGCTCGCTGCGCGCGCCGGTCCGTTGACGCCGTCGGCACCGCGTGAGCACGCGGCAAGCATCGTGATCCGCAGCAGACCCGCCAGCACGCCACGTGGTCGTGGCAGCCCGGTGACCGGGACAGTCGTCGGAGCCATGGTACGGCACTGAGCGGCAGGCGACGAGCCGAATGTCGAGGCAGGCATGATTCCTCTTCCGGTGCAGGGAGATTCAGAGACGGTTTCCGCTGACAGGATCGGCGACGGGCGTCCGGGGGGCGATACGTCAGATGACGTAGACCGTCGAGGCGTGGCTGCGGACACTGAGGTCGAGAACTTCCCGCGTGAGGTCATTGCAGGGCGGGATCCCCACCGCGAGCGCACGGTCCAGGAAGCGATGCGTCTGCGGGCGGCGAGCTTTGCGGCAGCGCTGCGCAACGTCACGCTCACGGTGCAGAATCCGCACGGAATTCGGCTCACTACGACGCCTGCAACGCCGATCCATGGGTGCGCGGCAGCGACGTGCAGCGCCGTGCTGGTTGAAGGCCAAGCATCGCGCGGTGCGGGCGAACCCGGGTTGCTGCAGCCACGGCGGCCGAGGTATTGTGATCAGGCGGACCTTCGGGCGGTCCTTTCCCTCTGCCCTTTGGGCGTCGTTGCGCACTCACACTGGCAGGCGATGGTCGCACACAGGAGTCTCACGTGAACACGCTGACACTGGTCCAGCAGGAGCTCGTCAACTTCCTGGGGATCTCGGCGTGGCTCAAGATGGCCGCGACGAACGACTACAGTTCGTTGCTCACCTATGCCGGCTTCACTGGCGCGATCGGTCCGCTGCTGCCGGTGCTGCTCGTCATCGAGCTGATTCGTGCGCTGATCCACAAGAATTTCAGTGCGCGTGAATACAAGCTGATCTTCCTGACGTACGTGCTCAATCGGGTGCTGAGTGCCTACATCTCGATCGCGGCGCTGACGTTCAGCATTGCCGTGTTCCAGCCGCTGGCGCTCTTTCAGGCCACGCTGACATGGTACTGGTTCATCTACGGCTACATCGTCTGGGAGCTGGGGCACTTCGGCTATCACTACTGTGCGCACAAGGTGCGGCTGCTCTGGTGCCTGCATTCGACGCACCATTCGCCGGAGAGCATGAACATCTTCGTGTCGCACGCGCATCATTTTCTCGAAGCGCCCTATGCGGACATCATGCGAACGACGGTCTGCATGCTGCTCGGTGTCAGTCCGCCGCTGATGTTCATGATCATGTTCATCGATGGCACCTGGGGCATCGTCATCCACGCCGGCGAACACCTGATGCGCGATGCGCGATTCGGCGCCCTCCAGCGGATGATTCTCACGCCATCGCATCACCGGGTGCACCATTCGCGGAACCCGCTCTACATCGACACCAATTTCTGCAACCTGCTCAACATCTGGGATCGGGTGTTCGGCACGCTGCAGCACGAGCACATGGATATCCCACCCGAATACGGGATCACGCGACCGATGAAGCCGGGGAGCTTCATCGACTTCTATTTCGGCGAACTGATCGCGTTGCTGGTCGACGTGAAACAGGCCCCCGGGCTGCGCAACAAGCTGGCGTACATCGTGATGCCGCCGGGATGGAGCCACACCGGGCAGCACAAGACGGCATCAGCCATGCGACGCGCGCTGCGTAACACCGCGGCATAGCGGGTCAGGCAAGAATCTCGCGCACCACCTGACCCGAGGTGTCGGTGAGCCGGTAGTTCCGGCCCTGGAAGGTGTGAATCAGCCGTTCATGATCAAAGCCAAGCAGGTGCAGAATGGTGGCGTGCAGATCGTGCACATCGGTCTGGCCGCTGATCCCCTGATAGCCGATCTCGTCGGTCTCGCCATGTGACACGCCGCCGCGGATGCCGCCACCAGCCATCCACATGGTGAACGCACCGTTGTTGTGATCGCGGCCGACAAAGGGATTGTCCGTCCCGGTCCGATTCTCCCGCATCGGAGTGCGGCCGAACTCACCGCCCCAGACGATCAGGGTGTCATCGAGCAGGCCACGCTGTCGCAGATCCATGATCAGCGCGGCCGTGGCCCGATCGGTCTCCTTGCACCGGTCGTGAAATCCGACGTTGAGCGCTTCCGCTGCGCCCGCGCCATGCGAATCCCAGCCCCAATGAAAGAGCTGGATGAATCGCACGCCGCGCTCGGCCAGTCGCCGCGCCAGCAGGCAATTGTTGGCGTACGATGTCTTGCCGGGCGTGGTGCCATACAAAGCGTGAATGGACGCCGGCTCGGTATTGATGTCCATCGCTTCCGGTACCGAGAGCTGCATGCGGAACGCCATTTCATACTGTGAAATCCTGGTGCTGATCTCCGGATCGCCCACGGTTTCGTACTGTTGTCGATTGACGGTGTTGATCGCGTCGAGGGTGGCCTTTCGCAGTTCGCGCGGCACGCCGTCAGGATCGGAGAGATAGAGCACGGGATCGCCGGCACTGCGACACTGCACGCCCTGATAGACACTGGGCAGGAAGCCACTGCCGTACACGCTCGCCCCAGCATCAGGGCCGGTGCCGCCGGACAGCAGCACGACGAACCCGGGAAGATTCTGATTCTCCGTGCCAAGGCCGTATGTCACCCAGGAGCCAATGCTCGGACGTCCGAGCCGAGGACCTCCGGTGTGTACCAGCAGCTGCGCCGGAGCGTGATTGAACTCATCGGTGTGCATCGCCTTCAGGAACGCGAGTTCGTCAACGACCTTGGCAAGGTGTGGCATCCGGTCCGACACCCAGGCGCGCGATTCTCCGTGCTGCGAAAATTCCGCTTGCGGGCCGAGCATCTTGGGGATGCCCTTGATGAAGGCGAAGCGCTTGCCTTCCAGCAATGATTCGGGGCAGAGCTGTCCGTCGAGGCGGGCCAGCACGGGCTTGTAGTCGAACAGCTCGAGCTGTGATGGTGCCCCCGCCATGTGCAGAAAGATCACCCGTTTCGCCTTGGCGGGAAAATGTGGCACGAGCGGTGCCATCGGATCGCGCGTGGTCAGTCGCGCGCTGGCCAGGCGTGCTTCCGGACTGGTGTCACAACCGAGCAGGGATGCGAGCGCGGCGGCGCCAATGCCCGTCGCGCCCACTTCGAGGAAGTGACGACGGGTGATGTGACTGAGACTGCGCAGGTGTGCATCGAGCGGGCTCGTCATGCTGCTGCTACTCCTTGGTGATGAACCCGTCGAGATTGAGGATACTTCCCGCTACGACGCTCAGCGCGGCCAGTGAGATACTGGCGCCTTTCCTTCCGGTGGTCTTTGCGCGTTCCAGGGGGTGGTTTGCGTAGTACGCCTGCGCACTCAGGTACAGCGATCGCAGCGACGTGAGCGCGACGGCGGTTGGTGTCTGTTGCAGGGCGAGGCGATACCCGCGCACCAGCACCGAGTCGACGGTGCGCGCTGGCAGTTCGGCCGGTTGTCCGACGGCCATCCGGCGTGCCAGTGCCCGCGCGGCTTCAGTGTAGACCGGATCATTGAGTGTCACGAGCGCCTGCAACGGCGTGTTGGTGCGGACCCGTCGCGCGACGGAGAATTCGTGACTCGGACTGTCGAAGGTGATCAGCGATGGATAGGGCGCCGTGCGCTTCCAGAGCGTATACAGCGCGCGCCGATGCCGATTGTCCCCGGTATCGGCGATCCACTTCTCGCCGCTGTAGGGCCGCTGCCAGATGCCGTCAGGCTGTGGCGGCATGACGCTTGGCCCGAACATGCGATCGCTGAGCAACCCCGAGACGGAGAGCGCTGCGTCGCGCACCTGTTCGGCCGTCATGCGAAAGCGTGGGCCGCGCGCCAGCAGCCGATTGGCCGGGTCGCGCTCGTGCATCGCTGGCGACGCAGCGGCGTCCTGTCGATAGGTGGCCGAGAGCACGATGTCGCGAAGCAGGGCCTTCACGCCCCAGTGCAACTCACCGCTGAATCGCAGCGCGAGCCAGTCAAGGAGCTCAGGGTGCGAGGGCGCCGCGCCCCGCGTTCCGAAGTCCTCGCTGGTTTCGACCAGTCCGACGCCGAAGAGCTGCTCCCAGAATCGGTTGACGGTGACACGCGCGGTGAGCGGGTTGGCCGGACTGACGAGGGCGCGGGCGAGGCCGAGCCGATTGGCGGCATCGCGTTCGATCGCCGGGGCGATGGCGGCCGGTACGCCGGGTGTGACGACGTCAGTCGGCGTGAGGAAATTGCCGCGCTCGAAGATGTGCGTAGTGCGGCTGCGGGACGGCGGCAGATCGCGCATCACAGGCGTCATGGTCGGCTTGAGCGCGGCGAGTCGTGTGCGGAGTTTGCCGCGCCGTTCACGACGTTGCTTCAGCGCAGGCACATCGGCCACTTCACTGAAGACCCAGCGAAGGAGCGCGCGCTGCCCCGCGTTTCGCGCCGGTCGAGGCGTCGCGACGATACGCCGGACCTCATTCAGCCAGGTGCCTTCGACGCGGCCGGCAACAGCCGGAATCTGCAGCTCGCCCTCCCAGGTGGCGCGAGCGGCCTCCATCGCGGGCAGCTGCGCGACGCTGTCCAGTTCTGCGCGGAGCGTCTCGAGGGAGTCGAAGAGTGCCGCGCCGCGTTGTGCGTTGGCCGCCAGAAAACCGGGCAGCACCGGATACTCGTCGTACTGATCCCAGTCTTCACTGTTGTTGAAGATTGCAAACGCGCGATAGAACTCGTTGTGGCGGATTGGGTCATACGGGTGCCCGTGACACTGCGCGCAGCCGATCGATGTGCCCTGCCAGGCCACCCAGGTCGTGTTGACACGGTCGATCACTGCGGCAACGCGATACTCCTCGTCGTCGGTACCGCCCTCGTTGTTGGTCATCGTGTTGCGATGGAACGCGGTTGCCACGCGCTGCTCCGTGGTGGCGTTCGGCAGTAGATCGCCCGCCAGCTGCTCGATGGTGAACTGATCGAATGGCAGATCGCGATTGAACGCCTTGATGACGTAGTCGCGGTATGGCCACATCGGACGCGAAGGGTCGGTTTCGTACCCTTTGGAGTCGGCGTAGCGCGCGACATCGAGCCACACGGTGGCCCATCGTTCGCCGAAGCGTGGTGATGCGAGGAGCGAATCGACCAGTCGAGCGTAGCCGCTGCCGTCGGTGGTCCTGCAGGCGGTGTCCACCTGTTCGAGTGAGGGTGGCAGCCCGATGAGGTCGAGGCTGACGCGGCGCGCCAGCACGGGACAGCTGGCTTCGGGCGATGGCTGGAGCTTTTCGGCGTCGAGTCGTGCGAGGACGAAGTGGTCGAGCCCGGAGCGCGGCCAGGTGGTGTTCGACACCTTCGGCAGTGGCGCCGCGACTGGCTTCACGAATGCCCAGTGATCGGCCCACGGTGCGCCCTGCGCGATCCACTTGCGAAGGGTGGCGACGTCGCGTGCGGCGAGCGGTGCTTTTCCCTTCGGCATCCGGTCGTGCGGATCCGCATGGGTGATACGTGCAATCAGCTCACTCGCGCCCGGATTTCCTGGCACGATCGCGCGCTTGCCTGACTTGGGCATGCTGAGCGCATCTTCGCGGAACAGCAAACTCAGTTCGCCCTGACGTCGTACGCCGCCATGGCACTGCACGCAGTTCGCGTTCAGAATGGGCCTGACATCGCGATTGAAGTCCACCGGCGCACTCAATGCGTCTACCGCGCCGCGGCCGCGCAGGACGACGAGGCCCGCGATCATGACACCAACGCCGATCAGTGTCTTCCGGCGAAAGGTGGGCATCAGGGTCTCGCCGATGTGCCGGAGGGTGACCGACGGCCTGTGGTGGACGGCACGGGTTCGGACAGCGTCGGCTCGTCGAGGACGATTCTGGTTCGTGGCAGCGCGCGCTGCAACCGTTCGACGCCGCCGGCCGTCACCTGTGTCCCAGCGAGGTAAAGTGACGCCAGCCGCGGGAGCGTCTCGAGTGCGCGCAGCCCCGCATCCGACACCTCGGTGTCGACGAGGTTCAGGTAGGTGAGGTATTGCAGCGACGTGAGTGCGTCGAGGCCGGCGTCGGTGACGCGGGTCTGTGCGAGCCGCAGTCGCGTCAGCCGCGGCATCGTGCCCAACAGCGTCATCGCCGAATCGCCAACCGGCGCGCGCGCGAGATCGACCGCCGCAATGTTCGCGGCGAGCGGGCGCAGGAGCTGGAGCGACTGACTGTTCCACTCGGGTGGCACGCTGGTGGCGTCGACACTGAGGTAGCCGACGCCGCTGCCCAGGGCGAGGACGCTCAATCCCGATTCGCGTGCGGTCCGGATCGCGCCGCTGTCTGGCGCGACGACCGGCAGCGCGAAGATGCCGGTCGGCAGTTCGTCGAGTCCGTATGCAGTCAGCGTACGGCGAATCGAGGCGGGGCGTGCAATGGCGGCGAGTGAGATCGCCTGCGATGCGCCCTGGTCGATCCACCAGCGAATCATGGCCACTTCCGCGCCCGGCATGGCGCGATCCGGCGGCATCGCATCGGTATGGCCTGGTGGGAGTGTGAGACGGATGATGAGTTCACTGTCGTCCGCACGACCGGCGACGACGACCTTGCCCTGACGTCCGCCGGCGAGCAATGCCTCGATGCTGGTGAGGACCAGTCCTCCTTTCTTGCGATCGGCGTTGTGACAGGCACCGCACCGCGCGGTCAGGATCGGTTGGATGAGCGAGTCGTAGACGGGCGTCGCTTCAGCGTTCGCAATGTGAATGCGTGTCAGTTCCTTCTCTGGGGGCAGTCCGGCCAGATTCCGCACGCTTTCGGGCAGATGCCGCGTGAGGTAGCCGTCACCGCGCGACAGCGTCCCGCCGAAGTGGCCTCCGGCGAGAATCGACGCGACCAGCAGGGTAGAGACGAGGACCGTGGGAATGCGCGGCGCGGTGCCAGCTGTCGACGCGCGCGTCCGGAGCCAGTATGCTGCCGTTGCCAATACCGAGATCAGCAGCCCGAATCGCCGGTGGAGCCGCAGTACGTCGGGATCGTAGCTGCCCCAGTCGGCGAGCACGAGTCCGAGGCCGCTGGCGACGATGGCGCACCACGCGCCGAGCAGGAGCAGTGCGGGCACGGTATTCCGCACCGCGTCCGCGCGCGTCCAGCGATGTGTTGCATCGACGCCAACTGCCAGCAACAATACGGCCAGCGGAAAATGAACGACGAGTGGATGGAACCGGCCCACCAACGGCCAGAGCAGCGCACCGTGGTCACCGCCGGTGAACGCGAGAACCCCCAGACCGCCCAAGCCACCGATGAGCCATCGCAAAGACCGGGACATCCGCGTGCGTCAGACCTTCGTCAGCTTGGTGACGCGTCCATCATCGATCCACTCGACCACGTAGATGTTGCCGATGCGATCCACCCACAGCGAGTGCGGCGAGATGAAGCGACCGGCTCGCCGTTTGTCGTGCGGAATGTTCGGATATCCCTTGAGGTCAGGGAACGTCGTACCGAACTGATCTTCCGAGGTGAAGGTCATTCCGTCGAGATAGTCGCCAAGATCGGCGACCTTTCTGTTCGCCTTGTCGAAGATCGAGACACGCGCGTACAGGTCGGGCACATACATGAAGTCACCGCGATGGACCGTGGTGCATGGAAAGCGCAGGTCGGTCTTCGTCACCACCTCGCCGAGGTACCGTCCCTCGAGCGTGAAGTTCACGATGCGGACGTTGCCGCGGTCGGAGATCTGCAGTCGCGGTGTGCCATCGCGCGTGTCGATGCTGATGCCGTGCGGTTGACGGAGGTTGTGCGGTTCGGTGCCACGCCCGCCGAACGAGTCGAGGTACTTGCCGTCCTTCGCCTCGTAGATGTGGATCCACGATTGTCCGTAGCCATCGGCGACGTAGAGTTTGCCGTTGGGTCCAACGACTGATTCTGTCGGGCTGTAGCCGCGATCGGGGGTGTAGACACCGGCGAGATATGGGCGGCCGGCCTGCCAGACGACGTCGCCGTCGAGCGTGGTCTTGACGACTTCACCCAGTGCTGTGTTGGCGAGGTAGAGATACTCGGTGCCGGCTTCTTCCGCGATGCGGAGTCCATGTGCGCCTTTCGCATAGGCCTGTCCCCACGACGACAGGAAATTGCCTTGCGCGTCGACCACGACAATCGCATCGCGGCTCTGATTCGCGATGTAGAACCGGCCGGCCTTGTCCTCGACGATGCCATGTGTGTAGCCGAAGCGCTTGCCGGTTGGCAGCTTGGCCCAGGCATGATCCATGGTGTAGCGGAAGTCGCCATGGCCAAGGACGGGGAGCGCGTCGGGATCGTGGCGAACGGTGCGCGAACGGACGGTGGGGAGTGCCGCGAATGCCGCTGCACCGGCGGCTGTGGCCAGGAAGTCGCGTCGCGAGGAAGGAACGTCGGGGTGGCCAGGCATGAGCGTCGACTCGTCCGTGTGATGTAGGACTCAGCGGTAGATGTGCGAGTATGGCGCGCGGGCAGAGGCTGCGCCAGCGCGCCGGCGGAGTCGTTCGTCCGTGATCGCGTCGATGCCCGGCCGGTGCTCGGCCGGTGCTCGAGAAGCAGCAGTCACGCTCGACCGGACAGGCAGCAAGCGAGCGGGAGGGGAACGCCCCACTGATGGGGTCCGTCCCCAATCAGGGCTTGCGACCCGGTGCCGGCGTTGCCGCTCTCTGTGCCGCCGGATAGTGTCCTCGGCTATCCCTCTTTTCCTCGGAGTCACCAATGCTGTTTCGTCACGCCCGGATGCCGCTTGCCCTTGCAGGTGTCCTGCTCACCGCCTGCTCGCCAGCACCCAGCGCGGAACCGGCTGCCACGACAGTGGCGGCCGCGGCCACCGCAACTGGCACCCCATCGGTGATGACCGACTTGCTGCGCGATGTGACTGACGTCGAGAAGAAAATGGTGGACCTGGCGAAGGCGATTCCGGCGGCGAAGTACGGGTACCGTCCCAGCGCCGGGGTTCGGTCGGTCGGTGAAGTGGTGATGCATGTGGCGGGTGACAACTACTTCATGCCGGCCGCCGTTGGCACGTCGGCACCGGCGTCGACTGGCATCACCGGCGATCGCTACGAGACCGTCGAGGCGTATGAAAAGCGCGCGATGTCACCTGACTCCGCGGTGGCCGAACTGACCGCATCGTTTGCCTTCCTCAAGGCGGCGATGCAGGCGCAGACCACGGCGTCGCTGACGGAGTCGAAGAAGATGTTCGGCAGCGAGTCGACGGGCCAGCAGACCTGGATTGGCGCCACGACGCACCTGCATGAACACCTTGGTCAGATGATCGCGTACGCGCGCGCCAACAGCATCGTGCCGCCCTGGAGCAAGTGAGTCCGGTGTCAGTGGGATGCGATGGCGTCGCGGTTCACCCGATGCGCGACGGGTGGCCGTCGTCGCGGAGTGAACGATGACGGCGCGCCCGTGGATGATTGCCGAGACCAACTGGAAACAGGTGCAGTCCTGCACGTATGACGTGGCCGTCTTGCCGTGGGGCGCCACCGAAGCGCACAACTATCATCTGCCGTACGGTACCGACAACTATCAGAACGAATACATCGCGGCCGAGTCGGGGCGGCTGGCCTGGGAGCAGGGTGCGAAGGTGGCGGTGTTGCCGAACATCCCGTTCGGCGTGCAGACCGGCCAGCTCGACATTCCGTTCTGCATCAACCTCAATCCGAGCACGCAGCAGCTCATTCTGAACGATGTCATCGCATCGCTGGCGGCGGCGGGGGTGACGAAGTTCGTGCTCCTCAACGGGCATGGCGGCAATGACTTCCGGCAGATGTTGCGCGAGTTGCAGGCGAAGCATTCGGATGTCTTTCTGAGTGCCGTGAGCTGGTTCCAGATCGACAGTGGCGGTGCATTCTTCACGGTGCCGGGCGATCATGCGGATGAGCGTGAGACGAGCATGATGTTGCACTTGCACCCGGCGCTGGTGCTGCCGAAGCCTGAATGGGGCGATGGGCGCGCGTATCCGTCGCGACTGCGCGCGATCCGCGAGAAGTGGGCGTGGGCGCAACGTGCCTGGACTCAGGCGACGCACGACACAGGGGTGGGTGATCCGCAGCACAGCACCGGCGAAAAGGGGGCGGCGTATCTGACGCTGCTGACGGGGAAACTGGCGGAGTTTCTGGTGGAACTGGCGGCCGTGGACGTGAAGGATCTGTACCAGCGGGGCGATCAGGCACCGTGAACGGGGTGGGGAAGTAACACCGCGGCTTGAAATCACAGGTGCGTGAGTGTCCGTGGTCACATCGACTGAGGTCGGGAATGGAGTTTGAGCTTCATCTGGGCATCTCGGTACTCGAGCGATCGCCGGCAACCTTCGCGGCATTGCTGAGTGGCATCGGCCCGGCATGGTACGATGCGACCGAGGGGGCAGAGACATGGAGTCCGTATGTGATCATGGGTCACCTGATTCATGGTGAGCGCACGGACTGGATTCCCCGCGCTGAGATCATCCTCGCACAAGGCACCGATCGGCGGTTTGCGCCCTATGACCGGTTGGCGCAGTTCGAGGAGAGCGCGGGCAAGTCGCTGCGTGACCTGCTCGACGAGTTTGCGCAGCTGCGGGCTGAGAACCTGCGCACGCTGGCTGGCTGGCAGTTGACGTCCCGCGAGCTGGCGCTGACGGGTGACCACCCAGCGTTCGGGGCCGTGACGCTGCAGCAGCTGCTGGCGACGTGGGTTGCGCATGACCTGGGGCATCTGGCGCAAACGGCGCGTGTGATGGCGAAACAGTACCGGGAAGCGGTCGGACCGTGGCGAGCGTATCTCTCGATCGTGGATCGGTAGCGCGTCGATCTTCGCCCGCCGTGTGGTGCTTTCGTGTGTCGCGACGTCGCGTTGGGGGGTATCTTTTCCGGCGAGCAGGATCACCCCACGAATACTTTCATGCAGATGTCGACTCGATACCGTGCGGGCTGTGCGGGTGCACTCATGTTGCTGGCCTCACCCGGCCTCGCGCTGTCGCAGGCTGCGGCCCCGGCTCAGGTCACGCGGGCGGATCTCGGCAAGGCGTACCTGCGCCTCGATCGCGTGGTGGCTGGCCTGACGCTCGACGATACCACGCGGGCGCGCGTCAATCGCGCTTTCGATGGATCGACGCTGAGTTTCTTCGGCGGTCGCTTTGCGGCGGCGGTTGGCACCATCGACTCGCTGACGGTGGCGCTCAGCGGTGCGCCCCTGGCGCCGACGCCGACCGCCGGCTCACGGCTGGTGAATGGTCGTGCGCCCTCTGTTGCACGAGAGGCATTGCTCTCGCGACTGGCGCGCCTCGATGCCACGGGACCGCTGGCGCAAGCCATCGTCTCGGCGCAGGCACGTGCCGGTTTGCTGGTCGATGTGCCGTCGCTCGAACGCGGTGCCGAGTTCCTCAGTGATCCGGTACGCCTGGCGGCGGAGCTGCGGCGAGAAGTGACGGCACTCGAGCGCGGCAAGAACCCGTATGCGTTTCACGCGGGCGATCTGTGGCGCAGCTTCCGGGGAGCCAGCGACGCCGTAATCCCGTATCGCATCATGGCTGACGCGGCGGTGGCGAAATCGAAGACGCCGGTGCCGGTGCTCTTTGTCTTTCACGGCGCCGGCGCCGACGAGAACATCTTTCTCGATGCCTACGGGGCCGGAATCACGGCGACGATGGCACGTTCGGAGCGGGTGTTGCTGGTGTCGCCGGCGACGACGGCCTTCGGTGCGTCTCCCGTCAATCTCGACGTACTGCTGGCACAGCTCCGCACCGAGTACAACGTGGATACGACGCGCGTCTATGTCCTCGGTCATTCGATGGGTGCCGGACTGTCGGCACGACTGGCGGCGCAGCGGCCGACGGTGATCGCAGCGGCTGTCTGTCTTGCCGGCGGGTCGGTGGTCAAGGTCGATGGAGCACCGCCGGTGTTGTTCGTGGGTGCCGAGCTCGATCCGATCATTCCGGCGAGCAGAGTGAAACTGGCGGCGGGTGGCACGCCGACCGGCAGCTATCAGGAGCTGCCGAACGAAGGGCATACGCTGATGGTGGGCAATGGCATTCGGATGGCGATGCCGTGGCTGCTGCAACGACATCGTTGACCGGTACCGAGATGCATTCACCTGCGGTCCGCACGGTCATCGTCACCGGCGCTTCGTCCGGCGTTGGGCTCTTCGGCACGAAGTCATTGGTGGAACGCGGCTGGCATGTGGTGATGGCGTGTCGCGATCTCGGGAAGGCCACCGCTGCGGCGACTTCGCTTGGCCTCGACCCGTCGCAGGTCACACCGCTGCACATCGATCTCGGTTCCCTCGCGAGTGTGCGGTCGTTTGTCGATGCATTCAGAGCCACCGGTCGAACGCTCGATGCGCTGGTGTGCAACGCCGCCGTCTATCTGCCGCGACTGACGTCGCCGCAACGGTCACCCGATGGGTTTGAAGTCAGTGTGGCCACGAATCATTTCGGCCACTTTCTGCTTTCGACGCTGCTCATCCCTGATCTGCAGCGCGCGCGATCACCACGCCTGATCACGCTGGGAACTGTCACTGCAAACTCCGAGGAGTTCGGTGGCAAGGTGCCGATTCCCGCACCCGCGGATCTTGGCGAGCTGGCCGGACTCGAGGCGGGGTTCAAGGCACCGGTCGCGATGATCGATGGCAAGCCGTTCAAGCCGGGCAAGGCGTACAAGGACAGCAAACTCTGCAACATGATCATCAGCCGGGAACTGCATCGCCGCTACCATGGCACGACGGGGATCATCTTCAACACGCTGTATCCCGGCTGTGTGGCGGACACCGCGCTGTTTCGCGATACGCCCGGTGTGTTTCAGACGATCTTCCCATGGTTCCAGAAGAACATCACCAAGGGGTACGTCACGCAGGCGATGGCTGGTGATCGCCTGGCGCAGGTTGTGACGGACGATGCGTTCGCCACTTCGGGAGTGCACTGGAGCTGGGGCAACCGCAACAGCGCCACCCGTCCGCCATTTTCGCAGCCGCTCTCGACGAAGGCGACCAATCCAGCGCGTGCGGAGCGTCTGTGGGAGCTGACCGAGCGGCTGATCTCGGACGCCTCGGTGGCGATGCCGGAGACGCCGTCACCTGTGTCCCATTGACTAACCATCGACCGCTGCCGATGGTGTCTGGGCGTGATTTCGCTGGGAGACCGCGGCTTTCTGCGCAGTTGCCCGTGATCGTTCGACTCGCCCATACCTCCCCGAGGCTTTCATGCGCCGACCACTGATCGCTGGACTTCTGCTTGCCTTCGCCATCCTGGTGATTCCTGACTCGTTGTCGGCGCAGGAGAAGAAGAAGCGTGGTGACCGCATGCGCATCACCCAGGACGAACTGGTGGAAGCTGCGGCGAACGTCAATACGGCCGCCGACGTCATTCGCACGTTGCGGCCGCAGTGGATGAATATCGGCCGGGGCATGGGCGCAAGCCTGGGCGGCGCGTCCGGTGGCGGCGCCACCGAACCGGTGCTCTACATCGACGATATCCGCCAGCCGTCGCTGAATGAATTGCAGACGGTGAAGGCATCGAGCATCGTCGAGATGCGATTCCTGGATCAGAATCGTGCGATTCAGATGCGCGGCCCCGGGCATGAAGCTGGCGCCATCGAGATCACGACGGTCAACAAGCGACAATAGCGCCCCACGATGCGAGCAGGGGCCTGCTCTTCCGGCACTACCGCTTGCGGTCCTGCTTCCAGTCGCTGATGAGGTGAGAGATCACGGTCGCGCCGAACACGATTGCCGTTCGTGTTGCGGCCAGCGACAACGCATGTGCTGGCGTGTCCGCCTCGGGGCGCCACAGTGTCGAGGCCGCCGCAGCGCCGATCACACCGACACCAAGTGGAAAGTTCGGACGCGGGCGACCCTCCGGAGTGCGAAGCAGCACCGTCTCTCGCACTGCGCACCCAAGTCGAGGCAGCACTGCGCGAAGCCGCACAGCGCGACGCGATGTGCCGCGCCCGCCACAGGGTAGTGTGTCGGGTACCCAGCTGACGGTGGCACCGAGTGCCAGACGCGTGCCCTCTTCGATCACCGCAAATCCGGCCTGATCACCAACGCGCCGTCCAAAGCCGCCCCAGGTGCGCGGCCAGCTGGTCGGTGAGCCGAGTGCCTGGGTCATTGTGGCAGCACTGACGGCGGCGATGGCCATCACCGGCAGCCGCCGCACGAACGATGCTTCCATGTTCGCCATGCGCGGCGACATCGACGGCGCCGGCTGGGGCGTCATGGCGGCCACGGTATCTGTTTGCGCCGAGACGCTGGCCACCGGTGTCGCGGCAACGAGTGCGGCGGCGCACAATCGCTGGATGGAATGACGCGTCACAGCGGTCAGGCGACGGGGAGAGAGCACACGGAACCAGAGGTACTCGGTTGCGGCCGGTTCGGTTCCGCTCGGCGCAAGGGTTGAGCGCTCAGAACAGCGCCCTGAGCGCGGTCGGGAACGCGGCGATCAGCCCAAAACGGAGGAGTCGCATCGCAAACGAGGTCAACACAACGGTCACGATGGGGATCCGTCCAATGCCGGATGCCACCACCATCAGGTGAAAGGGTGGTACGCTCACCAAGGCCGATGTGGCAAGCAGCCCTGTCCCAAGCTGGGCATGCTGACGCCTGAAGGCCTGCGCCTGCTCAATCCATGCACGCAATCGTGGATGGGTCACACGCGTCTCGAGCGTTCCAATCCAGTACCAGACGAGTTTTCCCGCGACATGCCCGGCCGTCAGCGCCACCACCAGCGGAACGATGAGCGCACGTGGGCGGACGGCGCCGGCGCCCATTGCGAGCATCTCCGCGGCGCCGACCGGCAGAGCGCCGAACAGAAACCCCAGCCCCGCGGCAGCGCCAATCGCGCGTCCAGGGGTCGCCATCTGCTCCAGCTGCACGCCGTGCTGCAACAGCTCGAGGACGTCGCGCAGGTTGCTCACGTGCCGGTCCCGCGGGCCATGGGACACGGTGTCGCTGGAATGGTCCACATCGCAATGGTCCACATCGTCACGCAACACGACGCAGTCTCGCCGGTTTCTGCGAAAGCCGAAATGCGCGCATTCATCGCACACATTCCAATCGGTGGCCTGGCGCACATGGAGCACGCGCATGGGTTACGGGCTGTTCGCATGACGGAGAGTAATCCGCTTCCTTCACTGAACCCAGTGCCGCGCCGCGACTGTGCCGTCGCCTGGGGTGCGGCGGTGTCGCGCGCTGTGCAGATTGCGGGATGGAATCCGGTGTATTGCAGCTCAGTCCAACACGACGACGCGTACGTTCTCGTGCCGTGTACAGCAGGGTACTGCTGGTGACCATCGCATTGGGACTCGGCTCGCGACGGTTTGGCGCCGTGCTGCCAACACTCGTCGCCCAGTACGCGGGTGATGTGCTCTGGGCCACGATGGTGTTCTGGTTGTGTGCGATCGCGGCACCGGGCGCGGCGCGACGCCGGCTGGCCGCGGCTGCGCTGGCGATCGCGTGGGCGGTCGAATGCAGTCAGCTCTATCGTGCGCCTTGGCTCGATGCACTTCGGGCCACGACACTCGGTGCACTGGCGCTCGGCCAGGGATTTCTCTGGAGTGATCTGCTCTGCTACACTGGGGGCGTTGTGCTCGCCGTCGCCGTCGATCTGGTGCTTTGGCGACCCACGCCGCCGACGCGTGGCGGCTGACAGTGCGCTAGCGCGATGGTACAATCCATCGTCGCGCGAACCGGTGACGCACACGATGTGCTGAGCTATCGGTGCAGTCGTCGTCCACCCACACGACGATGAATATCGGAGCATTGGCCGCGACGATCGCCGGTGCCGCATCCGACCATGACCGTCGGGGACAGCAGGTAGCGTCAACCGATCATTTTTCCTGAGGAATCGTCTGGGATGACAGTCGCCGATATTTTGAGGCAATACGACTATGGCTATTGGGCGAACCGGCGCCTGTTCTCAATCATCGGACAGCTGACGGCCGAACAGTTCACACGACCTGTCGCCGGCAGCCTCGGCTCGATTCGCAACACACTGGTGCACATGATGAGCACCGAATGGGGCTGGCTCGAGCGCTGCGGTGGTCCGGTGCGTGGCGCCGCGCTCGTTGCCGAGCACTATCCGACACTCGAGGCAGTGGTCGAGGCGTGGGCGGCGATCGAGGCGATGGTGCGCGCCTTACTCGCATCGTGCAGCGACGAAGATCTCGCTCGAGAAGTGGCGTATCCGAACAGCACGGGGGAAGTACGCATGATGACTCTTGGCCAGTTGCTGCAGCATGCAGCGAACCACGGCGTCCATCACCGTGGGCAGGTTGCGCTCCTCATCCGTGCGCTTGGGCACTCACCGGGCAACGTCGACCTGCTGTTCTACGACGCAGAACAGCGCGGTGTCTCGGCCTGGTAGGCTTCGACACCGCGCTGTGAAGGAGCATCGGCACCGGGAACGCTGGCTACGGAATACTCGGTGGCATCCGCCCAGCATCCATTTCGGCCGTCTCGATGGGCGCCACCTTGCCGATCTGTTCGGCGCGAAACTTCGCCGGCCCCATCTCCATGACGGCGATGACGAAGAACAGTCCTGAGAGCATCAGAGCCACGCCCCACACCCAGTCCTGATTGTGGAGGATGTCGAGTGAGAAGGCGGAGGGCAATCCGAGGATGAGCCCGAACGCGCCGTCATGTGCCGGGCTTGACGGCGCGTCCAGTATACTGCCAGCCGCGTCCGTTGCGGCAGGCGCTTTGCATCGCGTCCGGCTTCGGGCTGCGGCACGCGTCGGGGACCGCAATGTCAGTCGTACCAGTGTTGCGGTGTTCGTCCGATCGGCCACACCGTCCAGCAGAGGCTCCATGCATTCGACAGCTGATGGCACGACCGTTCGTGCGGCGACCGTGGCCGATTCGGACGCGGTCACGGTCATCTACAACCACTTCGTCGCGCACACAGCGGTGACGTTCGAGGAGGCACTCGTGACGCCTGCCGAGATGCAGCGGCGCATGGAGAGTGTCTGGTCGGCGACACTGCCCTGGGTGGTTGCCGAGGGTGATGGTCGGGTCATCGGGTACGCGTACGCCACGAAGTGGAAGGAACGCTCCGGCTATCGCTTCTCGGTCGAGGCGACGGTGTATCTCGCCGCAGGCGCGGAGGGCCATGGTGTTGGGTCTGCGCTGTATGGCGCGCTGTTCCCGCTATTGCAACAGCGAGGGATTCACGCGGTGATGGGTGGCATCGCGCTGCCCAACGATGCCAGCGTGGCGCTGCACGAGAAGTTCGGCATGAGGAAAGTTGCGCACTTCGATGCCGTCGGCTTCAAGTTCGATCGCTGGATCGACGTCGGATACTGGCAGCGGGTGTTGTAGCGGGTGTTGTGCTGACGTCGCGCACCGCGCAGTATCAGTTCATCACTCTCCCGCAGCACCTTGCCATCACCCGTCTGGGTCACGGCGTCCGTCGGCTCGAGCGTGGCACGCGCGGTGAGCTCGAGTCCCAGCTCAGCCCTCGGTAATAGTCGTGATCTGTGCACGCTCCCTGAGTCGATTCGCCAGCGACTGGTGATACGCAACCATGCTCTTTGTCGGACTGAAGACAGTGCGTGCAAGCAGCCGCGTGATGGCCGGCTTCACAAAGCCACGCTCCGTGATCAGCAGTTCGGTGCCACCGGCAACCGGGGTCAGGCGAAACTCCCACTGCCCTCCATACGGCAGTTTCTCGTCGGTGATGCGACTGATCTGCGAGATCATCGGCTCCTGCGAGACCATTTCGTACGTCGTGACGCCACGGTCGGTCATCTCTTTCCATGCGAGACGGCCATTGCCGGTGGGCAGCACGTCCACGCGCTTCACGTCGCCACGCCAGGAGGCCGACTGCGCCGGGTCGCTGATCAACGCCCAGACGGCCGCCGGTGCGGCTTTGTAGATCCCGCGCACCGCCGCGACATGATCTCGCGGCATCCGGCTTCCGGCGATCACCGCCAGGACTCCGGTGACCGTGAGCATGAAGGCGAAGAAGGCAAGGAAAGTCATCGTTCGGCCTTTGCCGGTCAGGCGGAGTGAAGGGTGTCGGAGGGTCGGTCGCGGTTGCGGCCGCCGGATGCGGTGACGGCCGCGCGTGCGAGCAGCTCGAGGCCGTCGAGGGCGCGACGGCGATCATCGTCCGGCAGCGCAGCGATCATGCTGTCGACCAGCGCCGGATCGAGCACGGAGTGCGCGGCACAGACGCGGGCGCCGGCGGGCGTCAGGCGCAGGTGCACACGCCGGCGATCGACGGCGTCGGGTGTCCGGGCGACATAGCCGCGTTTCGCGAGGCGATCGATGGCGATGGAGGTGGTGCTCGGCGTGACGCCGAGGTGGTCCGCCAGTTCGCCGAGTGACAGCGACTCGGTCTCGTCGAGGTGGTCGAGGAGCTGGACGTGGCGCAGCGAGACGAGGTCGCCGGTGAGCGGGTCACGGGTGTGGCGCCGATGGCAGGCGAAGTAGATCCGTGGGTAGTCGCGGAGGACCTGTCCGACGTCGTCGGGAAATCGCATGGGCGGATTGTACGGCCAGTATTTTGATTCGTCAAATCAACAGGAAATTGATTCGCCGTCCTCCGGCGTGACGAATGCCGGGCGCCTGAGGGAGTTCGTGCGCGTCGGGGCACGCGGTGCCGCGTGGATGCCAACTCCATGGTAAATCAGCCGTGTAAGATGCACGATGACATCCGCGCTCCCGATCAATCGACTGCTGGTGGTGGTGAGCGTGGCATACGCGGCGACAGGCCTCGTTCTGCTGTTCGTGCCGGAGGTGATCCTTGCACGATCGGCGCCGGCGATGCCGCCTCTCGCACTCTGGATCACAGGGATGCTGGGTGGCGCACTGTTTGCTTTCGCTCTCCTCAACTGGTTCCAGCGGCATACCATGATGGGTGGCATTTTCGGTCGCCCGCTGCTGATGGCGAACCTCATGATGATGACGAACATCGCGTTCTCGTCGCTGCGGATGTGGCGCTCGGAGCACGACGTGGTCTACGCGATCGGCGGGGTGATCGGGGCGGCGTTTCTGGTGGCGTTCGGGCGGCTGCTCGTCGTCCAACCGCCCGGAGTCCGTTAGACGCCAGGAGGTGATGGGGACGGAGTTTCTGGGGGGATGGGGACGGAGTTTTAATCGGAAAGGCGCCCGGCGGCGGTAGCGACACCAACTGAATGGGGCGCCGTGGCAGGCCGCGAGAGAATGACGCAACGCCGGGACCGCGGCATCCGTTGCTGCAACAGTCCTACCCCTCCGCGCACCTCCCCAACCCGCACACCTATGCCCATGCCCAACGGCCTCCCCCGCCGCTTTGCGTTTCGTCGTACGAGCGTCGTTGTGCTCACGCTGACAGCAACTGCGCTGCTGCCAGGATTCCTGCAGAGTCAGACGGTACCCGCGACCCCCGGACCGCTGGCGGCACCGGTGAGTTTCGGTGACCTCGCGGCGGGGCCTTACAAGCGACTCGTCATACGTGGCGCCATGGTGATTCCTGGACACGGCGGCCCGTCGGCGGGACCGTACGACATCGTGATCGAGGGCAATACGATCACGGAAATGATCGCGTTCGACCCGGTCACAGCGGCGCGGCGCGGTACCACGGACCGGCCCACCGGCGATCGGGTGATCGAGGCGACGGGGATGTACGTGATGCCGGGCATGTTCGACCTGCACACACACCTGCGCACGCAGCCAATGCCGCTGTCGTACGTGTACTATCTGAAGCTGGCGATGGGCGTCACCACGATGGTGCCTGCCAGCGATCGCGGCGTGGACAGCGCACTCACCGAAGCGGACCGGTCACGCCAGAATCGCGTGCTGGCGCCGCGCCTCTACCCGCTGGTGAGCTGGGGCGGCGGCACGAAGTTCTCGCGGGCAGAGATCGATGATCCGACGCGCGCGCCCGAGGTGGCGAAGGCGATGGCGGCACGCGGCATTCGTGTGATCTCGATGGACTCCAACGGGTGGAGCTACGATCTGGTGAAGGCCATCGCGGCCGCGGCAAAGCCAAATGGACAGATTACGAGCTTTCACATCCCGCCGAGCACGATCGCGGTGGTGAACGCGGTGCAGGCGGCGTGTGCCGGTGTGACGATGATCGAGCATCACTACGGCTACGCGGAATCGGCACTCAATCGTTCCACGCAGGACTTTGGCCCCGAGTACAGCTTTGGCAACGAACTCCAGCGGTTCCGCTATGCGGGCAAGGTCTGGCTGGAAGCGGACCGAGATCGATTGCTCGGCGCAGTGGCCGATTCGATGGTGAAGTGTGGCGTCACGATGCTCCCGACGCGGGTGGTGTACGAAGCGAACCGCGACGCGGTGCGTGCGATGAGCCTGCCGTGGCATGAGAAATACACGCACCCGGCGCTCTGGAACTGGAACCTGCCGAATCCGGCGAATCATGGTGCGTATCACGTCGACTGGACGTCGGACGACGAGTACAACTGGACGCAGGCCTATCGTTTGTGGGGTGACCTGATCTTCGCCTTCAACAAGCGCGGTGGCCGGGTGGCATTCGGCACCGACGACTCGTACATCTGGGCGACACCGGGATTCTCGACGGTGCGCGAAGCGCAGCTGATGCGCGAAACAGGCATGCACAACCTCGAAGTGCTGAAGGCCGCCACGCTCACCAGCGCCACCACGCTCGGCGTGCCGAAGCTGGGTCTCGTGCGGCCGGGGTATCTGGCCGATCTGCTCATCGTCGATGGCAATCCGGCCGCGAACCTGAAGCTGCTCTATGCGTTCGGCGATCTGGTGCGTGGGCCGGACGGTGAGGTGCGGCGCACCCGCGGCATCGTGCACACCATCAAGCACGGCATCGTGCTCGAGAACGCGAACCTGATGCGCGACGTGGAGATCATGGTGCGTGAGGCGAAGCGCACGATGCCGATGGATGTGGTGCGGTCGCCGTGGCTGGTGGCGCCGGCCAGGTAGCGTGGTGGCGTGTCAGCGCTCCGGTTTCGCCGCTGGCAGCACCGGCGGTGTCTTCCGGAGCACTCGGCTCAGCCAGTCCGTCTTCATGAACGGGCGCTCGAACACGAGGTAGAGCGGGATGCTCACCAGCACGGTGGCCGTGCCGAACGCCATGATGTTCAGCAGTAAGGTCAGCGCAGGGTCACCGGCGATCCGAAGATCCTTCAGGGCGCGGGCGGCAACCCAGATGATGGCATTGTGATACAGGTAGATGGTGTAGCACATGCCGCCGATCGCGGTGATGATCGGAAGGCTGAAGAGGGCGCGAAGTAGCGGACCGCGGAACACGGCACCATACGCGACGAGCAGCAGCGGTGCCGTAACTGCATACTCGAACGTGTGCGTCGCGACGGCCACGAATACCGCAGCGAATGCGGCGATTCCGAGCAGGTCTGCCACCGGCGTCCGCTTCGGCGCCGACTTCCAGTCGGTGAGGTACACATCGGCGAGCAGCATGCCGGTGAGGAAAAACTGCAGGTAGAGCAGCAGGTGCGGTGGTCCGGCGCGAATCGCACCGTTGACATGCTGCGTTTCGCTGAACAGGCCCACGGCCACCATCGCGGCGAGCAGGACGCCGCGCCGACGCATGCGGTCTCGAATCGCGAACACCTTCGAGAGCAGTGGCGTGAGCAGATAGAACTGTACCTCGATCTCGAGCGACCAGGTCACGCTTGACAGCCCGCTTTCCGCGCCGAGCAGAAACGAGTGCAGGTAGAGGATGTGCGCCGGCAGATGCGTGGCCACCCACGATACCGGGGCGTCACGCACCAGCAGCCAGGCGGCGGCCAGCACAGCCAAGCTGACGATGTACGGCGGTTCAAGCCGGGTCAGCCGGCGTTCGAAAAACCGGCGGAGTGTGACCGGCTTCGCGCCAGTGAGATGGTGGGCCGCGAAAGGCAGCGCCAGAATGAAGCCCGAGATGACGAAGAACAGTTCAACGCCGAAGTAGCCGTTCTCGACGAAGCGCTCGAGCAGCCCGGCAGTGTGCACCGGCCCGAACATCGGCCGCTCGGAACGCAGGTACGCGAGTACGTGAAAGGCGACGACCAGCATGATGGCCAGGAACCGGAGTCCGTCGATTTCCGGCACGAAACGTCCCGAGGATGTGACGCGCCGCAGGCGGCTGACAAGCCCTTGCATCACATTGAACATGCCGCGCTCCGGACCGCGATGCCGATCGACGCACGTTCACGACAACACCCATCGCCGACTGGTATCACCGGCCGATGCCATACTTGCGAAGAATTGCGCGAACCGCGTCGATCGGAATCGCGTCAACCGTCGAGAAGGCGCCCTTGACGGTGGTGGCCCGGAAGAGCGAGTTGTAGATCGCTTCGACGGTTGCGTCGACGGTGGGCTCGAAGAGCGCGGAGGTGAGTTCGTTGCCGAGCTCCATCGAACGGATGGTATCTGGCGGTGTTCCGCTGGATCCCACGCGGCCGTTCCGGCGCACCGCCGCGTTGGTGGAGAAGGCAATCACATAGTCGCCCGAGCCATTGGACGCGTAGCCGCCGGTCCGACCGATGCCGAGCAGTGCCCGCGACGCGAGGCGGCGCAGATTGCGGTCGGAGAGCGGCGCATCGGTGGCGATGACGATCACGATTGAACCGCTCGCTCCCTGATCCCGGTTTGGTCTCACTCCGTTGCGACCGAGCTCGCGACCAACCGGCACACCCTGGATGAGCAGGTCGCTGCTGCCGCCGAAGTTCGACTGGACGAGGACGCCCACGGTCCAGGGGCCGCTGGGAACCACCCGCGAACTGGTGCCGATGCCGCCCTTCCATCCGAAGGCCACGGTGCCGGTACCGGCGCCAACGGTCCCGTCGGCGACCGGACCCGTTTGCGCTGATGTCAGCGCCAGTCGGATGTCGCCGTCGGCGATGGGAATCGTGCGGATCGCGTTCAGTGCCCATCCATCATTCGTCTCACCAACCACCGGATTGATCGAGCGGACGCTCTGCATGCCCGGCTGTTCGAGCATCCACTTTGCCACGCCTTCTGCCGTACGCCAGACACAGAGCGTGCAGGTGAGCGCAATTGGCGTCTCGAGTTCGCCGAGTTCGGCAACCTGCGTGTAGCCGACCAGCTTGCCGAATCCATTGCCGACGACAGCCGCGGCTGGCACCCTGCTCTCGAACGGATTGCCGCTGTGCGGAAACACCACCGTGACGCCGGTGCGCGTGGAATCGCCGCGAATGACCGTCGCATGTCCCACCCGCACACCCGCCACATCGGTGATGGCGTTGAGCGCGCCGGGTGCGTGTGGCCCCACGACGATGCCGAGGTCGCGGGCACGCGGCCGCTCCTGTGCATGGAGCGCGGTGGTCAGACACACACCGACCGCCGCGATACGGGCCGACGTCGAACGTCGGGAGATGGTCCGGATCATGGTTGCGGTCGGTGGAGGGCAGGCGAAGTATCGGAGCGCGATCGTATCTTGCAACCATGAATCTACGACCCGTTGCAGGACTCGTGCTGCGCGCCGGGGTGTTCGCGGCCGTGTCAGGCCTTCCGCTTGCTGCACAGACGGCGCCGACACTCGATGTACTCATCACCGGCGGCATGGTCTACGATGGCTCTGGCCGGGCCGGTCGAGTCACCGACGTCGGCATTCGCGGTGATCGTGTCGTGCTGGTGGGGCCGGCGCCGCGTGGCCTGACGGCGAAGCGTCGCATCGACGCGCGCGGGTTGATCGTGTCGCCGGGCTTCATCGATCCACACACCCACGCCTACGAAGGGCTCGCACGACTGGACTCGACCCGCCGCCAGAATGTGTCCTCCCTGATGCAGGGCATCACGACGGTGGTGCTGGGCGCTGACGGGCGTGGCCCGGTGCGCGTGGCGCAGACGCTGAGTGACGCCGAGCGGGCAGGGATCGGCACGAATGTGTACGCGCTCACCGGCTTCGGTACCATTCGCGAGATGGTCCTTGGCGCATCATCAGCACCGGCGTCGCGCGCGCAGATCGATTCGATGCGGGCACTGGTGACGGTGGCGATGCGCGACGGGGCGTACGGCGTGGGCTCGGGACTGTTCTACGCGCCACAGAGTTACGCGACGACCGACGAAGTGATTGCCGTCGTCTCGGCGGCAAAGCCGTTTGGTGGCGTGTACGACACGCATCAGCGCGACGAGAGTTCGTATACCATCGGATTGCTCAACTCGGTACGGGAATCGATCCGTATCGGGTGTGAGTCCGGGCTGACGACCAATATTGGCCACATCAAGGCGCTCGGCGTGGATGTGTGGGGCAAGGCCGACAGTGTGCTCGGCATCATGCGCACCGCGCGAGCGCGAGGCTGCAAGGTGGTGGCGGATCAGTATCCATGGACCGCGAGCGGTACGGCGCTGAGTGCGTCGCTGCTGCCGCGGTGGGCGCAGGCCGGTGGCCGCGACTCGCTGCGCGCCAGAATCGCCGACGCGACGCAGCGCACTCGCATGCTGGCCGAAATGCGCGAGAATCTGCGGCGTCGCGGCGGCGACAGCACGATCCTGCTCACGTCGGGCAGTGCCGCCACGCAGGCATTGGTCGGCAAGACGCTGAAGGACGTCGCCACGTTGAAGCAGTTGCCAGCCGTCGAGGCGGCACTCGAAATCATCCGCGATGCCGGTGACATGGGTGTGGCCTCGTTCAATATGACCGAAGCTGACATTGCGACGTTCATGCGCGACCCGTTCGTGATGACGAGTTCTGACGGATCGGAGGGGCACCCGCGGCTGTTCGGCACCTATCCGCGCAAGATCCGGCGGTATGTGCTGGAGCGGCGCGTGATCACCATGCAGCGGATGGTGCAGGTGTCATCGGCGCAGGTGGCTGCCACGTACGGGCTGACTGACCGGGGCGTGTTACGCCGGGGTGCGTTCGCCGATGTGATCGTGTTCGATCCCGCGACGATTCGCGACGAAGCGACCTATGTGGAACCGACCAAGCCTGCGACGGGCATGCGGTGGGTGTTCGTCAACGGACAGGCGGCGGTGATGAACGGTGCGGTGAGCGGCGTGATGGCGGGACGTGGACTGCGACGCGTGCACGCCGTTCCCCCCACTTCTGCGCCGACCGAAACTCCGAATGCACCGGTGCGCGCCGATGCGCGCGTGACCGATGCGCGCGTGACCGATGCGGCCGAGTCGATTGTCGCCTCGGAGCTCATGCAGGACGTATCGTATCTGGCGTCCGATGCGCTGAAGGGTCGCGCGACATTCTCGGCCGGGTTGGATACCGCGGCGGAGTTCGTGATCCGACGGTTGCGGCAGATGGGTGTGCGGCCGGCCGGTGACAGCGGATCGTATCGACAGCACTACAGCGTGGTGATGGCGTCGCTCGACACGGTGCGGACGACGCTCTCGATCGGGTCGCGGCGCTTCAGCTGGGGCGATGACTTTCTGGTGACGCAGTTTCGCGCTCCGGGAGCGACTGCGGGTGGCGTGGTGTATGTCGGCAACGGATTGCGGGCCGTGAAGCGCGGGATCGATCCGTACGCAGGATTGTCGGTACGTGGCCAGTGGCTGCTGGTGCACGCCAGTCAGATGCGTCCGAGTGGCGCGGCTGACACGCTGGGTGTGTATGGCGTGGACTACACGACGGTGTACGACGAGGCGCGCTCGCGCGGAGCGCGCGGTCTGTTGCTGATTCCCGGGAGCGGCGAACAGGTCAACTGGCCCGCACTGCGTACACGCGTGATGCGTTCGCGCGATGTCGAGCCGAGCATGGGGCGTGCAGGGGCGCCGTTCCCACTGCCAGTGTTGCTGCTGTCGCATTCCGTCGTAATCGCGCTGTTCGATGGTGAATCGACCAGCGGCGCGGCAGTGCTGGGAGCTGACTCGGCACAACGTGTGCTTCGATCGGTGGCGCTGAAAGGAACCGCGACGGCCTCACTCGGCGGCACGACGGTTCGGCAGCGCTCCTACAATGTCGTTGGCGTGATCGATGGAGCGGATGCGCGGCTGCGGGATGAGTGGATCAGCGTCTCGACGCATCTGGATGGTGCCGTGGGCACCGCAGTGACGTCGAGCGGCGATTCGATCTACAATGCCGCCGACGACAATGGGACCGGTTCCGCCGGCAATCTCAGCATCGCGCGCGCCGTGTTGCGTGGTCCGCGCCCGCGACGATCGATTCTCTTCATCTGGGATTCAGGCGAGGAAGTCGGGTTGCTCGGTACGCGGTTTCTCGCCTATGGTCCGCTGGCCAAGCAGGTTGTGGCGCATTTCACGGTCGACATGATCGGTCGCACGAAGGTGCCTGGAACCACCATCGCAGGGCAGGACGAGTTGACGGGCCCCGGCGAGGTGTTCGTTTCAGGCCCCGGAGTGCTCAGTACCGTGCTCGACTCCGCGCTGGCCACCGTCACACGCGTTCATCCCTACGTTCGCTTCGATCGGAGGTTCGAGGATCCGCAGCACGAGTTCTTCTATCCTCGTACCGATGCGGCGCCGTACATCGAGCAGGGCATTCCGTATGTCGAGTTTTTCACCGGACTGCACGAGGACTATCACGCGCAGGGCGACGAGGTGTCGAAGCTGGATCCGGTGAAGTTCGAAGCGGTCGCGCGTTCGGTGTACGCCACGCTCTGGATCGTGGCGAATGGTCGTGATCGGCCGCGGATCGACCGGCCCATTCCGCCGGTGCTGTGGTTCATGACACCGCGGTGAGCGATTCGGCTCAGGAACGCACAGCGCGGGAATCGAGGCCGCTCATCGTACCTCGATCGGAATCCTGAAGGTGGCCACGTCCAGTACGGTGATGTCGAGAGTGGCGCGCATTGCCCGGGTCGGTTTCCAGACGAAATCATAGGTTTCGCCCACTGCGATGCGACGGAGCTGCGAGGGCTGTTCGATGGATTGGGTCGGTGAGACGTCGGCGCCGTCCTTGGCACGCGGCGACCAGCGCAATGGGAGCGAATCGACATGCAGCACGACCGTCGCGGGAGCATTTGCGCCGATGTTGAGGAACCGCAGACGATAGGTTTTTCCTGCCCGCAACCGTACGGGTGTGAAGAGACGTGCGCCATTCACCAGCGCCCCGCGCTTGCCGCCGGTGATCCCCCGTCCGATGACGTACAGCAGATCGGTTGAGGCGTCGAACCGCTCGCCGGGGTCCAGCACGATCATGGGGCCGAACATGCCGGCTGCCAGCTGGTCCTCTTCATCCATGTGCGGGTGGTACATGAAGGTTCCGGCGCGCGGCGGCGTCATGACCGCCACGAACGAATCGCCCGGCGCAATCATCGGTGCACGACGCGCGTCGGCGCCACTCCAGCCAGCCACGCCGTCGTAATAGCTCTCGAGCTCCATGCCATGCCAGTGGACGCTGGTTGCTTCCGGCAGGCGATTCACGACGGTGATGGCAGTCCGTTCGCCGCGCGTCAGCAGCAGCATCGGCCCTGGAATCACGATGGAGTCGGCACGCGGCGGCGCTGCCCCGGCCTGCAGTGCATATCCGCGCGCGAAGGCCGTATCATCGACCGCGGGCGCAGCGGACTGCTGGGCGAAGAGTCGCAGACGATGCGCGATGTCGCCGACCACCGGGCTGTGCTGGTCGGGCGTCCGTGCTCGCACCTCGATGCCCATCACGAGCCCTGCCATGGAGCGTCGCACATGTTCCGCCGGGTCCTGGGCGTCGTGGGCGTGCGCGCGCGTCGAGTCGTCACGCAAGGGAAACGGGACGACGTGATCGTTGATGTGACAGTGAAAGAGCCAGGACCCGGGCCGGGTCGGTGTCCATTCCATCTGGACGGTCGAGCCGGGAACGACGTACTCCGTGACGGCGGTACGTCGTGCACCCGCGAGGTAGGTGGTGTCACTGCTGCCGTCACCACGCGCCGTGACGGTGAAGTGAAAACCGTGGAGGTGCATCGGATGTTCAACTCCGGTCGCGTTCAGCACGCGCCAGCGCACCGTGTCACCCACCGCGTAACGAAGCCGCTCCGTATGCGGCCATGACAAGCCGTTGATGGCGAGGTCGAACACATCGTCTCGCGGTTCAGGTCTGGTGGTGTCGGGCAGGATATCGACGGTCGTGAGCACCAGAATGCGTTCGCTCGGGTCCGGCGGCTGGCGCGGGTCGTCAACGACGATTGCTCCCGCCAGCGGACCCTCGCGTGTGTCGCTGGGCGCGTCACGACCCGAGGCGGTGGTCGCCCAGTACAGATACGTTCCGGGCTGCGCTGCCGTGAAGTAGGTGGTCCGGGTTGCGCCGGGTGCGACGCGGATCGTGTCGTGTACAGCGCCTGGGTGCAGGCCATGCACGAGCAGCGTCGAGTCGGGGATCTGATTCGTGACCCGGATTTCGACGACCGTCCCAGTGGTGACGCGCAGCAGCGGCCCAGGGATGCGGGGCACCCCGTCGCGCGCGGCGAAGGCGAAGATCGTCATGGCCGTATCGACATCCGTGTCAGGACGCCATGCCGCGCGCTGAGCATCGAGCTCGAAGACGAGGGTGTCGCCGCGCAGATAGCCTGCTGGGGCCCGATTGTCGTTCGGGACCGCGCTCCGAAGGTCGGAGCTGCAGGCAACGAGCGTGTACGCTGCGAAGGCGACGCTTGTGACCTGTCGGGTGAGGGTCTGAGGCATCGGCTCAAGCTGTGGCGGCGATCTGCGCCGCGCCACCGTGTGTTTGGTGGGGAAGTGGGATGGCGCGCTCGTCGCCGCTCGGCCCAGCCGGAAGGGGCCTCCGCCAATGGATGGGCACGGCAAGAAACAAGCCCTGATTCGGTAGCGGCGTGACCCCAATGACGTCTTGTCCGTCTTGGGAGGTGATGCCCGCCACCGCCGAGCGCAGTTCACCCACCCCGCGTTTCACCGCCAGCGTGTCGCCCCAGCAGGGCGAGGCGGCTTTGGTCACATTCCTGACCCGGTTGCATGTGGCGCTCAATCGGCGCCGCACCTACGGACCAACGCACCCGATGGTGGTGAAGACGGAGCAAGAGGCGATCACGGCTCTCGACAGCGTGCTGCTGACGCGCTCCACGTTCACCCTTGGCGTCGCCAAGCACGACCTGCTCGTCAATGGCCAGCCGCTGGTGAGTGCGGCACATATCGGCCGGGAACTGGGCGCCCGACTGCATCGCCGCGGCGTCGGCGCGCTCACGTTTCATTCCGGTGTTGATCTGGAACGCCTGCAGCAGCTCCTCGGCTGGCTGGCGATCGAGTCGGCGCGAGACGGGGAAGGTGACGCGCCGCCGATCGAGCCGCCGACGATCAGTGGCATCATCATCGGTCGTCTGGCGTACGATGCCCTGATGCTCGGTGAGGCGGATCGTAGCGCCGATGCGTCGGTGGCGGCGCTCTGGCAGGCGTTGGCGCAGATTGCGACGGATGGCACCGGGCGGCAGTACGGCTTCGGTACATCGCGCAGCTCGGACGCGATCGCTGCGACCGGGGACGATCAGCAGGCCTTCGACGTGCTGCTGAAGGAAGAAGCACATGTCACGGATATCGCGCAGTCGCTCCAGGCGCTGGTGTCGCAGCCGGAGTTCGCGCGCCGCACCGCGGTGGCGCTGATGAACCTGGCGGCACAGGGGGCCCAGGCGCCGCCGGAGCTCCGCGCGAAGATCGGCGAACGCCTGCACGCGGTCATCTCTCGACTGGGCGACTCATCATTTGCGCCCATCATCCGCGGCCTCGGGCAGCGCGCCGTGCAGCAGGATTTCATGCTGCAGGTCGTCGATGTGCTGCCTGTGCTCGCCGTCAGCAATTGGTTGCAAGTTGCCGCAGGCGCGACTGAGCAGGAGTTGTCACATCATCTCTTGCGCCTGATGACGAAACTGTCACAGCACGCCGTGAACAAGCGAGACGTCCGGATGGATACGACGTTCCGCAATGCTGCGAAAGAGCTGGTGGAAGGATGGGTCCTGAGCGACCCGAATCCCGAGGAGCATGTGCGCCTGCTCGACAGCATTGCCCTGGTGCATGAAGGCACGGTGACATCGCTCGGCCAACGGTCGGACGACAGTGATATCGGACTCACCGAAGCGGCGCGCGTCGTGCAGATGGCCCTCGAGATCGACGTGGCCGGCGACGACACGGTCGCTGCAGTCACTGCGGTAGTGGACGGCGGAGGCTTGCCGTTGTTGCTGGAGTGGTTGGCGACGGCGGGGGATACCGTCACCGCGCAGATGCTCCGCGCGCAGGTGATGGCGCCTGATGCCGTGCGTCGTGTGCTGCAGGCCAATCCGGCGGATGAACCGGCGGTGCGGGCACTCCTCGAGACGCTCGATGTCTCAATGGCCGATACACTGCTGCAGGCGCTCGCCGCCGCCGAGTCGCGCGAGGCGCGTGAACACATTCGCGAGCGGCTCCGGAGCTTCGGCGAGGCGCTTCGCGTCACGCTGATCGCGCGCCTCGACGGCGCAAGCTGGTTCTTCGCCCGGAACCTGCTCGGCCTGTTGCGCGATCTGATCGTCGCTCAGGAGGGAAACAGCGATGTCGGCTCGATGCTGAAGTTCCTCGATCACGAGAATCCGATGGTGCGCGTCGAGGCAGTGCGGATGCTGCTCGCACTCGATGCGGTGCGTGACGCGGCGATTCGGCGTGGACTGCAGGATCCCGATGAACGGGTGGTGACGGCGGTTCTCGATTTTGTCGATCACTTTCTGTACGCTCCTCAGGAGGGGCGTCGTCACGGGCTGTCGATCGGCGCGACTGGGCACCTCGTCAGATTCGTCGATGCGGGCACACACAGCATCGCGCTGCGGATCGCGGCGATTCGTGCGGCCGCGATGTCGGGTGCGCCGTCTGTCCGGGACTGGCTGCTCGGGCGGGTGATCACGCGCAGCACGTTCCTCCGGCGGCCGGTGCTGGCCAAGCCGTCGCTGCTGAACGCCACCGCGCTCAACGCCCTGCAGCGGCACTATGCGGACGATCCCGCGGTGGCGCACGCGCTGCGCCTTGGTCACGCCGTCAAGGGCGACGCTCACTGGCGCTCCCCAACCCAACAGTCTGTTCCGGTCATCGCCCGATGAACGCCGTGCTGCGATTTCTGAACGCCCTCGGCCAGGCGATGGCGACCCTGTCGCTGTATGGCGACGAGCACCCGTCGCGGCATACGGTGCTGGCCAAGACGCACGAAGTGATGCTCCAGATGCTGAGCGAGTGCGGGACACTGAAGTTGTCCTTCATCGACGGCGACATCGTGATCGGGTCCCGCGTGCTGACGGAGTTGCGCGCCTGGGAGTGGAGCACGCGGCTGGCCGCGGTTGGCGTGCAGCGCATCGAAATCGACGCGACGCAGCCGCCCAATGGTGAAGACCTGCAGAATTTCCTGGCCGCGCTGCGCGTGCGCCTCACGCTGGGCGGCAAGATGTCGGCAGCGTGGAACTGCCAGGGAATCCGGATCGGTGGGCTGATCGTGGCGACGGGCGGCGACGCTGACGCCTCGGACACGCTGGCGTCAGTGGTTGAATCGCTGTCACTCACTTCGCTGACCGAAGAAGCTGACGCCGTGGAGTTCGTGCACGACGAGGTCTCGGCGGGGCGCTCCGTGCCGATGGCGGAAGTCGAGGCGATCGTGCACGGTCTGGCGGTCACCATTCATCGCGAGCAGCATCTGGTCATGCCACTGCTCGAACTGAAGACCTTCGACCAGTATACCACCACGCACTCGTGCAACGTCGCGATGCTCTCGATCGGGTTGAGCGAAGAGCTGGGGCTCGATGGCGGCAAGGTCCGCGCGATCGGCACGGCGGCACTGCTGCACGATATCGGCAAGGTGCGCGTGCCCGCCAATGTGCTCGTCAAACCCGGGAAACTCTCCGACGTGGAATTCGCGCAGATGAGATCGCATCCGGTGGAAGGAGCGAAGATTCTCAGTCAGCGTGGCAGCGGCAACGCTCTCGCAGCGACCGTGGCCTACGAGCACCATATCTGGTTCAACGGCCTGGGCGGGTACCCGAGCGTCACGTATGAGCGCGATGCGCACTATGCGAGTCGCATCGTGCATGTCTGTGACATCTACGATGCGCTCTGTTCGAAGCGTCCGTACCGTGACGCGTGGACGCAGGCGCGCGCGCTCGACCTGCTGCGTGGCTTGCAGGGCACCGAGCTCGATCCGGAGGTCTTTCCGGCATTCGAGCGCATGGTACGACGCGCGGTCGAGCAGCGCACCGTCTTGACGTCGGACACTCTGGTCACGGCGTAAAACGCAGGCTGATGACGGCGCAGACGGGAAAACTCAGGTCAGCGGCCTGATGGCGCGGACCGACGCAGCGTCTGCGCTATCGCTATCGTGATGCCACGCTGAAACCGGTCGCCACGATTGCCAGTTGCGCGCGCCTGGCGTCCTCCGGTGTCGCGAAGCCAAGCAGTATCGTTCCGCTTTCGCCTTCACGGACTTTCAGGATTTCGAGATCCTGCACGTTGATGCCGGCGTTGGCCAGCGGCGCGAACAGCGCAAGCAACTGCCCGGGTCGGTCCTCGAGGCGCACCACCAGTTCGCTCAGATCGTGCACGATGCCCTTCCGCGGCATTCGGAACCGCTCACGGAACGCCTTCCCGCTCGCGAACAGGTCGCGAAACGTGGTCTCGGCGGGCGGCACGGTCGTGTCGGGCGCCGTCGGCTCTGCGTCGACTCCATCGGCAAGTCTGCGCGCGGCCGCGGCGACGACCGCCAGCCGTGCTGAGAGCGCGTGCAGTCCGTCCGCGATCGGCGCGTGATTCGTCGCCACGATGTCTCGCCAGATATCCCATGGAGACAGCGCCAGCCGCGTCATGTCCCTGAAGCCGCCAGCCGCCAACGCGAGGGCCGCCTCCGCTGTGCCGTCGTCGTCGCCGGCCCAGCCCGCGAGCACGGACGCCAGCACCTGCGGGATGTGACTGATGCGTGCGACGGCCGTGTCATGCAACTCGGGGTCGAGCATTGCGACGCGCGCGCCAACGGCCTGCACCATCGCCTGTACGACACCGAGACGTCCAGCGTCGAGATCGCGGGGGGGGCAGAGCACCCACAGGGCAGACTGGTAGAGCAGCGGATCGGCTGCACCGAGTCCCGACTTCTCGGAACCGGCCATCGGGTGTCCACCCACGAACCGTGCACTTCCATCCGCACGCTCGGGGAAGGCGGCAGC